>JASJAY010000180.1 GCA_030066775.1 Planctomycetota bacterium
GCGCCGGACGTCCGGCGGGTGCGGGACGTGCTGGCAGTTTGGCGTTGCGCAAGCCCTCTCACACGGAGCCTCAGTCGAACGCCTCCGTTGCCTGTTCCATCGCCCGCTCGTCCTCGAGGGCGCGACGCAAGGCCAGCGCGGTGCATAGCACGGCGAACCCGCTCCCCGCGACGAGGACCCACCACGAAGGGGCGGCGGCGCCTGCAACGCCATCGAGGCGGGCAGGGGTCAGCGCACACCAGACGGTTCCGGTGATGAGGAACGCCAAGCCACCCAGGATGGGATTGAGCGGCCGCTCGGTCCATGGAGCTGGCAACGTCGACCAGCCCAGGAAGCTCCAGCCGATTCCCAGGACGAACAGAGGCGCGTTGTCCCGGAGCGGGAAGTTCGAGTCGAGCCGGCCGCCTGACGCGACGCCTCCGAGCGTCTGCAGCTCAGGATCCATCCGCACGATGGCCACCACCACGGCGCAGACTGCGGTCCCGATCCAGGCCACGGTTCGATGACGGCCCGCGTGGGTGTCCATGCCTCCCCCTGAAGCGGCGAGACTACCGCGAGGGCTTCGGTGGAGCGTCGGCCGTTAGGCGAACAGGCGCGCCGGACGTCCGGCAGTTAGGTGGACAAAGGTGGGGAGCGGGCGCTCTGTCAGGTGGACAAGAGCGGCGAACGTTCGCCGTTTAGGCGAACACGTGCGCCGGACGTCCGGCAGTTAGGGTCGGCGTAAGGGCGGCGGGGTGTGGTCGGGCGCGGGGTCTTCTCGCGTCCTTCATGCGCCCGATCAGGGCCGCGGTGGGCGTCGAAGGGGCCGTGACAGAGGCGAGACAGAGGACTCGCCGGGGACCCGGGCAAAGCGCTCGGAGCCCCCGGTTCCGGGCTTGTGGCGCGGGGGGGCTGATAGACTCCCAAAAGGTTGAGGCAGATCGGTTTTCGACCGATCTACAGAGGTCTAGGTAGGAGGTTCGCCCTCGCTGTCGCGCGTCCTGGGAGGTCGTTCGGCGGAGATCTGGACCCATTTGGAGGAGGACCCCATGCGGGACCGTTGGATCCGACTTGCCGTCCTGGTGGCCGTAGTGAGCCTGACGGGCGGTTGCCAGTCCTGTGGACTGGACTTTGACATTGCCGACCTGAATCCCTTCAACGACTGCAACACGTGCGCGACCCCCGCGGCCCCGACGCCGTGCGATCCGCCGCCGCAGGATCCCTGCGCGCCGACGCCGGCCGCAACGGCCGTCGCGACGCAGCCCGCCGGCCAGCGTCCGCCGGATGCGCGTCCGGGTGAGGTCTGGTGCTACGTGCGCGTGCCCGCCGTGACCGAGACGGTCAGCGAGCAGATCTGCGTGCAGCCCGAGGGCTGCCGCCAGGAGTGGGTGCCGCCGGTCACGAAGCAGGTCACGGAGAACGTCTGCGTGCAGCCTGAGTCGACCCGGCAGATCAACATTCCGCCGGAGTACAAGGACGTCCCCAAGACCGTCTGCGTCGCCCCCGGCAAGACCGAGTGGCGCAAGGTCGACTGCGAGTCGAAGAGCCTCAAGCCCCAGGAGCAGCTGGGTGAGTGCTGGACGCTCGTGGACGTGCCGCCGCAGTACCAGACGACGATGGAGCGCGTGTGCGTGAACCCGGGCGGCTGCCGCACCGAGGTGGTCCCGGCTGTCTTCGAGCCCCAGACCAAGACCGTCACCGTCACGCCTGGCTACTACAAGCAGATCCAGGTCCCCGCGGTGTTCGAGACCCAGACCCGCGAGGTCGTGGTCTGCGGTCCGCGCTGGGAGTGGCGCCGCACGCAGGAGTGCGAGGTGCCCGAGGCTGCCGGCGTCGAGAACGTCGCCGTCGACGCCCCCCTGGCTCCGATCGACACCGCCGTCGGCGGTCCTGATGGCAACGCCCTTCCGCCGGTCGGCGATGCGCCGCCCGCCGGGGAGCTCCCGCCGCTGGATCCCATGGCGCCGATCAAGTAGCCCGCTAGCCAGCGGACAGCACAGAACACCGCAAGGCCGCGCCCTCGGGCGCGGCCTTGTTCAATTCTCCTGGGTCCTTCCGAATCCGCCCGCACGGCGCTGATACGGTCGCGCCCCCATGCGCCGGGCCCTGCTCCCCTCCGTAGCCCTCGCCCTGCTCCTGGGCGCGGGTTCGGCGTGTTCCGAGGACCAGCCGGACGAACCAAAGGGGAAGGCCGCCGTGAAGCTCAACCGCCTCAAGGACGAGCGCAGCCCGTACCTGCGCCAGCACCAGACCAACCCGGTCGACTGGTACCCGTGGGGGCCCGAGGCGCTCAAGCGCGCCCAGGACGAGGACCGGCCGATCTTCCTCTCGGTCGGCTACGCGGCCTGCCACTGGTGCCACGTGATGGAGCACGAGTCCTTCGAGGACGAGGCCACGGCCGAGCTGCTCAACGCGACCTTCGTCTGCGTGAAGGTGGACCGCGAGGAGCGGCCCGACGTGGACCGCATCTACATGAACGCCGTTCAGCTCTTCGGGCGCGGCGGCTGGCCCATGACGGTGCTGATGACCCCGGACGGCCGGCCCTTCTGGGGCGGCACCTACCTGCAGAAGGAGCAGCTCCAGGGCCTGACCAAGGAGATCGGACGCGTCTGGAAGACGGAGCGCGAGAAGGTCCTGGCCCAGGCCGAGGCCGTCACGGAGCGGGTGCGGCTGCTGAGCGACGGGCCCGACGTGCCCGAGACCTCGGGCAGCGACGCCGACCTCATCGAGCACATGCGGAATGCCCTGAAGGCCGCGTTCGACGCGCGCCACGGGGGCTGGGGCACGCGGCCCAAGTTCCCCCCGCACACCGAGCTGCTCTTCTTCCTCGACGGCGGCCGCGCCGACGAGACGGAGCTCGAGCATGTGACGAAGACGCTCGAAGCGATGGAGGAGGGCGGCATCCACGACCACGTGGGCGGCGGCTTCCATCGGTACAGCACCGACGAGCGGTGGCTCCTGCCGCACTTCGAGAAGATGCTCTATGACAACGCGCTGCTGATGCAGGCCTATGCCGGCATGTACGCGCGTACGAAGGACGCGCGCTACAAGCGCGTCGTCACGCGTATCGGCGACTGGCTCGAGCGCGAGATGCGGCGCGAGGGGGGCGGCTACGCGTCCAGCCTCGACGCCGACACCGAGGGCGAAGAGGGGCTCACCTACACGTGGACCCAGGCCGAGCTGGTCGAGACCCTCGGCGACGACGCCGGCTTCGCGGCCGAGGCCTTCGGCTTCGAGGCGTCGGGCAACTTCCGCGACGAGGCGACCCAGCAGACGACGGGACGCAACATCGTCTACCTGCCCATCTCGGTCGACGTCTTGGCGGCGAAGCACGAGATGAAGCCGGACGCCATGCAGGCGCGCCTCGACGGCCTGATGGAGCGCATGCTGGCGGACCGCGCGAAGCGCGCGCAGCCGGGCCTCGACGACAAGGTGATCACCGCCTGGAACGCGCTGCTCATCTCCGGCTTCGTGCGCGCGGGCGTCGACTGCGACCTGCCCGAGTACCTCGAGCGGGCGAAGGCCCTGGCCGACGTGCTGCTCACGACCGCGCGTCGCGAGGACGGGACGCTCCTGCGCTTCCCCAAGGCCTCGGGCCCCGAGATCGTGGGCTTCTGCGAGGACCACGCGCACCTGCTCTCGGCGCTGCTCGACCTGGCCGACGCCACGGGCGAGGAACGCTGGGCGACGGAGGCCGAGGCCCTCGGCAAGCGGATGGTCGAGATGTTCGCGGACGAGCAGGGCGGCGGCTTCTGGGCCACGTCCACGGGCAGCCACGAGACGCTCATCGCGCGCGCCAAGGAGGTCTGGGACAGCCCGATCCCCAGCGACAACGGCGTCGCCGCCCGCGCGTGCCTGCGCCTCGCCGCGCGCACGAAGGACGAGTCGTTCGAGCAGGCCGCGGATCGCACGCTCGGTGCGTTCCGCCCGCTGCTCGGCCAGCCGCGCATGGCCAGCATGCTGATGGCGCTCTACCGCGCCATGGTGCTGCGCCAGCAGCAGGAGGCGGCGGGGACCGCGCATGCGGCCGTCGGCGACGTGCACCTGCGCCAGGACGTGGCGCTGGTCGACCTGTTCGCGGCGCGTGATCGGACCAAGCCCGGCAGCCGGGTGCCGATCCTCGTGCGCGTCGCCCTCGACGAAGGCTGGCACGCGGCGGGGCCGGGCGGCGAGGCCGTCCTCCCGATGGAGCTGAAGCTCGCGGAGGGCGCGCCCGCCGCGCTCGAGAACGTGCGCTTCCCGGAGGCCAGCCGGATCGAGGACGCGCAGCCGCGCTACGGAGGCACGTTCGAGATCGGCGCCGAGCTCGTCGTGCCCGCCGATGCGCCGCCCGGACCGCGGCGCGTGACGCTCTTGCTGACGATCCAGGTGTGCTCCGACAAGGACGGGATCTGCAAGGCGCCCGAGACGATCACGCTCGACCTGCCGCTGCGCTACGCAGCGGAGGACGGCGAGCCCAAGCACCCGACGGTCTTCAAGTAACGAAGGCCCGGAACAGGACGACGCTCATGACCGCACCCAGCCGCGACATCCTCGAGGTCTTCGACAACCCGAATCCGGAGCGCAACTACGAGATCGTGCACACCGCGCACGAGTTCACGTCGCTGTGCCCGCTGACGGGCCATCCCGACTTCGCCACGATCGAGGTGGCGTACGTGGCCGACGCGAAGTGCGTGGAGCTGAAGAGCCTGAAGCTCTACCTGCAGGCCTATCGCAACGAGGGCGCGTTCTACGAGGCGGTCATCAACCGCATCTGCGACGACCTGGCGGCGGTGCTCGACCCGCGCCAGCTCGAGGTAACCGGGGACTTCGGTGTGCGGGGCGGCATCTCGTCCGTCATCACCGCGCGCCATGGAGATGACGATGATTGACGTTCGCGTCAAGAGCACCGAGGGCTTCCGGACGGAGGTGACGAACGGTCGTCACACCGCCGTGGCCGACGAACCCGTCGAGGTCGGTGGGGCGGACAGCGCGATGAAGCCGACCGAGCTGCTGGCGGCCTCGCTGGGCACCTGCACCGCGATCACGCTGCAGATGTACGCCCAGCGCAAGGACTGGCCGCTCGAGGGGGTCCAGGTCCGCGTGACGCTCGATCCTGCGGATCCCAAGGATCCGGAGAGCGTGACGCGCATGCGCCAGGAGGTGGCCCTCGAAGGGCCGCTCGACGACGCGCAGCGCGAGCGGCTTCACGTGATCTCCGGGCGCTGCCCCGTGCACCGCATGCTGGATGGCCCGATCGAGATCGAAGAGGTGCTGGTGTAGCGGGGAGGTATGGTCACGGCGTGACGGATACGGTCAGCCAGCTCCAAGAGAAGCTGCAGCGCCAGAAGCACCTCATCGAGGCGAGCTACGCGCTGCACACGACGCTCGACCTCGACGAGCTCCTCGGGCTCATCCTCGACGCCGCCCGCCGCGGCGTGCATGCCGAGCGCGGCACCGTCTTCCTCTTGTCGGACGACGGCGACGAGCTGTGGTCGCGCGTGCTCCAGGGCGACGAGAACCTCACGATCCGCCTGCCGATCGGCAAGGGCATCGCGGGCACCGTGGCGCAGACCGGCGAGGTGATCAACATCGTCGATGCGCACGAGGACGATCGCTTCGACGCCTCGTGGGACAAGAAGACCGGCTTCCGGACGCGGCAGATGCTTTGCGCGCCCATCCGTCGACGCGACGGCACGATCGTCGGGGTGTTCCAGCTCCTGAACAAGGACCAGGGCAACTTCGACGATCGCGACGAGACGTTCCTCGAGTCGCTCTCCGTCCACGCCTCGCTCGCGATCGAGAACGCGCGCCTGCACCGCTCCGCGATCGAGAAGGAGCGGCAGGACCGCGAGATCGCGCTCGCGCAGAACGTGCAGCGTGCGTTCCAGCCCGAGCGCGCCGACGCCAGCATGGGCTTCCTGTTCGGCGCCGGAATGAACGAGCTCTGCGAGGATGCGAGCGGCGACTACTACGACTTCATCGAGCTGCCGAGCGGACGCTTGGGCGTCGTCGTGGGAGACGTATCGGGGCACGGCCTCGGTGCGTCGCTCGTCATGGCGCAGGCGCGTTCGCTGCTACGGGCCTTCGCGGAGACGAAGGACTCGCTCGCCGAAGTCATGAACATGCTCAACGACTTCCTGGTCCGCGACATGACCAGCGGCAACTTCATGTGCATGTTCATGGCCGTGGTGCACCCCGAGACAGGCACCATGGAGTTCATCAACGCCGGTCACCCGCCGGGGTACCTGTGGCGCGCCGCGAGCGGCACGGTCGAAGCGCTCGACCCGACGGGGCGCATCCTGGGCATCCTGCCGGGGACGGGCTTCGAGGATCACGAGGCGCTCACGCTCGAGCCCGGCGATACGCTCCTGCTCTACACCGATGGCGCCACGGAGGCGGCCGCGCCGGGCGGCGAGATGTTCGGCTACGACCGCCT
>JASJAY010000040.1 GCA_030066775.1 Planctomycetota bacterium
GCGCGACGGGCACGGCCGTCGCACCGCAGAAGAAGGACGACCGGAACGCGATCGAGAAGGTCGGCCGCTACTTCCGCAAGCAACACAAGAAGGCCTGGGGCAAGATCAAAGACCTGTTCAAGTAGAGGATCGCTCCAGCCTCGGAGACCCGCATGCGCTCACGACTCGGCGCCGCGCTCGGCGCGCTTCTCGCACTTGCCCTCGTCGTTCCGGACATGGCGTGGGCCGCGCCGCGCGAGGAGGACGAGAAGCCCGCGCCGGCGCAGCTCCAGGCCATCTCGATGCCCTTCGTCGAGGGCGCCAACGTCGAGGAGGCGATCAAGCGCCTCGAGCAGCTGCGCCTGCAGGTCCGCGTGATCACGATCGCCGGCCGGCCGGTGGACATCGTGGACCGGCAGGAGCCGAAGCCGAACAGCGTGCTCCAGCCGGGCGCCGAGGTCGTGCTCTTCGTCGGCATCGAGCCCTTCGTGCAGACGATCGTGCCCGACGTGCGCGGCATGACGTACGACGAGCTCGTGCTGCGCGTCGAGGAAGCCTACGTGCTCGACATCGAACTCGTGGACGGCGAGCGACGTGATGCGGGTCGCGTGATCCAGCAGCAGCCGCGCGCGGGCCGACGCCTCGCGCTACGCGGCGTGCTCAGCGTGAAGATCGTTCGGCCTTCCGTGCTCGTGCCGGCGCTCATCGGCAAGAGCGAGGCGGAGGCGCGCGCCCTGGTCGACGCGCTCGGTCTCGTGATCGACGTCGACTACGTGCCCCAGGCCGCCATGGCCCCCGACCGTGTCATGAGCCAGGACCCGCGCACGGGCGCGGAGATCGTGCCCGGTGGCGTCGTGCGCGTGCAGATCTCCGGCGACGGCGGCGCGTTGCCCGACCTGGACCGCACCGTCGTGCCGCGACTCCTCGGCGCGACGCTGGTCGAGGCCCAGCGCCTCGTGCACGAGGCCGGCCTGATTCCGCGTCCGAGCTTCGCCAGCGTCTCTGGCGTGCGTGCGTTCACCGTCGTGCGCCAGCAGGAGCCTGCGGGCGCGCTCCTGCGCATCGGCGATGCCGTGCGCTTCACCGTCGCGTTGCCTACGGGCACGGTCACGACGGTGCGCGTGCCGAGCCTGCTCGGCATGCGGGGCGACGAGGCGACGCAGCTCCTCAGCCGGCTGGGTCTACGCCCCGTCGTGACGCGACGCGTGAGCGGTCTGCCGCCCGGCACCGTGCTGCAGCAGTCGCCCGGCTCGGGTCGACGCGTCGACGCGGGCTCGCGCGTCGTCCTCACCGTTGCCGCACGACCGCCGGTCGGTTGGCAGGAGACGGTTGTCGTCCCGCGCGTCGTCGGACTTGACGTGCTGCGTGCGCGCGCCGCGCTGCTCGCCAGCGGACTGGCCGTCCAGATCCAGCGCGCCGAAGCGCCCGGCGAGCCGGTGGACCGCATCGCGCACCAGTCGCCCGGTCCCGGCCGGCGCGTTCGCCATGGCGCCACGGTGCGCATCGTGCTACCGCTCTCGACGCGCATGCCCGAGCTGCTCGGCAAGACGAAGCAGCGCGCCGCGGCGCTCCTCCAAAGCGCGGGTCTTCGCGGCGTCGCCGAGGGGCCCGACTTCGGCGTGGGCACGACCCAGGTCGTGCGCCAGGGCATCGCACCCGGTGTCGCCCTCGCGCGCGGAACCCGCGTGCCCTTCCAGTACGTGTTCACCGGCACGACGGGCGTCGTGCGTGTGCCGAACCTCATCGGACTCACGCGTCAACGCGCGACGGCGGTGCTCACGGCCGCGGGTCTCAATGGGATCTATCGCGGCGGCACCTCGCCGCTGCATCGCGTCAACGCCCAGAGCCTCGCCCCCGGCACGCGCGTGCCGCGCGGGACGTCGCTCGTCGTCACCTTGGCCGCGACCAGCGTGCCCCCGGCGGTCAACACCGTGCGCGTGCCGAGCGTCGTGAACCGTTCGCTGCGAGAAGCGCGCGAGCTGCTCACCGACGCCGGTCTCACGATCCGCCTCGAGGCCACGGGCAACGTCACGGACGCGAGCATCGTGCGCGCGCAGGCGCCGGCTGCCGGTACGCGCGTGGCGCGCGGCACCCGCGTCGTCTTGCGCATGCAGGCACCGGTGCAGCCGGGCACCGTCGCCGTGCCCGATGTGGTCGGCAAGAGCAAGCGCCGGGCGGTCGAGCGCCTCGAAGCCGCGGGCCTGCGCGTCAAGATCAAGGGCCTCGACGTCGAGGTGCGCGGCATCCGCACCAAGGTGCGCAAGCAGGACCCCGCTCCCGGCACCGTCGTGGTGCGCGGCAGCGAGGTCACCATCACGCTGGGGTTCTAGCGGGCGACGCTTCCGGCCTCGGCCGTCTGCGTATGATCGAAGCGTGCAAGAGCGATTCACGGGCTGCCTGCTTGGTCTTGCCCTGGGTGACGCCATCGGTGCGAAGCGCGAGGGGGGATGGGCGGCGCGAACGCTCTGGTTGTTCCTCGGTCTGACGCGTCCCGGCGTGCTGCGTTGGACAGACGACACGCAGATGGCGCTGGGCCTCGTGCGCTCGCTCGCCGAGCACGGGGAGGTCGAGCCCGACGCGCTTGCGCGTCGTTGGGCGGAACAGGCCACGTGGAGCCGCGGCTATGGCCGCGGTGCCCTCGCCACGCTGAAGCAGATCCGCCGCGGCGTGCCTTGGCAGGAAGCGTCGGTCAGCGTCTTCGAGGACGGTTCCTACGGCAACGGCGCCGCCATGCGTGTCGCGCCTCTCGGCCTGTTCATCTCCGATCCGGAGATGAGAGCAGAGGCGGCTCGAGCGACGGCGCGGATCACACACGCCCATCCCTTGGGCGTCGAGGGGGCGGTCCTGATGGCCGAAGCCGCGCACCTCGCAGGCAGTCGCGGCGTTTCGACCTCGCGCCTCCGCGGGGTCTGCAGGGAGCGGCCGTTCCTGGACCGCCTGGCACGCGTCGACGAGCTGCTGGAGTCAGAGCCCACCCCACGACAGATCCGTCGCGAGCTGGGCAACGGGATTCGCGCGCAGGAGTCCGCCACATCGGCGGTGTATGCCTACCTCCGGTTCCGAGAGCAGCCGTTCCCCGTGCTGATGGACTTCGTCCTCGAGCTCGGCGGAGACACGGACACGATCGGTGCGATGGCTGGAGCCCTCTACGGCGCGGAGCATGGGGAGGGAGCGCTACCCGCTGACCAGCTCGTTAGCCTGGAGGCGGCAGACGAGCTGCGGCAGGCAGCGCTCGCGCTTGCCGAGGTGTCAGGCACTTTCCGCGCTTCTCCTGGCGGCGAGGGTTAGCCGACCGCCGCACCGGCGTCCGCCTTCTCGAAGGTGAACGCGTCGTCCGTGAAGTCGACGTGCACCGTGCTGCCGGGGCCGATGTCGCCCTCGAGCATCCGGCGGGCGAGACCGTTCTGGATCTCGCGCTGGATGAGGCGCTTGAGGGGACGCGCGCCGAAGACGGGGTCGTAGCCGTCGGTGGCGAGCTGGTCCTTGGCGCGCAGCGTGAGCTCGAGGCTGATGCCGCGCTCGGCAACGAGGCGCTGGAGGCGGGCGATCTGGATGTCGACGATCTTGCGCAGGTCCTCGCGCTCCAGGCGGTGGAAGACGATCGTGTCGTCCACGCGGTTCAGGAACTCGGGGCGGAAGTGCGCGCGGAGCGCCGTCTCGACCCGGTCGCGGATCTGTGCCGCGCTCAGGTCGACCTGGGCCACGAGATCGCTGCCCAGGTTGCTGGTCATGATGATCACCGTGTTGGTGAAGTCGACCGTGCGACCCTGGCCGTCCGTGAGGCGGCCGTCGTCGAGCACCTGCAGCAGGCTGTGGAACACGTCGGGGTGGGCCTTCTCGACCTCGTCGAGCAGCACCACGGAGTACGGCCGGCGGCGCACCGCTTCGGTGAGCTGGCCGCCCTCGTCGTAACCCACGTAGCCGGGAGGCGCGCCGATGAGGCGCGACACCGCGTGGCGCTCCTGGTACTCGCTCATGTCGAGGCGTACGAGGGCGCGCTCGTCGTCGAAGAGGAACTCCGCCAGAGCCCGCGCCAGCTCCGTCTTGCCCACGCCCGTGGGACCGACGAACAGGAACGAGCCCTGCGGGCGGTTGCCTTCGGTGAGGCCGGTGCGGCTGCGGCGGATGGCGTCGGCCACGGCGGCCAGCGCCTCGTCCTGGCCGACGACGCGGCCGTGCAGGCGATCCTCCATGTGCAGGAGGCGCTCGCCTTCGCTCTGCAGCAGCTTCGTGACGGGGATGCCCGTCCAGCGGCCCACGACCTCGGCGACGGCTTCCTCGCTGACCTCTTCGTGGATCATGCGGCGGTCGCCCGACTGCTCGATCAGGTCGCGCTTCTCGGCGATGCGCTCCTCGAGCGACGGCAGGATCTCGTAGCGAAGCCGCGAGGCCTCCTCGAGCTGGCCCTGACGCTGCAGGAGCTGCTGGCGCTCACGCGCGGCTTCGAGCTCCTGCTGCAGGTCGCGCACGGACGTGAGCTGCTCGCGCTCGGCTTCCCACTGCGTCGCGAGGGTCTGCTCCTGCTCGCGCAGATTGGCGAGGTCCTGCTCGATCTGATCGAGGCGCTGCTTCGAGGCGTCGTCGTGCTCCTTGGCGAGCGCGTACTTCTCCATCTCGAGGCGCGCCATGCCGCGGCGCACGGTGTCGAGCACCTGGGGCACGGAGTCGATCTCGAGGCGCAGCGCGCTCGCGGCCTCGTCGATCAGGTCGATCGCCTTGTCGGGCAGCTTGCGGTCGGGCAGGTAGCGCACGGAGAGCCGGACGGCCGCGACGATCGCCGCGTCCTGGATGCGCACGCCGTGGTGCACCTCGTAGCGCTCCTTCAGGCCGCGCAGGATCGCCACGCTCTCCTCGAAGCTGGGCTCGCCGACGTACACGGGCTGGAAGCGACGCTCGAGCGCCTTGTCCTTCTCCACGTGCTTGCGGTACTCGTCGAGCGTGGTGGCGCCGACGCAGCGCAGGTCGCCGCGCGCGAGCGCGGGCTTCAAGAGGTTCGCGGCGTCGGCCGCGCCCTCGGCCTGGCCGGCCCCGACGATCGTGTGCAGCTCGTCGATGAAGAGCACGATCTCACCGCCCGCGCTCTCGATCTCCTGCAAGAGCGCCTTCATGCGCTCCTCGAACTCACCGCGGTACTTGGCACCGGCGAGCAGCTGGCCGAGGTCGAGCGACAGCAGCCGTGCGGACTTGAGCGCCTCGGGCACGTCACCCGCGACGATGCGTCGCGCGAGGCCCTCGGCGATGGCCGTCTTGCCGACGCCGGGCGGACCGATCAGCACGGGGTTGTTCTTCGTTCGGCGCGAGAGCACTTGCATCACGCGCCGGATCTCGTCGTCGCGGCCGATGACGGGGTCGATCTTGCCGTCGCGCGCGCGCTGGGTGAGGTCGACCGTGTACTTGTCGGTCGCGCCGTAGCGGCCCTCGGGCGACGCACTCGTCGCCTTCTGGGAGCCCTTGACGGCCGCGAGCGCCTCGCGCACCGACGCCTCGTCGGCGCCGTGCGTGCGCAGCAGGTCGAACGCCACGCCCTTGCCCTCGCCCAGGATGCCGAGCAGCAGGTGCTCGGTGGAGGTGTACTCCTCGCCGCCCTTCTGGGCCTCCTTCGTCGCGCGCTCGATGACGTCGCGCGTGCGCGTCGACAGCGTCGGCTCCGCGCCGCCCTCGGCGCGCGGGAGCCGCTCCAGCTCCTTCTGCGTCAGCGTCGTGAGGTCCTGCAGCGGGGCCTTGGCCTTCGCGAGGATCGACGGAACCACACCGCCCTCCTGCACCAGCAGCGCTTGCAGCAGGTGCTCGGGCAGGAGCTCCGGGTTCGACGCGTTGCGCGCGAGCTCGAAGGCGCTGGAGAGCGCTTCCTGGGACTTGTGGGTCAGGCGGTCGAGGTTCATCGTGCGGTTCCTTCCCAAACACGAAGCGGCCGGGCGTCATGAACGCCCGGCCGCCTCAGCACGTGTCTTGGATTGCGTGAGGGTGCCGGGGCGCGCCTCGCTACTTGATCTCGAGGCGCTTCGGCTTGACCTGCTCGTGCTTCGGCAAGCGAATCGTGAGCACGCCGTGCTCGAAGCTCGCGTCGGCCTGGTCGGGGTTGACCGTCGTAGGCAGGGTGAGCGAGCGGCTGAAGCTGCCGTAGCGGCGCTCGACGATGTGGAAGCTGTCGTCCTTGCGGTCCTCGGACGACTTCTTCTCGCCCGTGACGGTCAGCACGCCGTCCTCGATCGACACCTGCACGGCGTCCTTGCCGAGGCCCGGTAGCTCGATCGACACGGTGATCGCATCCTCGCTCTCGGAGACGTCGAGGGCCGGGCGCAGCTGCGTGGCGGAGGCCGGCGCGACGCCGAAATCGGACTTGAAGAACTCGTCCCAGAAGGGACCGAAGGGGAACAGCGAACGACTACGGGTCATGGCCTTGGTCATGGCATCTCCTTGATTGCGTCCCGCCGCCGAAGGTGCGGCCGGCGGCGACGGGGACCTGACTCGGCCCCCGGAAACGCAACGCGGGTGCCAATGCGCGAGGCCCAGTTTCCTGCGGGCTCTTTCCGGTTACGTGCATGCGCACGTCAAGGTGACGTGCCAACGCGGCATGCACATGCCACGCTTCCAGCTACTTCGGCGGCAGGGCCTTCCGCACGACGTCGATGACAGCACGCAGCCGCGCGTTCTCCTGCTCGAGCTCGCGGATGCGCTGGTGCAACATCTCCACGGCCTCGGTCGTCGGCGCCACGACGCTCAGCTTCGCTTCCGCCTCGAGGCGCCCCGTGAAGAGTCCAGGGATCACGCGCAAGGTCTGCGGCGGTCCCGCGCTGAGGATGCGCGGCGGGGCGTGCTTGTCGTAGACCCACACGAAGGGGTTCTCCTGCGCATAGGTGAGGCGCACCGTGTAGTCGCCCGGCGGCACCGAGGCGAGCCATCGAAGCCCGGAGCCGCGTGGGCTTTGGGGGACGAACGCGCGCAGCTCGAACGTGAGCCGCAGCGACTGCCCGGGCATGAGCGTCGTGGCTGCGCTCGACGGCGCGGTCCACGACCGGCGCGCGCGCGTCGGCAGCAGCACGAACTCGGCATCGATCGGCCGCCACCTGAGTCCGTTGCGGTCCTCGAACTCGAAGCGGAAGGGGCCGTCGAGGCGCAGCGTGTGCCAGAACGGGATCGGCCGCACGGAGCGGTTCGTCACGACGGCCGTCACGCGGATCGGTGCCGCGTAGCCGACCGGCTCCTTCGACAGCTCGAGCGTCATCGTCAGCGGGGGATCCGGGTTGACCTCGAGCGGCTCCTCGGATCGCGCGGTAGGCGTGGCGAGCAGGAGGAACGACGTGAGCAGGGCGAGCACGGTGGGACGCATGACGGTCTCCTTCCGCTGACTCGACGCAGCCCGCCCGTGGATCCGTGCAAAAGAGGCGCAAGCGGGGGAAGGCGCGGCGCTAGACGGCGGTCGTGACGACCGTGAGCGCGTCCTCGAGGATGGCGCGCGTGGCGTCCTCGGCGCGCGTGAGCGGCAGGCGCACCTCGTCCGACGCGATGAGGCCGAGCATCTTCGCCGCGGCCTTCACGGGGCCGGGGTTCGACTCGACGAAGAGCGCCCGGAAGAGGGGCGAGAGCGCCTCGTGCAGCGTCCGTGCGGCCTCGAGCTCGCCGGCGCGCGCGTGGCGGACCATGGCGCTGACCTGAGCCGGCGCGACGTTGCTGGTGACGCTGATCACGCCGACGCCGCCCAGGCAGATCATCGGGAAGGTGAGGCCGTCGTCGCCCGAGAGGATCGGCACGTCGCAGGCCGCGCGCAGCTCGGTGATGCGCCCGATCGTCTCCGTCTCCTTGAGGCCCACGACGCCGCCGGCGGCGCAGACGCGCGCGATCGTGTGGACCTCGATGCCGATGCCGCAACGCGACGGGATGTGGTAGAGCACGGCGGGCAGGCCGCCCTCGTCGATCATGGCGCGGAAGTGGCGGTAGAGGCCCTCCTGGCTCGGCTTGTTGTAGTAGGGCGAGACAGCGAGGCAGGCGTTGGCGCCCGCGGCGCGCGCCGCCTTCGTCATGGCGATCGAGTGCGGCGTGTCGTTGGTGCCCGTACCCGCGACGACCGGCACGCGACCGTTCACGACGTCGACCGTGCGCTCGATGACGGCGATGCGCTCGGGATCCGTGAGGGTCGGCGACTCGCCCGTCGTGCCGCACGGGACGAGGAAGTCGATCCCGCCGGCGATCTGCGCCTCGATCAGGCTGCCGAGCCCCTCGAGGTCGACGGCGCCGTCGCGGAAGGGCGTGACGATTGCCGTGCCGGTTCCCTCGATCCGCAGGCCGTCGTCGCTCATCGCACCCTCCGTTCGTCCTCTGGCGGCATGTTACAGATCGAGACCGCCGGCTTCACGCGCGCGCAGCATCTCGTCGCGCATCTCGCGCACCGCCTGCGTCAGTCCGACGAAGACCGCGCGCGCCACGATGGCGAACCCGATGTTGAGCTCTTCGATCTCGCGCACCGCGGCGATGCGCGCCACGTTGCGGTAGTCGAGTCCGTGACCCGCGTGCACGCGCAGGCCCAGCTCATGTGCGGTGCGCGCGGCCTTCTGGATCGCGAGGAACTCGTTCACGCGCTGCGCTTCCGTGCGTGCGTTCGCGTAGCGGCCCGTGTGCAGTTCGATCGCATCCGCCCCCACGGCGTTCGAGGCGAGCAGCGCCTCTTCGTCCGGGTCCACGAACAGCGAGACGGTGAGGCCCGCCTCCTTCAGCGCACCGACGGTGCGCTCGACCGCGTCCTGGTTGCCGCCCACGTCGAGGCCGCCCTCCGTCGTCACCTCTTCGCGCTTCTCGGGCACGAGGCAGACGACGTAGGGGTTGATCTGCTTGGCGAACGCGACCATCTCCTCGGTGCACGCCATCTCGAGATTCAGGTCCGCCTGGATGACCTCTCGGATCAGCTCCACGTCGCGGTCCTGGATGTGGCGTCGGTCTTCGCGCAGGTGGACCGTGATCTGATCTGCGCCGCCGAGCTCGGCCGCGTGGGCCGCCGCGACGACTTCCGGAAACTGCTCGCGCCGCGCCTGCCGGAGCGTCGCAACGTGGTCGATGTTCACGCCGAGTCGAATCATGTCCCGAGGATACGGCTCGGCAGTGGGGGGGCCTTCTCGCGCCGCACCGCGCGTTCGGGCTTCCGATGACCCGCCCATGAGCCGGGGGGGCTACGACGGCCGCATGCGGATCGGTGCGGGTCGGTTCAAGGGACGTGCGCTGCCGCCGGCCCGCGATGCGCGGCCGGTGCCGGGGCGTCTGCGTACCAGCCTCTTCAACGCGCTCGCGCCGCACCTCGATGGCGCTCACGTGCTCGACCTCTGCGCCGGCGTGGGGGGGCTCGGGCTCGAGGCGCTCTCGCGCGGCGCGGCCCACGTCACGCTCGTCGATCGGGACCGCGGTGCCGTGCGGGCCCTGGCCGCGTGGATCGATGCGGCCGGAGCGGACGACGAGGCCGAGGCACTCCAGGCGGACGTGCTCGAGGACCCGCTCCCGCTGGGCCCCTACGACCTGGTCCTGGCCGATCCACCGTTCGCGTTCTGGGAGGACGAACGCGGCGCTACGCTCATCGCGCGGGCGCTCGGCGTCCTCGCTCAGGACGGCCGGCTGGTCCTGAAGCTGCCTGCGAACTTGCCTTTCGAGGTGCGCCAAGGGGCCGAAATCGAGCGCCGACGGGCCATGGGCAGCGTGGCCTACCTGTGGCTTCGACGGGCGTGACGATTTGCGTCAAGGATCGGGCGTCGACATCCGATCGACGGGGGTGGCGGCACGGTGCCCTGCGCCACGCGGCCGCTTCTCGTAGACTGACCACGTCCCCGTTGGAACGACCTGTGGTAAGCCCCCCCGACGATACGCTGACCCCCGAGACCCAGGAGCGCGACGCGCCCGAGGTCGAGGCTGTGGCCGAGCCGACCGTCGCGGATCCGATGGCGGACGGTGCCGAGCGCGGCGCGGCCGGCCACGACGGCCCCCGCAACGTCCCGCGGCCCATCGGGCCCGAGCGCCTGCGCGCGCTCCGCGAGCGCATCGAGAGCGGCGAGTACCCCTCGTCCGACGACGTCGCCGGGGGCCTCCTCGAGATGTTCGGCCGCAGCGAGTAGGGCACTCCGGCCCTGTTCAGGACCCCTTCCCCTGCCGCCCCCCGAATCCGGGCACGGGGTCGAACTCGCCCGTACCCTGGGTCGCGGAGGGAATGGCGATGACGCGTCCGATCCTCGCTTCGACCTGTCTGCTTGCCGCGCTGGCCTTGCTGCTCGTCCCCGGTCCCGCTGCCGACGCAGGTGAGGGCTGGTGGGGCGACCTCGACAAGGGCCAGGTCGTGGAGCTCGCCGACATCATGGCGGAGCCCACCCGGTTCACGAACCGCCAGCTCACCTTCACGTGCGTGACCGGCGGCAAGGCCAACGTCTTCTTCCAGGAGTCGGCCATCGTCTCGCGCCAGCGCTACACCAACTACGCGGTGTGGCCGGACGGCGCCGTCGTCTGGCAGCGCCAGGACTACGTGGGCAAGGACTTCCCCTTCCTCTTCATCGGGAAGAGCCACTTCCAGCACGACGAGCTGCTCGGCCTTCGCAAGTACACGCGCATCGAGGTGACCGGTCGCATCAAGGCGATCCTCCGCAACAAGCCGCACATCGAGGTCAGCTCCTGGCGTCCGACCAGCCACCGTCTCGGCGGCCTCGTCGTCGACGCCATGCTGCGCGGGGACCGCTTTGCCGAAGCGGGCGAGTGGGACATCGCGGTCGAGCGCTACAAGGAAGCGCTGCGGCCCGACCTCCCGCCCAAGTACGCGCTCGTCATTCGCAAGCAGCTCTCCGCCGTGTTGCGCCAGCTCGGACGCAACGAGGAAGCCGCCCAGGTCGAGGACGGGGGCATCCTGTCGCCCGACGACTTCGACCGGAAGCGCAAGCCGGGCGTGATCCCGGACACCCCCGCGTTCCCGCCCGCGACGACGGCACCCGGTGCAGGGCCCGATGGGGCACCGCCCGCCGGCACCTCGCCGCCGCCCATCGAGGACCAGCTGCCCGGCACGCCGATCAACCCGCCGGTCGGTACCGGTCCGATGGCGTCGGGCGGACTCGACACGCCGGCCGAGCCTTCGAAGCCGCGCGGTGAGCGCGCCAACCCCTTCCTCGACGAGGACCTGCCGGGCATGGCCGCGCGCGGTACCCAGCGCGAGCCCGAGTTCGCACCGGTCGGCCGCAACAACGCGCCGCTGCGTCGTCCCGAGCAGCCTGGCGGGAACGGGTTCCCCGCGCCCGTGCCGGAGACGCCGGCCCCGCGCGTCGTGCGGCCCGCGCCTGCGACGCCGCAGCCCGCACCGGCGCCGTTCGGTCCGGGTAGCGACGACATGCCAGGCCAGCCGGTGAACCCGGCGCCGGCCACGCCGCCCCCGGGCGCCGCACCGGTCGCGCCGCAGCCGCCCGTCGTGGCGCCCGCCGCCGACGACCCCACGCAGCCGACGCGTGAGGCCACGCCGCGCACGCCGCGCGGCCGCCCGATCCTGCCGCCCAAGCGCCGGCCGCGCCTCGCCGGCGTCAAATGACCCGGCCGTTCCTGGTTCGCCCCATCTACGCGAAGAAGCCGTGGGGCGGACGCCGCATGGCCGACGAGCTCGGCCGCACCGACCTGCCTGACGGACCCGTGGGCGAGTCGTGGGAGGTCGTCGACACGGAAGCCGCCGCGAGCGTCGTGGACGGCGGCCCGGACGACGGACGTCCGCTGCGCGAAGTGTGGGGCGGGCCGTTCCCCCTGCTGCTCAAGGTGCTCGATGCCGCGGAGGCCCTCAGCGTGCAGCTGCACCCCGATGGGCAGGAAGGCCACCCCGTGAAGGAAGAGGCCTGGGTCGCGCTCGGCTCCGGCGGCAGCGTGGCCGTGGGCAGCGTCGGCCCCGACGTGGCGCCCGACGCGATCTTGGGTGCGCTCGACGAGCTGCCGCTGAAAGCGGGTGCCGCCGACGGCAGCGCCCCGCCCACGGTCGTGCACGTTCCGCCGGGCACGGTGCACGCGATCCTCGCGGGCTCGTTGCTCTTCGAGGTCCAGAACCCGTGCGACGTGACGTGGCGCCTCTACGACCACGGCCGCGTGGGCCTCGACGGCCAGCCGCGCGAGCTGCATCGCGAGGCCGCCGCGCCCCTGCTCGCACGCGGCGCCCCCGCGCCCGTGGCGCTCGACGCGGCCGGTCGGCTCGCCGGCGACCGGTTCGCCCTGGAGCTGGTCCCGCCCGGCGTCGCCACCACGTCGCCGGATGCGTGCGCCGCCTTCTTCACCGCATCGGGACGGGTGGAGACGCCCGAGGCCACGCTCGACGTACCGCGCGGCCGAACCGCCGTGCTGCCGCCGGGGCCGCGCACGCTGACGTCCGGCGGCTGGATCGTCCTCTGTAGCAGCTGAGCGGCCCTGCCGCCGTCTATCGCCCCGACCCGCGTTGCGTGTACGCTCTGGATCTCATCCGGGACATGACGTGGTGGGACCGCGGGGTCGCACGGAAACGGATGGAGAAGCGTCCCCGCCTCGGCCTGCCTGAGGCGACCTCGAGCCGTGAGGCTCCGGGGCGAGGAGTATCGAGATGTCCAGGCAAGCTGATGCGCCCCATGGGGAGGGCGCTGCCGCCACCGAGCGGCTACACAAGTTCCTCGCGAGCACCGGGGCCGGATCGCGCCGCGAGTGCGAGAAGCTGATCGAAGACGGCCGCGTCTACGTGAACGGCAAGCTCGTCACGAAGATGGGCTTCAAGGTCGATCCCACGAAGGACAAGGTGACCCTCGACGGCGAGCGCGTGAAGCCCGAAGAGAAGGTCTACTGGATGCTCAACAAGCCATCCGGGACGATCTGCACGAACAGCGACGAGCGCGGCCGGCCGCGCGTCGTCGACCTGGTGCCCGACCGCACGCACCGGATCTACACCGTGGGCCGCCTCGATGCCGAGAGCCGCGGCCTGATCCTCCTGACCAACGACGGCGGGATCGCCAACATCATCTGCCACCCGCGCTACCGCATCGAGAAGGTCTACCAGGTCGCGGTGCGCGGCCGCGTCGACCGCAAGCAGGTGGCGCGCATCGAGGCGGGCGTGTGGCTGGCGGAGGGCAAGACCTCGCCGGCCAAGGTCCAGCCCGTCGGCTACAACGCCAAGCGCAACGAGTCGTTGATCGAGATGACCGTGTTCGAGGGCCGCAACCGCGAGGTGCGCCGCGTCCTCGCGCGCGTGGGGCTCAACGTGCGTCGCCTCCAGCGCACCCGCATCGGGCCGCTGGAGCTGGGCGAGCTGCCCCCCGGCGCGAGCCGGCGCCTGAAGCCGGACGAGCTCACCTTCGTCCACGAGGCGGAGGCGCTCTACCTGGCCAACCGCGAGGCCTGGGACGCATCGATTCCCGTCGAGCGCCCCGAGCCCGGCGCGCGCCGCCCGCGGGGGCCGCGTCCGCAGGGCAAGGGCAAGCGCCCCGCGCGCCCGAAGGGCGCCGGCGGCGGCCGTCCCGGCGGCCCCCGCAAGGACGGGCCGCGCCCGCCCCGCCGCGGCGGTGACGGCGGCCCGGGCCGTCCCCAGGGCGATGGGGGCGGGCGTCGGCGCCGGGGCGGCGACGAGCCGCAGCGTCGCCGGCGCTACTACGGCTAGCGCAGCCGGCCGCACCCCTGTCCGGCGCACCGCGCTCCGTGGGATACATAGGACGCCGGTACGCGTTCCCTACAATGACGCGCCACAAGCGCCCATAGCTCAGCTGGATAGAGCGTCAGTCTCCGGAACTGAAGGTCAGAGGTTCGAATCCTCTTGGGCGTGCCAACCTTCCTTCGGGGCGGCGACGCGAGCGCTGCCCCGTCGTTCTCTTCATCCGCCGTACGCCTAGAGACCGGGAGACCCGCCCCATGGGCCGTTGGGACGACATGCGCCGCGCGATCCTTGCCAAGGATCCGGACGGCACGGAACAGATCTGGCTGGAGCTCGTCGAGAGCGGGCCCGGGGACCTTCCGCGATTCATCGAGATGTCGCGATTGGTCTCGCGACAGCCGGGCGGCCGCCGCCAGGCGGGCGTGCTGCTGTGGCTGCTCGTGGACGCGCTGAAGACGCAGGAGCGTTGGCGCGACCTGATCGGCATCTACCGCCAGCTCGCCGACACGGCGCCCGATGACGGCACCGTGCGGAACGAGGCGGTGGACGCGGTCACGAAGGCGTTCGCGGGCCGCGAGGACCTCGAGCTCTTGCTCGAGCGCAGCGGGCTGCGTGCGGGGCTGCCGAACGAGCTCTCTGGACAGATCGAGGTCCTGGAGCGCTCGCTGCAGATCGAGAAGGACGCGTACGTCTATCACAAGTCGGGATGGGGGGTCGGCAAGGTCGTCGACTACGACCCGCATCGCGGCCGCTGTGTGATCGACTTCCGCACGCGCCCCGGCCACGAGATGGACGTCGACGCGGCGAGCAAGATCCTCGAGCGCCTCGAGCCCGATGACATCCGCGTCATGGCGATGGAGGACCCGCGCGGCCTGCGGAAGATGACCAAGGAGTCGCCGCTCGTCGTGCTCAAGCAGGTCGTGGGCTGGTACGGCAACGCCGTGCAGCTGGCGAACGTCAAGAAGTCGCTGGTGCCCGACGCCGTGGCGCCCTCCACCTGGAGCACCTGGTGGAAGTCGGCCAAGCGGCTCGCGCTGCTCGACCCGCGCTTCGACATCGGTCCCGGACGCGATCCGCGCATCGAGGTGCACGAGGTCGGCGAGGCCGACTTCCGCTCGCAGATCGAGACCGCCCTCAAGCGCTGCGCTACGGCGCAGGCGAAGCAGAAGGTCGTCTCCGAGCTCGCCACGACCGTCGGCGAGAACGAAGAGGCCCGCACCGCGCTGGCCGAGACCGTCGAGCGCGAGATGGAGCGCATCGGCAAGAACCCCGCCGCCCGCATCGGCTGGGAGCTCACGCTCGCCAGCGTGCGCGGCGAGGACCCGGCCCAGCGTCTCGCGGGGCTGCTCGGCCTGATGGAAGGCGCCATGGGCGCCATCCAGTCCGTCACCGAGGACCGCGTGCGCGGCCTGGCCGCCGAGGCCTACGCCGCCGACCGTCCGGACCGCGTGCCGGAGCTCGTCGAGGCCGCCCTCGACGGCGACGATCCGGCCATCGCCGACGTCGCCCTGCGCCTTGCGAAGAAGGGTGGCGACAACGACACGGCGGAGGGGCTGCTCAACGCCGCCGACAGCAAGCCGGCCCAGAAGCCCAACCTCTGGTCCTGGTACCTCAAGGGTCTGATCCGCGGGAAGTGGGACGGCCGCACGTACGAGCCCGGTCCGCTCGTCAAGCGCATGCTGAAGGTGATCGACGCCGTCGAGTACCGCCAGCGTCGTCAGGCGAACGCGAAGGACAAGAAGGCCGTCACGGCGCTGGGCGACGTGCTCGAGGACAAGAGCTGCGCGCTGATGAAGGCCGCCGTCGAGGCGATGGACCCCGAGAGCGCCCAGCACCTCCACCACACGGTCGGCAGCATCCGCGGCCTCCGGAACATCCTGGTGACGCGCCTCGAAGACGCGATCACCGCGGTGCATCCCACGGCGGCGCGCAAGGTCGCCGCGCTCAAGGGCGTCGAGGAGGAGGAGCCGGCTGCCGCCGCCCCGAACCAGATCTACATGACCGCTGCGGGCATGGAGCGCATGCGCACGGAGCTGAAGCAGCTCGAGAACGAGGAGATGCCGGCGAACCGCGCCGAGATCGCGCGCGCGCGCGAGTTCGGTGATCTCAAGGAGAACGCCGAGTACCACGCCGCGCGTGAGAAGCAGGGCATGCTCGAGGCGCGCTTCGAGTCCATGAAGGCCGAGCTGCAGCGTGCGGTCGAGATCACGTCCGCGATCGTGGCCAGCGACGCGGTCTCCGTGGGCTCGCGGGTGCACCTCAAGGACACGAGCGGCGAAGAGGTGACCTACACGCTCTTCGGTCCGCCCGACGTCGACGTCGGTCAGGGGATCATCAACTACATGACCCCGCTCGGGCAGGCCCTCATGGGCCGCAGCACGGGTGACCACGTGCGCCTCGAGATCGAGGGCGAGGTGCGCGAGCTCGAGGTCCTGGGCTTCGAGTCGGCCGTCTGAGCGCCCCGCACGGGGCCGCCGAAACGACCGCGCCGCCCGTCTGTGAAGACGGGCGCGCGCACGCCGATTTCACGCTGCATCCGGCGCCGTCACGGGCCGACGGATGGGGTCCCGGCCACGCTGCCGAGAAAGACCTCGATCCCGGAAACCCCCTCAACAGACGGGGCGTCTTAGGCGTACAGAGACTCCATGCCGCGCATCCTCCGCACCCTCCTGATCCTGCTCGTCATCCCGACCCTCCTGGTCTGGGTGGTGTTCGGGCTGCCGACGGCGAAGGCAGATCGAGATGACGTAAAGACGCCCCCGGGCGTGAGCGTCGAGGAGGCTCCCGCATCGGTCGAACCGATCCGCGAGAAGGGCACGGTTCCGGCGCCCGAACATCCCGCGGGCGAGCCGCCGCTGCGTTAACCGTCGATGGGCGTGCGGTCCGTGTAGGGCCAAGCCTGCGTGCGCAGGACCTCCTCGTTGAAGTCGATGTCGACGCGTACGTCCGGCATCCCGTCCACGTGCACCTGGACCTGCATGTACGTCGGGTGCACCTCGAGGTGCTTCGTGCGGACTCGTGAGACGTCGATGCCGCGGTCTTCCGCCACGATCGCCTTCACGCGGTTGCACCACCGGCAGCGTGTGTCGTGCAGGCTCTTGTCGTGCACGATCACGCCGAGCGTGATCAACAGCACGAGCACGGGGGCCAGGGCGATCACGATCCACCCCAGCCACCAGGTGAGCAGTCCGAGGATCCCCAAGACGATCCACAGCCAGGGCATGGACCAGCCGCGTTCGTGCTCCACGCGCTACCGGTCGCCCTTCTTGTTCTGCACGTAGGCCACGACCTTGCGCGCCATCTCGCGCACCTTGGGGTCGACCATGCTGTTCTCGGCGAACGCCTCGATCTTGGGGATCACGCGGTCGTCGCCGTAGCGCGCGATCATCTTCAGCGCTTCCTCGTGCGACTTGGGGCTGACGAACTTCGTGAGGTGGTCGGCGTAGCGCGAGGCGACGTAGCTGTGCTGGTCCTCGGGGATGCCGCGCTGCAGGCCCCAATGGGCGCGCCCGCGGGTGCTGACGTTGTCGTCCATGAGGTACGTGAACAACGCGTCGACCACCTTGCGCGACTTGTCGGGAACGGTGCTCAGCCCGAAGTAGACGGCGTCGTGGCGCTCCTCGGGGCGCTGGGCCATCTCGATCAGGCGCGCCTCGATCTCCGGCGTGATCCGCGCGTGCGAGAGTCCGCGGACCGTGCCGCGCCGCACGGTGACGCTCTCGTCGGCGAGCAGGTCCGCCATGGCTTTGGCCGTCTCGCCTTCGAACTGCTTGCCGGTGTAGAGCGCGAGGATTCGGCCGGCGTGGTGGCGGACCGTGTCGGCCTCGTCCGTGGCACTGGCGAGCGCAAGGCTCAGGTCGGCCCGCGACGGGTCCATCGCGTGGATGACGTACAGGGCGGAGCGGCGGATGCCGGGATGCTCGGATCGGAGATGCGGCTCGACGAGCTGCGCGAACCGGACGCGGTCGATGTCGATGTCCTTGGCCGACCACAGCGCGCCCAGGGTGTACTCGATGAGGGTCGCGTCATCGCCGGACAGGGCCTCGGCGAGCTCCTCGATGCCCTCGTCGCGCAGCGCCGCGTCCTCGACCTGCATCACCTTGCGCAGGATCTCCCGCGCGGTGGCGAGCGCGGCTTGCTGGGCCTTTCGCGTCGCATCGGCCTCGGCGCGGGCCTTCGCCGCCTCGTCGGCCGCGTCTGCCTCTGTCTCCTCGGTGCTCGGATCGGTCTTTCCCTCCTCGACCGGGGGTGCCTCGGGCGCGCGCAGGGCGCCCCCTTCCGGGGGCGCGAGCCGTTCGGCCGCCTCGGCGCGCAGGCGCAGAGCCTCGTTCTCCTGCTGCAGGTCGGCGATGACGGTGTCGGCATCGGCAGTGGGGGGCTCGTCGCTGCGGCTGAACCAGGTGAGGGCCCAGACGGCGTTGGTGAGTACGAGTGCGGACAGGACCAGCCAGGTAGTGCGCGTCATCTGAGGTCCCAGGATAGCGCCTGAGGCCCGCTGGGCGTCAGCCCCCGATATAGCTCATCTCGACCTTCGGCAGATCCTGCGTGTCGTCCGATCGGATCTCGGAGTACCGGTCGCCGCGCGCCTGCCAGATCTCGATCAGGCGCTCCCGGACGGCGTCCTCGTCGGCGCCCGCGCGGATCAGGGCCTTGAAGTCGTGGCCCTCGGAGGCGAAGAGGCAGGTGTAGAGCTTGCCGTCGGCCGAGAGGCGGGCGCGGTGGCAGTCGCTGCAGAAGGGCTGGGTGACCGAGCTGATGAAGCCGAGCTCGAGCGGGTGGCCCTTCACACGGAAACGGCGCGCCACCTCGCCCACGTAGTTCGGGTCGGCGGGCTCGAGCGGCAGCGCGGCGGCGATGGTCTGGAAGAGCTCGCCGGCGGGGACGACGTCCTCGAGGCGCCAGCCGTTCGTGGTGCCCACGTCCATGAACTCGATGAAACGCAGCACCACGGGCTTGCCGAGGAAGTGCTCGACCATCGGGAGCACGTCTGCGTCGTTGACGCCGCGCTTCACGACCATGTTGATCTTGACCGGCGAGAGCCCGGCCTCGAGCGCCGCGTCGATGCCGTCGAGCACGCGCGCCACGGGGAACTCCACGTCGTTCATGGCGCGGAAGGTGTCGTCGTCGAGCGAGTCCAGGCTCACGGTGATCCGGTCGAGCCCCGCCTCGGCCAGGAGCTCCGCCTTGAGCGGCAGCGCCGAGCCGTTGGTCGTCATGGCGATGTCCTCGAGGCCGTCGATCTTCCGGAGGCCCCGGACGAGCCACTCGATCTCCTTGCGCAGCAGCGGCTCGCCGCCCGTGATGCGCACCTTCTTCACGCCCAGCGAGACGGCGGCACGCACGATGACGCCGATCTCGCCGTAGTGCAGGAGCTCCTCGCGCGGCATGAACACGAAGTCGTTGCCGAAGACCTCCTTGGGCATGCAGTACGTGCAGCGGAAGTTGCAGCGGTCCGTCACGCTGATGCGCAGGTCGCGGAGCGGGCGGCCGAGGGTGTCCGTCACGGCGGGCATGGGGGTGAGGATACCCGTGGCCCCTGGTCATGGGTGCGCAGGGCCGCCCCGTTGACCGGATGTCGGATGGCGCGGGTGCGGGCCCGTCGGGTATGGTCCCGCGCGGACCGAGGAGGACATTCCGTGGGCACCATCAAGGGCACGATCGCGATCCTGACGGGCGGCGGTGACGTTCCGGGGCTGAACCCGGCGATCCGGGCGATCACCATCCGCGCACGCCGCGAGGGCTACCGCGTCTTGGGCATCCGCCGCGGCTGGGCGGGCCTCGTCGACATCGTTCCCGAGAAGGGCGCGGACAACAGCGCGCACATCGACGATCTCACGACGAACGTCGCCAACAAGATGGGCCGCACCGGCGGGACCTTCCTACACACCTCGCGCACGCGTCCGAGCCACCTTCCGAAGACGGCCGTGCCGCCGCACCTGCGCGAGACGTACACGGCCGACATCAACGACGCGACACCCCACGTCCTGAAGAACCTCGAGTTCCTGGGGGTGGACTACCTGATCCCGATCGGCGGCGACGACACCCTCAGCTACGGCCAGCGCCTGCACGAGGAGGGCGTCAAGGTCATCGCCATTCCGAAGACGATGGACAACGACGTGCCGGGGTCGGACTACTGCATCGGCTTCAGCACCTGCGTCACCCGCACGATCGAGCTGGCGCACTCCCTGCGTACGACCGCGGGCTCACACGAGCGCTTCCTGGTGATCGAGGTCTTCGGTCGGTACGCGGGCTTCACCGCGATGCTCCCGACGATGGCCGGCGCGGCTGACCGCTGCGTGATCCCCGAGTCGCCCGTCGATCCGCACCACCTCACGAAGCAGCTGTCCGAGGACCGGCGCAACAACCCGAGCAACTACTCGGTCGTGATCGTCTCCGAGGGGGCGAAGATCGTCGGCAGCGACGACATGCACTTCGAGAGCGACGAAGCCGATCAGTTCGGGCACAAGAAGCTGGGCGGCGTCGGCGACCGCGTCGCTGCGCTGCTCAAGGAGCTCTCGCCGGAGTACAACGACGGCCGGCGCGTCAACGTCGTCAACCAGCGTCTCTCCTACCTGGTGCGCTGCGGCAGCCCCGACGCGCTCGACTCGCTCGTGCCCATGGCCTACGGCAACATGGCGCTCGACCTGGTGCTCTCCGGCGCCTCCGGCCGCCTCGTCTGCGTCCGCAACGGTGCGTACGACGACGTGCCGGTCGAGGTCGTCACCGGCTACAGCAAGGTCGTGGACGTGCACAAGCACTACGACGCCGAGCGCCTGCGACCGCGCTATACGCAGTTCAAGCGCGCCCCGATCTTCTTCATGGGCGACCTGGGCTGACGAGCGGCGCTACGTGGCGCGGAACTCGTAGTAGCCCTTCTCGTCGAGGGGCGGCAGGTCGTCGCGGCGGATCTGGATCGTGCGCACGGCCCAGAGGTCCTTGAAGATGCGGTACGTCGTGGCCGTCTGGTCGAGGTAGTCCACGCCCGCGCTGCCACCCGTGCCGGTGCGGCGGCCGATCACGCGCTCCACCATGCGCGCATGGCGCTGGCGGAACATGACGAGCTGCTGCTCCATCTCGACGATGCGCGCGAGCACCTTGCGCGGCCAGGCGAGCAGCGGCAGCTCGCGGTAGCTCTCGATGAAGATGATGGCGGCGCGGATGCGCCGCTCGCGCGGGCTGTCGCCCTGGCAGAACGCGGCGGTCGACTCGATCTCGCGTGCGTACTGGCGATCGAAGGCGTCAGGATCCGCAACCTCGCCGACGGTGGCGCGGATGTGGGTCTTGAGGCGCTCCACCGCCTGCTCGTACTGGGCGAGGTAGTCCTTCAGGAACCCGTCCACGACAGCGTCGTCGTTCTCATCGCCCGGCTGCGAACCACGGATGGGCGTGCGGTAGAGCCACTCCCCGACGGCGGCCTTGAGCGAGGGCATGTCGGCCTTGCGGGACTCGACGCGATCGAGCGCCGAGGAGCCCTTGCCGTCCACGCCGCGCAGCGCCTGCATGTAGCCCGATGCGCTGCCCATGCCGATGCGCTCGTCGTCCGGCAGGCCGAGGATGATCTCCATCTCGCGCATCTGCGCCGACTGGAAGCCGCTCGCGGGGAAGAGCTTGTCGCGGAAGTCGAGGTAGTCGCGCGTGTGCAGCGTCTCGACGACCTCGAAGTGCTTCACGGCCACGTTCAGGATCGTGCTGATCCGGCCCAGGCTCTCGGCCGCCAGGGCCATGTCCTGCTCGGGCACGTTGTCCTGGTTGAAGAAGTCCCGGAGCGTCGAGAGCTCGCGCAGGATCAGCTTGAACCACAGCTCGAAGACCTGGTGCACCGTGACGAAGAGCACCTCGTGGTTCGAGAGGGGGGCTTCGTCCTCCTCGAGCCCGTTCTGGAGCTCCAGCAGGTCCTCGACGCGGATGTAGTCCCAGTAGGAGGTCGCCATGGCCGGATGGTACTCCCCGCGCTCGGGGAAGCCCTCTCCGGTAGGACCCTACCCGGTCTCCCGCGGGGGCACGGACGGGCCCACCGCCACGTTGCTCTGCGCCAGCTCGTTCACCACGCTCGCCAGGTGGTGGATGTCGAAGGGCTTCTCCACGAACCGCACCCGGAGCTTCTCGAGCCGGCCCATGGTGCGCGTGTCGAGCAGGTTGCCGGTCATGAAGATGAAGCGCTCCACGAGCTCCGGGCGGTCTGCGGTCACGCGGTCGAAGAGATCGATGCCGTCCACGTCGCCCGGCATGCGCACGTCCGTCACGATCACGTCGAAGGTCTGCTTGCCGATGTGCGCCAGGGCCTCCATGCCGTCCCGGGCAACCGTGACCTCGTACTCGTGGTTCTTGAGCGCGCGCGCGACGACGTCGCACACGTAGGAGTCGTCGTCCACGACGAGCACGTGCCGGCCCTCGCCGACCTTCGACTCGTGGCGGGTGGGCATCACCTGCGTCGGCGGGATGTACTCGATCGCTTCCTTCACCGGGAGCCGGATCCGGAAGATGGCGCCGCCGTCGACACCGTCCTCGAGCTCGATCGTCCCGCCGTGCTCCTGCACGATGCCGAAGCAGATCCCGAGTCCCAGGCCCGTGCCCTTGTCCTTCGTGGTGAAGAACGGCTCGAAGATGCGCCGCTTCATGTGCTCCGGGATGCCGGGGCCGCTGTCGCTGATGCGGACCGATACGGTGTCGCCCTCGAGGCGCGTCTCGAAGGTGATGCGTCGGACCGGGCAGTCGTTCGTGACGAGCGCCTGGTGCGCGTTCGAGGCCAGGTTCACGAACACCTGCTGCCAGCGGTTCACGTCGATCGGGAACGAGGGCACGCGCGTGTCGAAGTCGCGCACGATCTCGACGTTGTCCATGCGGAACTGGTACTCGTTCAGGTTGAGCACGCTGTCGATGATCTCGTTGATGTTGCCGCTGCGCTTCGTCATGCGGCTCTGGCGCGCGAAGGCGAGCAGGTTCTCGACGATCTGCTGGCAGCGCCGCGCGTTCTTCTCGATCTTCTCGATGTCGGAGCGCGCCCACGCGTCGGGCGGCCGGTCGAGCAAGAGCTGCGCGAAGCCGAGGATGCCGGCCAGCGGGTTGTTGAGCTCGTGCGCGACGCCCGACACGAGCGTGCCGATCGCCGAGAGCTTCTCCGACTGGCTCAGCTTGTCGCGGAGCTCCTTCTCCTGGGTCTTGTCGCGCATCAGCACGACGACGCCCTTGGGATCGCCTTGATCGCCGATCAAGGGCTGCAGCGCAGCGCTCACCCAGCGCGTGTCGCCGTTCGCGTTCTGCACGTGGAACTCGAGGTCGCGGCAGGGGAGGCCGCGGATCGCGCCCGAGATGGCCTCGCGCACGCGGCCCTGCTCCTGCTCGACGCACAGGTCCGTGAGGCCCTTCATCGTGGAGAGGATCTGGCTCTTCTCGTAGCCCGTGATGTCGGTGACGGCCGGGTTCGTGTAGATGATCCGGCCTTCGCTGTCGAGGTGGATGACGCCGCCGGGCGACGACTCGACGAGGGTGCGGTAGCGGTCCTCGCGCTCCTTCACCATCCCGAACAGGCGCGCGTTCTCGATCGCGATCGCGAGCTGGTTCGCCACCGTCTCCAGCACGAGCTGGTCGGAGGACGTGAAGGCGCCGACCTGGTCGGACTCGACGTTCAGCACGCCCTCGACGACGCCGCCGATCTGGATCGGAACGGCCATCTCGCTGCGCGTGTCGTCGAACCAGTTGACGTAGTCCTGGGCCTCCTTGACGTCGTGGACGATCTCGGTGCGCCCCGCGCGATACGTGCGGCCCACGACGCCCTCCCCGAGCGCCATGCGGTTCTGGATGTGGGCCGGCGAGGCGTACTTCGAGGCCTGGGCCTTGAGCTCCAGGCTGACGCGGCTCTCGTCGACCATGAAGATCATCACGTTGTGGAAGCCGAAGGTGCGGTGGATGTCCACCGCGGCTTGGCGCAGGAGCAGCTCGTCGTTGAGGATCGAGTTGACCTTGCGCCCGAGCTCGTTGACGAGCAGCAGCTGCTCGTAGCGGCGGCTTGCCTCGTGGCGGCTGGTGAGCGAGCGGATCGCCGCGGCCGTGAGGTAGCCCGCGGTCCGGAGCGCCTCGACGGCGCCGGGGGCCTCGTCCGCCTCGAGCCGCGCGCCGATCAGCCCGACCGTCTCGCCGCCACCTTCCATGGGCACGATCACGGACTGGGCCGGCGGGCCACCGGGCGCGGAGGGTGCGAGCTCCGGCGGGTGCTCGGCGGTCGTCTTCGGCGTGCCGGAGGCGAGCACGTCGCCCCAGGCGGTGCCGACCCGCGGGACGCGCTGGTCGTGGCCGCGGGGGCGCGCGAAGTCGCCCAGGCTGGCCTGCAGGTGGAGGCAGCGGTCGCGGGCGCCGCAGGTCTTGTCGTGGGGGCAGCTGGCGCAGCGATCGCCGGGCCCGAGGACGAAGACGCGCACGGCCGCACCGGGCACGAGCTCACGCACGAACGCCGCCAGCCGCTCGGAGGCGGTGGAGGTATCCGTCGCCTCGGAGAGGCGGAAGGCGAACTCGCCGAAGTCGACCATAGGCCGGTCGATCGTAGCCTGAGGCCGCTTCCGCGCCGTGCGCGAAGATCCGCCGTTCAAGCCTGTGTTAACCGGTTTGCTGGGGCTCCGGGGCGGTGGCGGGCACCCCCGGCGGGAAGACGGTCCCGATGCCGGCGCCGACGAGCCAGCCCGTGACGACGAAGGTCAGGAACCCGCCCAGGGGCGGGATGACCCACGTCGCGCCCGAGAGGCCGATCACCGCGCCGCCGACGAGCGCCTGCTTGAGGACGCCGGCCTCCTCGCCGTCCTTCAGGAGCCGTGCCCCGAGGTAGGGCAGCGCCGCCATCGCGCCGGCAAGCATCGCGAGGAAGAGCGGGATGGCGATGGCGACGAGGAAGACCGTCCCCGCAGCGGGGGAGCCGGTCTTCTCCACGGCCATGCCGATCAGGCCCGTACCGATCAAGGGCAGTACGCCCGTCAAGAGCAGGCGCGCGAAGCCGAGCCGGCGCACGGACGCGTCACCGCGCGTCGCCACACCGGGCAGCACGACGCGCAGCGTCGCGGTCGCGGCCCCGGTGCCCACGCCGAGGATCACCACCGCGACGAAGAGCATCAGCAGGTTGGCGAGGTCCTCGCTCTCTGCGCGCTTGGCGGTCTTGACCGGATCGGGCGCGGCGTGCGCGACGTCGGCAGCCGTACCGATGAGCACGAGGGCCCCGAGCACCAGCACGAGCGACAGGACGAGTCGACGGGCGCGGATCACTTCACACCTCCGAGACTGCGCGCCGGCGCGCGATGCCAGCGCGCGGCCAGGCCGACCCCGAGCCCGAGCACGAGCAGCCCGGCCGCGGCGAACACGAGCGGTTCACCCGGCACGCTCTCGGTGCTCTCGGGCCGCGCTACCGCGGTGGCCTCGGCCAGCACGGGCGAGCGGTACCAGCGATCGGGCTCCGGCACGACGGCCGACGTCTTGACCGTGGGCAGCGCCGCGGTCACGAGCGGGGCCTCGCGCACGGCGGCGAGTGCGGGGGTCTCGCCGCCGACGATCAGCCAGCTCGAGAAGAACACGAGCACGACCGCCGCGACGCGCGCGAGGGTTGCGAGCGGACGCGGCCGCGCGAACGTCGCCTCGGGCACCACGACGGCCAGCACGCGCTGGGTCAGGCCCAGCGGCGCGGCGTACGGGGCCTCGGCGCGAAGCAGGGCCTCGAGGCGCTCGGCCTCGGCGTAGGCCTTCGCCAGCGCCGGGTTCTGGTCGATTCGCGCCTGGAGATCGCGCGCCTCCGCGGGCGGCAGGTCGCCGGCGGCCAGGTCCTCGAGCGCGCCCCAGGGAATGGGGCTCTCGGGCGAGTCAGGGGGCGGCAGGGGGGTGTCGGTCATGGGGAACGTCAGGCTGTACCGCCTGCCTCCGGCTCGGTTTCGCTCTCCGCCAGCAGGCGCCGGAGCGCCGCGCGCCCGCGGTGGAGGTGGGTCTTGACGGTGGCCACGGGGACCTCCGTGATGCGGCTGATCTCCTCGAGCGGCAGCTCGTGGAGGTACTTCAGGACGACCGCCAGGCGGTACTTCTCGGGCAGCGCCTCGATCGCCTCGCGGAGGTCCGCGGCCCGCCCCTGGATCGCCAGGGGATCGTCCGGGCGCCCCGGCCCGGCGGGCGGATCCGGCGGCGTCTCTTCGCCGCCCGTGGGGGAGAGGAGCTTGCCGCGTACCTTGCGCGCCGCGATGCGGTTGCGGCAGAGGTTGCTGGTGATGCGGAGGATCCAGTGTCGGAAGGGCCGCGTCGTGTCGAAGCGGGCGAGCGCCTTGTAGGCGTTGAGGAAGGCGTGCTGGACGGCGTCCTCGGCCTCGTGCGGATCGCGCAGCATGCGCCGCGCGACGTCGTAGGCGCGGCGGCCGTGGCGCTGTACGAGGCCTTCGAACGCCCGCGCGTCGCCGGCGAGCACGCGCTGAACGTCGGCGGTGTCCTGGGGGTCGGGTCGCGCCACTCCGCCGGCGATCGTGCCAGAAGATCCAGCGGGGCCGCCGATCCAATCCCCGGGACGGCTCCCACGGCCCCGCGCCCGAGGAACATCCGGCGGTGAATGCGCCGCGGCAGTACCCTCTTCCCGCCATGGACAAGCCGCCCCCGCCCCGTGCTGCCTTGATCGTCCACGCCGGTGCGTGGGCGATTCCCGACGACGAGCGCGAGGCACACCGCGCCGGCTGCACCGCCGCGATCGAGGCCGGCTGGGAGGTCTTGAAGACCGGGGGCCGCGCGCTCGACGCCATCGTGACCGCCATCCGCATCATGGAAGACGACTTCAGCCTCAATGCCGGTCGTGGCAGCGTGCTGAACCTCGACGGGCGCGTGGAGCTCGACGCCGGGATCATGGACGGCAGCGACCTCTCCGCCGGCGGCGTGGCGGCCGTGACGCGCTACAAGCACCCGATCGACGGCGCGGAACGCGTGCGCACGTCGCGCCACGTGCTGCTCGTCGGCTCGGGCGCGGACCGCTACCTCGAGACCCACGGCATCCACCCCTGCGAACCCGAGGACCTCATCACCGAGCGCGAGGTCGAGCGGCTGAAGGAGCTGCTCGCCAAGGGGCCGCAGAAGGGCCCGGGCACCGACTTCGGCATGGACCTGCCCGGCGACACGGTGGGTGCCGTTGCCATCGACCAGACGGGCAACATCGCCGCGGGCGCCTCGACCGGCGGCGTCGCCGGCAAGATGCCCGGCCGCATGGGCGACACGGCGATTCCCGGCAGCGGCTACTTCGCCGACAACCTCGCCGGTGGCGTCTCGTGCACCGGCTGGGGTGAGCCGATCCTACGCATGGGTCTCGCGCGCCGCGTGGCGGACCTCCTGCGCGACAACAACGCGACGGACGCTGCGTGGATCGCCATCCAAGAGCTCGAGAGCCGCTTCAAGGGCAAGGGCGGCGTGATCGTGATCGGCCGCGACGGCTCGATCGGCTTCTCCTACAACACGCCCGCCATGGCGCTCGCCTACATGGATGAGGAGATGGAGATGCCCTTCATCGGGGGCGGCATCTAGCGGTCGTCCTTCACCTCGAAGACGTAGTCCTGGCGGCCGGCGACCACGTTCTCCGCAATGACGTGTTCGCGGCTTGCGCGATCGACGAGCAAGACCTTGTAGCGGCCCGGCAGCACGAGGGTCTCGAAGGTTCCGTCGTCGTCCGGCATGAGCGGGAAGCACCGCCCGCCATCCCCCCGCGCGTAGGCGCGCACCGCAGCCAACGAAGTGGGGCTGACGATCTGTCCGCTGAAGGGCACGCGTTCCTGAAGCTGAAGCTCCACCCGCTCGCCGACGCGGACGTTGGCCCGCGCCGCGGCGCGTTCCTGCGTTTCCTCCAGCACGATGTCGTAGCTGCGATCGGCGGGCAGCCCGCGGATCGTCCAAGCTCCATGGCCCCATGCGGCATTGCGCTCGCGGCATGTGCCGGCGTCGTACACCCGCAGCTTGGCGAAGACCGACGCGTCGTCGACCGACGCCTCGAGCTCGCCGAGAGGGCCGACCTCGATCTTCAGGTCCGGCGTTCCGGCCTCGACGGAGTCCAGGATCTTCAGGAGGTGGCCGTCCTTCGGTCGCGCGGCCAGCACCCAGACCCGGTGCGCGCCGGGCGAGAGCCCGTCGATCTCGAACGAACCGTCCTCGCCGACTTCGTCGTTCGAGCTGATGTTCGCGGCGTCGTGGGGAATCGCGATCACGTATGCGGGGATGCGGGCGTTGGGGGGCAGCGCGACGCGCCCCGCGATCGTGAGACCCTTCTCGAGCACGATGCGTACATCCCGGGCCCCAGCCCGGACACCCGTCACCGCGTCGGGGGGGCGCAGGCCGGCCCGCTGCGCCGCGTGCGCGCGCACGCCCACCTCGATCTCGCGGTCGACAGGGACGCCGTCGAGCTCGAACGCGCCGTCTTCGTCGACCGCCGCGTCGACACCGAGCAAGAGGAAGCGGTGCTCACCAGCGTCGCGGTCCCACCTTCCGAAGACCGAGAGCCCGCCTCCGGGCGACATTCCATCTGGTAGCACGACGCGCCCCGTCACCCGTCCCGATCGAGTCAGTACGAACTCGTACGTCGGCTCGCGCGGACGGAACGAGATGGGCGCCAACCGCACGAAGCCCGTCGGCACCTCGACCTCGAGATGAAGACTCGGCCGGTTCGGCTTCGGCACCTGGTACGCGAAGGTCCCGTCCTTCGCGACGGGAACAGGTGTACGCGTCGCGTTCTGGCCACGGCCATGAACGACCAACAAGCGCGCGCCCGCAACAGGCTTTCGCTCCGTGTCCACGAACCGGCCCGTCAGCCTGCCTTCGGGCACGAGCGTGACGCGAATCACGCCGTCGGGCGGGACATGCTTGATTCGAGATCGGTGTTCGGCCAGCCGTCGTGGCCGCGCGTCCGCGGTGCGCGCGTCCTCGATGATGAGCCGGAAGGGCGGCTTGCCGGGCACGACGTGCTGCCCACGGCCGCCTTCGCCCACGATGCGGGCCCGGAACTCCCACCGGTTCAGCTCGAGGTCGCCGGTCAGGCTGTACATCCGCGATTCGAACCTGCCGATGGGCCGTCCATCGATGTCGGTCACGACCAGCTCGAATGTCGTTCGCGCCATCGGCCGCGCGACGAGCTCGAGCTCGTCGCTCGGCAACACGACCCCCTCCCTGAGCACCTCGTCGCCTTCGGGCTTCAGGTGGGTGATCCGGAGGGGGCCGGGCGACGGGAAGGCGAGCAGGATGCGGCCTTCCTCGTCCGTCGCGTCGGCGTCCTCGAGCGAATCGGCGTCGGGGTGCCCCGGTGCGTCGATTGCGAGCTGCTCGCCCTCCAGCGCGCGGCCGGACGCATCCGTGAGGCGCAGGCGCAGGAGGTATCGACGCGGCACGGTGAAGTCCACGCCCGTCCGCACCTCGTTGAACCGAAGACCGGCGAGCGTCTTCCGCCCGCCCTCGAGGTAGGGCGCCTCCCAGGAGGCGACGACATCGACGTCGGCAGGAGGCAGACCGACGAGCTCGTACGCACCGTCCTTGCCCACGACCAAGTCGTCGGGCGTCTCGTACAGCCACTCGTCCCGCGCGGACCACGTCCACGAGATGCCGACCGTGATCCCCTCCGCCGCCGTGCCGTCCTCGTGCCGCACATGGCCGCGACTCGTTGCACCACGAGCGAGCACGAGCTCCAGCTCGTGGGTCGGCTCGCCCACCCCAAGCGGGATGCGCTCCGACCACCGGCACATCGAGCCCGGCTTGGACGCCGCGAGGCGCACGCCGAGCAGCGCCGGCGGCAGGCAGGACAGGGCGAAGCGCCCCTCGGCGTCGCTCACGACCGGGAAGTACTGGTCGAGCTCCTCCTTGCTCACGCGCAGTCGTGTGAGGAGACGACGCACGCGATCGTCCGCCTGCAGGCGGATCTTCGCGCCGGCGACGGGCACGCCCGCGTCGTCGACGACGCGGCCCTCGATGCGACGCCCTTGCTTCAGCCGGATGGTGCGCTCCGGCAGCGTCATCGCGTCCGGCTTCACGATGAGCACCAGCTCCAGCGGTGGGGGGGCGGCCTTGCGCCCCGCCATGGCCTGGACACCGGCGGGCACGTAGAGCGGATGCACCGCCGTCGCGAACCACGTACCGGGGCCGACGCCCGGCACCTCGTACCGACCATCCGCATCGGAGGTGGCAAGGAGCGTGCCCCCGTCCCCCTCGACGGGGAACACGGCGACCGTCGCGCCTTCGATGCCCGTGCCTGTGCGGTCGTCCAGCACCGTCCCCGCCAGCACGAGCCCGGGCGCGTTCGCCGGCCTTGCGGATCCCGTTCCTTCGAGCGCGCCGCCGTCGGCCTCCATCGGCGTGATGCGCCAGATCGGATCGGGCTCCGGGCCGGGGGTCTCGGCGGGCGGCGGCTCCGCGTCGAGGCGCCCCGTGGTGACGAGCCACGTGGCGAGGGCCGCCACCAGCACGCAAATCCCCACGACGAACACCCACGACCGCATGGGCTGGATTGTAAGGAGAGGCCGTTGGCTAGATGCCGATGCGCACGATGTAGAGCTCGGTCTTCTTCATCGCGGCACCCTTCGTGCCGAACATCTCGGTGCGCTCGCCGATCCCGTCCGTCGAGCCCTGGGTGCTCCAGTAGGTCATCCCGACGATGTGCTTGCCCTTCTTCTTCCAGGCCTTGAAGACGACGGAGTGGCCGGAGCCGTTGTGGCGCCAGAGCTGTACGAAGTCGCCGGGCTTGGCCTCGGCCCACTTCGTGATGCGCTTGCCGAGGCCGCGCGAGGTGACGGCGCCGTGGATCGTGGAGCGATCGCCGTTCGAGCCGAACCAGTCGCGCTTGAGCTTCAGCACGTCCTTCGCGGTGTAGTCCTTGATCTTGTAGGGGCGCTTGACCTTCTTGCACCAGGCCTCGAAGGCCTGCAGGAAGACCTCGAAGGTGAGCCCGCAGCAGTAGCAGCGGCCTTTGGGATCGCCCTTCAGGAGCACCTTGCCGTCGTAATACAGCGTGCGCGCATTGCCCGACCAGGCGCCGTCCTTCGGCCAGTAGTAGTCGTGCGTGCCGTCGGTCGGGTACGTCTTCATCACGTCGAGGACGTACGCGTTGAGCTCGCCCAGCTTCGGCAGCTTGGGCTTGGTCGTGGGCTTGGCGAACGCCGTGACGGAGAGCGTCAGGGCGAGGACGAAGGTGAGGACGACGCGGGACGACGGCATGGGCGCCATCCTACGCGCGCCTGCGACCTCAGATGGCCATCCCCACGAGCAGCAGCGCGCCGACGGAGAGGACCAGGTTCGAGGCGTAGACGCGTACGTGCGCCTTGTGCAGCGCGTCGAAGAGGTCCTTCTCCTCCTCGCTGCGCGGGTCCTCCGCCTCCTGCTCGCGCGGGGGCGCGACCTTCTCGAGCCGCGGCGTGAGGCTCCGCTGGGAGTAGATGAAGAGGCCCAGCGAGGCCGCGGACAGCACGAGGAAGGTGACGGTCTTGAGGGCGGGCGCGATCCCGATGATCAGCACGAGTCCCATGCAAACCGTCGCGAGCGCGGCCGCGGCGAGGCCGAGGCGATCGAAGCGCGACAGGATGAGCCCGAAGGCGTCGCCCGCGACGCGCGGCTCGAGCTTCTGGAACAGCGAGGGCGCGGTGATGAACGCGAGGGCGGCGGTGCCGCCGAAGACGGTGGCCAT
>JASJAY010000041.1 GCA_030066775.1 Planctomycetota bacterium
CGACTACGAGGTGGTCGAGGTGCCCGCTCAGGACGAGCGATTCGACGGCGCGATGCTGAGCATGCCGCGCGTCGGTCGGGATCCGCATGTGGGAGCGCCAGTCGTGCTGTTCGAGATCAAGCCGGACCACGTGGAGCGCTTCAAGGCCTGGACGACCAAGAACATCGGTCTGCCCATGGCCATCATCGTGAATGGGGAGTTCACGGGCGAGGGACGCGCCCCGACGATCCAGGCACCGCTCTCGGACTCGGTGCAGATCACGCTGGGCGCAATGAAGTTCGCCGAAGCCGAGCGCCGCGCCCAAGCGATGGCGACCGCGATCCAGTCAGGCGCGTTCAAGGTGCGCCCCACGCTCGAGTCGGTCGAGGACCTCGCGAAGGACGGCTCCGGCTAGGCCGTCCCCATCTTCTTGACGACCTTGAACTCGGCCGCCGTGACGGGCTGGATCGAGAGCCTGGCGCCGCGCTGCACGACCATCATGTCCGCGAGCTTCGCCTCGGCCTTGAGGTCCTCGAGTGTCACGACCTCGTCGAACTTCGAGACGAACGACAGGTCGACGACGTACCAGCGCACGTTGTCTTCGTTGGCCTTGGGGTCGAAGTACTTATGCTTCTTGTCGAACTGGCTCGGGTCGGCATAGCCCCCGCGCGTCACCTTGGCGATGCCCGCCACGCCCATGGGCTTGATGCGCGAATGGTAGAAGAGCACCTCGTCGCCCTTCTTGATGTCGTCGCGCAGGAGGTTGCGCGCCTGGTAGTTGCGCACGCCCTCCCAATAGGTGCTTCCGTCCCGCTTCAGGTCGTCGATCGAGTAGACGTCGGGCTCGGACTTGAAGAGCCAGTAGCGTTTCGCACGTGCCATGCGCGGTAGCATGGCGTTGCCATGAACGCCTGTCGCCTCTTTCTCGGGACGTTGCTGCTTTGCCTCATGGGGGTCCATTCGACGCCCTCGAGCGCGGGCGAGGAACCGACCGCTCCCAAGCTGCCTACGGTCGAGGGGCTTGCGTTCCTGCGCGTCAACGAGCAAGGCGCGGAGGAGTGGCTACGCCTCAAGGACCGCGCCGTGATGATCCGGGTGCCCAGCGGGACCTACCTCCAGCGACCGTACGAGGGCACCGGCGAGTTCCTCGAGCCGAAGGCCGTCGAGGTCAAGTCGTTCTTCATCGACAAGTACGAGCTGACGAACGATCAGTTCTCGGGCTTCGTCGCCGAGACGATCAGCGTGCCGCCGCCGCCGGACGCCGAGCCGGCCTCGCCGGGTCCCCGCCTGTGGCGCCGCATCGATCGCGATCCGGAGTGGATCAGCATCCGGCCCCGGCAGGCACATGCGCCGGCCGCCGCGTACGTCCCGCTCACGGATCGCGAGCGGCACCCCGTGACCATCGCCACCGGGCACGGCGCCGTGGCCTATGCGAAGTGGGTGGGCGGCCGTCTGCCGCAGCTCACCGAGTGGGAGAAGGCGGCAAGCGGACCCAAGGGCCTGCTCTTTCCGTGGGGCGACGCCAAGCCCGATGCCACGCATGCCCGCTTCGGACGGCCGAAGGCCGTCGGCCCCGTGCCCGTGGGCTCGTACCGCGGCGGCACGTCGCCCTACGGCGTGATGGACATGGCGGGCAACGTCTACGAGCGCGTGTACGCGCCGGGCCGCAAGGACCCCGTCGTGATCAAGGGCGGCTCGTGGCTTTCTCCGCATCCGCTCAATCTGCGCGTGCTCGACATGTGCGTGCAGCCGATGGGCGTGGCCGAGCGCAGCGTGGGGTTCCGTGTCGTGATGGACGACCCGGAGCCCGACCGCCCGACATACAAGCCGCCGAAGCAGCCGATGCTCCGCCTGGGGCTCGATTTCAGCGAGGCCCTGGAGGAGGCGCGCGAGCGCAACGTCCCGCTCTTCCTCTCGCTTCACTTCGACACGTGCGGGCAGTGCGATCGCATGCGCGCGCAGCTGATGCGCGATCCTGCCTTCATTGCGTACGTGAACGAGCACCTCGTGATGCTCGTTGGGCACCACGCGGGCGATGCCGCCATGTACGCGCTCAAGGAGGATCCGGCCGAGCGGCCCGTCTTCTATCCCGGCCTCGACGAGACCGACCTGCACTCGATCTTCCGCCGTGGACTGAATGCGGTCGGGGAGTTCAGCGTCTCGCCGGGCAACTTCCTGATGGACCCGTACAAGGTGCGTCCTGCATCCGACCCCGACGCGTTCCTGGTTCCCGAGGCCGCGCTTTCGAAGTGGGGCAACGATGTCGAGGGCTACATCGCGGCATTTCGGCGCGCCCAGGCGGAGATGAAGAAGCGCTACGGGGTCCCCGTGTCCCGCGCGACATGGCTCGCGGTCCAAGCAGACGAGGAAGACGAAGCCGATGACGACTAGGCGCGCGCGTTGCCGACTCGCCGCGCTCGCGCTCCTCGCGAGCCTGGTTGTCGCCACGCCCGCGACCGCCTCGCCCGAGACGCTCGAGGTCTTCGACGCCGTCGTGAAGGCCGTGAAGGAGCGCCACGTCAACCGCGCCGAGCTGGGCGAGGCCTGGGCGAAGAAGGTGGCCGCCTATCGCTTGCTTGCAGACCAGGCGCAGCCGGGCCCGGAGCTGCGCAAGGTCCTACGCACGATGCTCAGCGAGCTCGAGACCTCGCATACGGCCCTGCTGCACCCGCAGATCTTCGAGACGCTCATCAACGAGCTCCAGAACCGACGATCGTGGACGTACGGCCTGCTCCTGGAACTGCACCGGGGGCGGTACTTCGTGCGGGCGATGTACGAGGGCGGTCCCGCGGCAAAGGCGGGTCTGCGCCGTGGCGACTGCATCGTCGAAGTCAGCGGCAAGCCCACCGCCGCGCACCCGGAGCTCGTCGACGCGGGCTACGACGTGACGCGCGGTGGCCCCACGCTGTTCAGCCTCTTGGCCGGCGAAGGCCAAGCGCTCGAGCTTGTCGTGCAGCGCACGGTGGAGGCCGCGAGCCGTGAGACCGTCACCGTGCGCGCCACGAAGATGAACGGCGTCGATGCCTTGCGCAGCAGCATCCGCGTCGTCGAGCACGCGGGGAAGCGGGTCGGTACGTTCCACCTCTGGTACTGCCAGAAGGGCGCCGCCAGCGTGATGGAGGAGGCCGTGCGCTCCTTTGCGGACTGCGACGCGCTGGTGATCGACTTACGCGGCCGCGGCGGCTTCGACTACGTGGGGCAGCGGCTGCTGCAGGTCTTCCGGGAGAAGCCCGTTCTCGACGGCGTGCTCGCGCGGCCGGCGTGGAAGAAGCCCGTCGTGTTCCTGATCGACGAGCGCACGCGGAGTGCGAAGGAGCTCTGCGCGTATCGCGTTCGCGACGAGCGGCTGGGCATCCTGGTCGGGCGCCACACGGAGCGCGCGTGCATCGGCGCCGGCTTCGTGACGCTCCCCGACGAGTGGGTGCTCGAGCTGCCCATCGGGGGCAGCCCGAAGTTCAATGGTCGCACGCTCGAAGGCATCGGCGTGGCCCCGGATCACGACGTCGACGACGTGCTGCCCTTCAGCGCCGGCAAGGACCCGATCTTCGACGCGGGGGTGCGCGTCGCGATCGAGGCCCTCGCGCCCAAGGCCGAGCCGGTGCCGGCCGGTCGCTAGCCGTTCTGCGGAAGCGTCCCGATCGTCTCGGCTTCGCGCCGCTCCGAGGCGCGTAGCGGGATGCAGAGGACGGCCGAGAGCAACACGAAGCCGATCGAGACCGCGATGCACGCAACGAGGCCGTTCTGTCCCTGCCCGGCCCACTGGAAGACGGCGCCGGAGAGGAGCGTGCCTACGAGGCGGCCCATCGCGTTGGCCATGTAGTAGAAGCCGACGCGCATGGCAACCTTGTCACCCTCGGCGTACGCAACGATCAGGAAGCTGTGGATCGCGCTGTTGGCAGCGAAGACGATCCCGAACGCGGCGAGCCCGATGACGAGCACCAGCTCCGGCGGGAGCTCGGCGTAGAGCGCCGCGATGATCGCGCCCATGGGCAACACCAGCGTGGCCGTCCACCAGCCCAGGCGCGCCGCATCGGGCGGCCGGCGTCGTTCGCCGTCGCGCTTGCTGCCGGTGAACGCCGGCGCCGCCGCCTGCACGAACCCGTACCCGATGATCCACAGGGCCAGGAAGCCGCCGACCTCGTGGAAGGCCCAGCCGAGGATCGTCTGGAGGTAGATCGGCAGGGCCAGCACGAACCAGACGTCGCGCGAGCCGAAGAGGAAGAGGCGCGAGGCGGAGAGCCAGCGGATGGGGCCCGGTGGGGGGACGAGGCTCCGGAAGGTCACCTTCGAGCTGGTGCGGCCGGCTGCACGGGGCAGCTTGATCCACGCCGTGGCGAGCACGACCAGGATGCCCGCCGCCATGATCGCGCAGCCCCACTGGAACCCGACGAGGCCGAGCAGGAGGCCGCCCAGGAAGAAGCCCACGCCCTTCAGCGTGTTCTTCGAGCCCGTCAGAAGTGCGACCCAGCGCATCAGCCCGCGCGTGTCGTGCTCGGGCACGACGAGCTTGATGTAGCTCTTCGAGCTCATCTTCGTCAGGTCCTTGGCGATGCCCGAGAGGCCCTGCGCGACCATCACGAACGGCACCGTCAGCGCGTGCGCGTTGAGCGCCAGCATCGAGAGCGCGATCAGCTGCAGCGCGAGCCCGCTCCAGAGCGTGCTCTTGAGGCCGAAGCGCGCCCCGATCCAGCCGCCCAGGAAGTTCGTGATGACGCCGAAGAGCTCGTAGAAGAGGAAGAGCGAGGCGATCGAGAGCGGCGGGTAGCCGATGTCGTGCAGGTAGAGCAGCACGAGCATGCGCAGGGCGCCGTCGGTCAGCGTGAACACCCAGTACGTCAGCGTGATGATGACGTAGTCGCGGACGTTGGCTTCCGGCGGGTGGCTATCCAGCGCTCTGGGCACGGGCCGCCTCCGCCGCCGCGACCTTCGCCGCCAGCTCGGTCCAGCGGTTGGCGTAGCCGAACTCGTTGTCGTACCAGACGATCAGCTTGACCATGCGGCCGTCGACCACACGGGTGGAGAGGGCGTCGACGATGCCGCTGCGCGGGTCCCGTGCGTAGTCGGACGAGACGAGCGGGCGCTCTTCGTAGCCGAGGATGCCCGAGAGAGGACCCTCGAGGCTCGCGGCCTGGAGCGCGGCATTGACCTCCTCGGCGGTCGTCTCGCGGCGCATGTGAAAGTTGCAGTCCGTGAGGCTCGCGTTGAGCACCGGCACGCGGACGGCCATGCTGTCGAGCTTGCCCTCGAGCTCGGGAATCACGAGCGTGACGGCGTACGCCGAGTTGCTGGTGGTGGGGATCAGGTTCAGCTGCGCGGCGCGTGCGCGGCGGGCGTCCTTGTGCCAGCGGTCCACGACGACCTGGGTGTTGGTCGGATCGTGGATCGTGGTGACGGTGCCGCGCTCGATGCCGATGGCGTCGTGGAGCACCTTCACGGCGGGGGCGAGGCAGTTCGTCGTGCACGAGGCGGCGGTGACGAGGCGTTCCTTCGCGAGATCGAACTCACCGTCATTGACGCCCAGCACGATGTTGGGCGTGCCGCCCTTGATCGCGCGCGCCACGACGACCCGCGAGGCGCCCTGGACGAAGTGGGGCTCCAGCGACTCGGCGGTCTTGAAGGCGCCGCTGGACTCGAGCACGAGGTCGACGCCCAGGTCGCGCCACGGGATGTCACCCGGCTGGTCGAAGCGGGTGTAGGCGAGCGGCGTGCCGTCGATCCGGAGCTCGTCGCCCTCGCCTTCGCAGGCGTGGTTCCAGCGGCCGTGGATGCTGTCGAACTCGAGCAGCGTCGCCATGACGTCCGCCGTCGCGTTCGGCTCGTTGATGGCCACGAACTCCAGCGCGGGATTGCCCCACGCGGCCCGGAGCCCCAGGCGGCCCATGCGTCCGAAGCCGTTGATGCCGACTCTCACGATGTCTGCTCCTGCTCCGCGAGCCAGTTGTCGATGCGTTGGTCGAGGTCGTCCCGCGCCGTGCGGTACGCGTCGATCGTCTCGCCGCCGAGATCCGGGGCACGCGCCGGATCGTCGATGGGCCAGAAGGTGCGGTGGGCCGCGAACGGCTGGATGTGCGCGCAGTCCTCCTGCGCCTCGTCACACACCACGATGGCGTGGTGGATGCCGACCGTGCCGATGAGCTCGCCCAGGTCGGTCGACCGCAGGCCGCGCGTGGACACACCGATCTCGCGCAGCGCGCGCCGGGCCATTGGGCGGATGGGGTGGGGGCGCACGCCTGCGCTGTAGACGTCGAAGCGACGCCCCGCCTTGTGCCGCAGGAGCGCCTCGGCCATCTGGCTGCGTGCGGAGTTCCTCGAGCAGAGGAAGAGCACGGTGGGGCGTGCGGCCTGCGCACGGAGGGCGCGGAAGCGCTCCTTGGGCGGGGGCGTGCAGAGCGATTGGCGCCCTTGGCAGCAGTCGTCGGCCAGGAACGCGAAGAGGTCGTTCATCCCGTCGGGGCGGATGGCGTAGATGCGCTTGCGGCCTTCGGAACGGCGAACCAGGAGGCCGACGTCCACCAGCTGGGTGAGGTGGAAGGTCAGCGTCGGGCCGCGCAGGTCCAGCTCCCGGGCGATCTCGCCCGCGGCGAGGCCCTCGGGGCCCACGCGCACCAGCAGGCGGAAGACCCGCAGGCGATCGGCCTGGGCCAGGGCACCGAGCGCATCCACGGCTTCGGGCAACTTCATATTTTGATAGATATCGAAATATGGTCCGCCTGGCCAGGAGGAACACGGGGTCGTGGCGCGGGAATCGTCAGATTCCTGAACCGGAACCACGCTTGGCGGATACTCAAGAGGGACATGGCCCCCGTGCAGAGCCCCATCGATCGCAACGAGCTCGTGAAGCACCTCGACGGCGTGCGCCGCCTGGCGCGCAGCCTGGTCCTCGACGACGCCGAGGCGGACGACGTGATGCAGGACGCGGCCGTCGCCGCCCTCGAGAGCGGCCGCGCCCCGCGCAAGGGCCTGGCGGCCTGGCTCTCGGGCGTGACGCGCAACGTCGTGCGCAACCGGCGGCGGGGGGAGAGCCGCCGCCGCAAGCGCGAAACCGACGCGGCCCGACCGGAGGCAACGCCGTCCGCCGCCGAGTCCGTCGTGCGGGCCGCGGAGCAGAGCCGGCTGCTCGAGCACGTCGTGAACCTCGAGGAGCCGTATCGAACGGCCGTGGTGCTGCGCTTCGTGGAAGGGCTGCCGCCGCGCGTCATGGCCACCCGACTCGGCCAGCCGGTCGAGACGGTGCGCACCCATGTGAAGCGCGGCCTCACGCGACTGCGCGCTGAGCTCGATCAGCGCCACGGCGGACGCGACATGTGGCGTGCGAGCTTGCTTCTGGTTGCCGACGACGCCCCGTACCGGCCCGCCGCATCGGGTGGGCTCGCGGGCGGCAAGAAGGCCGTGGTGGCGCTCGCGGCCGTCGCCGCCATCACGCTGGCGGCGTGGTGGATCTGGTCCCTCGCGCAGGACGCGTCGACGGACGCGCAACCTCCGATCGAGCTCGCGGGCGACGCGTCTATGCGCACGGACGCGGCGCCCGAGGAGGATCCCGATCGCAAGCCGATCGTGGTGGAGGACACGGGCCGCGAGCGGCCGCCGCTCGAAGGCCGTCCGGAAGAGCCCCCGACGGAGGTCAAGGCGCCCGACCTTCCCGAGCTTCCCGATGCCGCGCCCAGCGAATCCCCGCGGGAGCGCGTCGTGCCCGTCCGGCCGGAGCCCGTCGTGCGCCCGCCGGAGCTCGGGCCGAAGCCGAAGGGCGAGGGTGTGGCCGGCCGCCTGCTCGCCGACCAGACGGGCGGCCGCGTGTCGCTTCCCGCCGCGCGCGTCTGGATCGGGTCGCCGCAGCGTTGGGTCGACGGCATCGCATCGTCGCTGCGCGGCCGCGTGCGTCCCGGGCTCATTTACGAGGCCCCGCGCCATCAGCGCGACGTCGACGCGTTCGAGATCGACCTCTACGAGGTGACGAACGCGCAGTACCAGCGATTCCTGCACCTCGAGGCCGAGGGCCGTTGGCGCGTGGAGCGACGGGTCACGGGCACGCTCGACGAGATCGCCCGCGCGATCGTCGTGCGCGACGTGCCCGAGAACCTCGACTGGGAGCAGACCGCGCGCCAGCTCTACATGGCGAACTTCGACGTGTTGAACGACCGCCACCGCGCGGCTGTCGTGCGGCGCGCGGGCACGGTCGACTTCGAGCGCACGTTCCAGCGCATGCGCGAGATCCAGATCCGCACGGGCACCGAGCTGCTCTTCTACGACCGGGCGCCGCCGGCCAGCTGGCCCGATATGCGCCCCGCGGCGGGCCGCGCCGCGCATCCCGTGCGCGGGGTGTCGTACGAGGAGGCCGAGGCCTTCGCGGGCTGGGCGGGCAAGCACATCCCCACCGAGTTCGAGTGGGAGTACGCCTGCCGCGGTGCGAATGGCAGCCCGTACCCCTGGGGCGGGCGGCCCACGCGCTTCAACACGCGCGTGAACGGCGGCGCCACGTTCCCGCGCGGGGAGGGTCCAGATACGGCGGTGATGGATGCCTTCCCGGACGGGCGCAGCCCCTTCGGCCTCTTCCACACGCTGGGCAACGTCTCGGAGTGGACGTCGTCGTTCCTCGAGCCGTATCCCGGCAGCGCCGACGTCCTGATGCCGCAGTGGGCCGAGCTGGTGATCCGCGGCGGCTCGGCGGCCGACACGGAGCGGCTCTACGTCCGTCCGGCGTATCGCGGTCGGCCCGCCGCCGGATTCGACGACGAGGGCGCGCCCCTCGAGCGACTGGCGGCACACGCGAATCGACGCTTTGCATGGACGGGCTTCCGCACAGCCGTCTATCCCGAGCCTGGCAAGAGCCGCGTGCGCTCGATGCAGCGCGTGCTGCAGGCGAACGAGGTCCTTCCGGCCAGCGCGCTGGAGATCGACGGGTTCGCCGCGGCCGAGGTTCGCGAGCTGATCCCGCCCGGCACGACGATCGAGAACGGCATCTTCGTCAACCAGCGCGCCTGGAGCTTCGTGGTTGCGCCACTCAAGCGACCCGCGATCCAGGCGTTCGACGCGCCGCCCTCCTACACGATCGACGAGCCGCATGGCATCGACGACACCGCGCAGCTGCTGCGGGAGGCCGCGGACCCGAATGCGCTGTTGCTCGGGCAGCTCCTCACCGACACGCGCCTCGAAGGGCTCTACGCGGTGCGTGGCCTCAGCGCCTCTCGCAAGCCGACCAAGCTCCTTCCGGCCGAGGCGCCCCCGGGTCGGTATCTCATCGGCCTCCAGTACGACCGGATCGTGCTGCTCACACCGAACCTGCGCTACGCGTGGTACGTGACGCCGCGACCCATCACGCGTGCGACGGCGAGCGTGCTCCGACGCCGCGCGCCTGCGCGTGGCCGGCCAGAGGGACGAGCGGTCTTGAACCTCGACGTCTCGGGGGCGCTGCTCTCGATCGAGCTCACGGTCCCGCTCGGGGACGGGAAGCTGTCAGACCGCGCCGTGCGACTGCGGTTCCGGCTAACGGCCGACGCACGCGTCGTCCACAACGTGGGGCCGTGGCGCACGCACAGGGGACGCTAGCGGCAGCGGAGGAGCGACGGGCATGAACGAGGGGGGCATCGGTCGCACGCAGTGGGCCCTGGCCGGCGGCGTGATGCTGGCCGTGTTCCTCCTCATGTGGATGTTCATCGGCGAGCGCGATCCCGACGCGGACGTGCAGCCCTGGGACGAAGCCGAGTCGGGGCCGGAGGAGCGCATGCGCGCTTTCCCGTCCGAAGTCCCCGACGAGGTCGAGCCCGAGACGCCGTCGCCGAGCGAGCCGGAGGATGAGCCCGAGACCGCACCCCGCGGTCCGCTTCCGGGGCCGAACCCGGACCCCGAGACGGCGCCGCGACCGCCCGAGCCCGCGACGCCCAACGACAAGGACGAGGAGGGCGGCGGGGCCGTCGTGGTGAAGGCCCAGGAGGGCGGCACCGATCGGCAGACGCGGATCCCCTTCGCCAAGGAGTGGGGCCTGGTCTGGCTCGAGGAGGCCCACGACGTCGAGTTCGGCTGGCCCAAGGACGAGATCCTCTCCGAAGCGTTCGAGCGCGGCATGGACGGGCCGGTGAACCTGATCACGGAGTGGCCCGTGCGCGTGAAGGGCATCGGGGCCTACGGCATTGACCGGTACGAGGTGACGAACGCGCAGTACAAGCGCTTCCTCGATCGTGAGGCGTTGGTCGAGTACACGACGCGCATCACGGACTACCGCTCACCCGAGCGCGACATCCCCGAGCTGGTGAAGCTCACGCGGTATCTCGTTCGGCGCTACATCCCGAGGGGCGCGTCGTGGATGGGTGGCGACAAGGCCGGCTGGATCAACTGCGCGCGTCAGCTCTACGAAGCCAACCGTCGCACGCTCTGGGACGTGTATCCCGACCTCATCGCGCGCGACCCCGAGACGGATGCGATCGACAAGGAGAAGACCTTCCACTCCTTCCTCGACAAGGAGGTGCGCAGCGGCATCGAACTGGTCTTCTACGACATGCCGCCGCCACCGCACTGGCCGTCGATGACGTATCCCGCAGGGCGTCCATCGCACCCGGTGCGCTTCGTTACGCACGAGCAGGCCACGGCGTTCGCGTACTGGGCCGGCAAGCACCTGCCCACGGAGCGTGAGTGGGAGTACGCGGCGCGCGGGCCCGACAGCCTGCCGTGGCCCTGGGGCCGTACGACCAAGGACTGGGCCCTGCGCGTCAACGGCGGCCGGCCGCTGCCGCCGGATCAGCTGCCTAGCACGCGTGCCGTGAACTCGATGCGTGACGGTGTGTCGTGGTGCGGCTGCACGCACATGCTCGGCAACGTCGCGGAGTGGACGGGCACCGTGTTCCATCGGCTCGAAGGCTGGCAGCAGATCCCTGATCCCGCGGTCTACGAGTGGGCAAGCGTCATCGGACTCGGGCGGCACTTCGTCGTGCGCGGCGGATCGGCCAACGACCAAGATCCGATCTACACGCGGCCGACGTTCCGTGGGTACTACCGCGTTCCGGAGAACGCACCCGAACCCGAAGAGGGGGACTACGTCCACGAGCCCGAACCGCGCTTCGACAACGCGCTGCACTGGACGGGCTTCCGTTGCGCACGCTACGAGGAGCCCGGCCGCAGCCGCTTGCGTCACATCGCGCTCCGCGCGCGCAAGTCTGAGTGGCTCTACGATCCCTCGGACCGCAAGGACATGTCCGGCGCGCGCATCCACACGGCGCCCTACGCGGCGGCCGAGGTGGTCCGCTGGATCGACAAGGAGAAGCGCGGCGAGTCGGGTGTGTACGTAGACCAGAGCACGATCTCGTACGTCTTCGTGCCGATGCTGCTGGAGGTCGACGGCTATGCGCTCCCCGAGGGAACGACGATCGAGGCGCTCGTCGAGCAGGCCGCGAAGGGGCCCGTCGTGCTGGGCGTGTTGCAGCAGGACTTCGAAACCCGCAACACGAGCCGCGGCACGGCCGACACGAGGGCCTGCCCGCCCGGCCTGTTCGCGCTCGTGCTTCGCGGGACGACGCTCTCGCTCGTCGATCTCGAGGACGAGAAGCGCTCCTGGGTGCTCTCGACGCGGGCTGTACGCCGCGAGCACGTCCGCGTGCTGAGCTGGCGTCTCAGCCGTCGCGATGCCCCGCAGCGCGTCGTGGCGCGAATGCGGCTCGATCGTCGCGCGAACGTCGTGCAGTTCGAGGGCGTGGTGCCGTGGCGCAGGACCGAGGAGCACGCCCACGCGCTGCGGATCCGCTTCCAGCTCGAGCCGCCGCGCGGGACGCTCGCCGCGGCGGGGGACTGGCAGGTCCAGGAGAGCGAGTAGAGGTGTAAAGTGTATTGTTCGCTTTACGCTTCGGCTGGGCCTGAGGAGCGCCCCGACGGCCCAGATGTTCCCCCGCGGTGGCGCTCGATCGCTTTGGACTGTCCATGAGAGGCCTGAAATGGGCGTCTTGCGCGAAATTCCGAAGGTAAAGGCTGCTTGGCACGAAGGTCGCTATGTGTGAAGTGTCGGAGACGCCCGACGCCGTCACCCAAACCCGAGATACCCGAGACAACGACCCCCAGGTCCAACAAGCCCCAACACGACGGCGGTGGGCACGAACCGGCATGGAAGCCTGCGAAGCCTGCACTTCGCTGATCACAGGCCGTCCGGACATGTCCCTGTCCGGGCGGCCTTCCTTTTTGTCGGCAGGCGGCCGTCCCAACGAAGCGACGGGCGGGCTCCGAAGAGCCCGCCCGACGGCGTTGACCAGGGAGGGGCTGGCTGACTAGCGCATCTTCGTGACGCGGGCGCGGATCTTCAGGATCTCCTGGGCGTGGGCCCGGAGGCCGCGCTCGGCGTTCTGGAGCTGGACGCGCAGGTTCTCGGCCGACGGGTTCTTGCCCACGTAGCGCAGGTAGCTGTTGAGCGCGCTGATGGCGCTGCGGTGGTCACTCGCGGCCGTGTCGATGCGGGCCTTCATCTGCGAGAGCCAGCGAAGGGCCGTGGTCTTGGCGTTCGCGCGGTAGGTCGCGTTGGGGCTCTTCATCGCCTCGTAGAAGCGCTTCTCGAGCGTGGGGAACTGGGCCCACATGTTGGTTGCGGCCTGGGTCGAGCGCGCGGCCTGGGCGTGCAGACGCTGGAAGCGCTCGCCGAGGGTGCGGGCGTTCGCGTGGGCGTGGGGCGCAACGAGCGTCAGGGCGAAGAGGGAGAGGAGGGCGATGGCGGGGAGGCGGGTGAGACGCATGGGAGGGCCTTTCGAGTGCATGTCGGTGGGGTTCGCCGACATGTACGAAGGCGCGGGCACCGATCGCAGGCAGTCGGCCGCGACTGCAGAAAGCGTGACGGCCTGTCTGCCGTCGTCCCTCACGCGGATTGAAGAGGCATCAAAGGAGTTGTCATGCCTGCTCGCCTCGCCGTCTTCGCCCTGCTTCTCTCCACCCTCGTCGCTTGTGGTCAGGACACGCCTGCCCCGACGGAGCGCACAGAGGCGCCCGCCACCGTGGACGACGCACGCGATGCGATGCTCGACCACCTCGAGAAGGAGCTCGAGCGGGTCGACCGCAAGAGCCCGCCGCCCCTGACGCTCAGCGGAGAGCCCGGCGACGGCCGCATCGGCATCGGGTACGGCACCGGCGGCAGCGACGAGTCGAACGAAGACGCGGACGACAAGTAGCCCGCGACAACGAGGTGCTTGCGGTACCGTGCGCGCATGCCGTTTGCCGAGCCGCGTCACGTCGAGCGCACCGAGGACTGCCTCTTCTATCACTCCATCGAGTTGCCCGGCCTGGGCCTCGTCGAGGGCCTGTGGGACCTGCGCGAGGTGGCCGACGACTATCTCGGCGGGATCGACGTCCAGGGCAAGCGGGTCCTGGATGTGGGCACCGCGTCCGGGTTCCTGACGTTCACGCTGGAGCGCAAGGGCGCCGAGGTCATCTCCTTCGACATTGGCGATGATGCGAACTACGACTTCGTGCCGTACGCGGATCCGAGCTACGACATCGAGGCCTTGCGGGAGAGCGCCCGCAAGCGGGTGCAGGACCTGCGCAACAGCTACTGGCTGGCGCATCGCCTGCTGGCGTCGAAGGCGCGCGCCGTCTACGGCGATGTCTACGACCTTCCGGCAGATCTCCCGCAGCTCGACGTCGTCCTCTTCGGCATGATCCTCGGTCACCTGCGCGACCCCTTCGCCGCGCTGCATGCGGCAGCGCGTCTCACGCCCCCGACGATCGTGATCACGAACCAGACGGCCGAGCACGACATCGGCAGCGGTCCCTATGCGCACTTCATGCCGACGCCCGAGAACCGCGAGCCCAACGCGTGGTGGGGGCTTTCCGTGGGCTGCCTGACGCAGATGCTCGACGTGTTGGGGTACGACGTCGTCGACGTGCGCTCGCTTTGGCCCCTGTGCCTGGCCGAGGGCCGCGTGGGCAAGGAGCACTGCAGCAGCATCGTGGCCAAGCGGCGATAGGGGCCGCGGCGGTACGATCTCGGGGCCCATGGAGCGCCCCGACGATCTTCCGCGCCCCGATGACGCCGGCGAAGCGCCGACGTACTTCATCCGCCAGGGCGCGAACGTCCAGGGGCCGTTCCCGATGGCCCGCCTGCGCGCCTGGTCGCGAAAGCTGAAGCTCAAGCCCGAGATGGAGGTGTCGCCGGACGGCGAGACGTGGATCAAGGCGCGTGAGGTCCCCGGCCTCTTCGAGCGCCGGTCGCGGCGCAAGCGCGTGCGGACCCGCGGGTGGACCTTCCTCCACACGATGAAGCGCTACACCCCGCACACGCACGCCACGACGGCGCTCATCGGGCTCAACGCACTGATGTTCGTCGTCGTGGTCGTGGCGACGGGCGCGTTCCAGCCGTCCGCAGGCGAGTTCCTCGATTGGGGGGCGAACTACGGGCCGCGCACGACGCAGGGGGAGTGGTGGCGCCTGTTCACGTGCACGTTCCTACACGCGGACCTGCTCCACCTCGCCTTCAACATGATCATCCTCTTCTACATCGGGCGCCTGATGGAGCGTCTGCTGGGCCGCGGCGGCTTCCTCGTGCTCTACGTCGTCGCCGGCCTCACCGGGAGTCTCGGAAGTCTCGTCGGCCACGACGCGCGCGTATCCGTCGGCGCATCGGGTTCGATCTTCGGCCTGTTCGGCGGCATCCTCGGCTTCCTGTCCCGGCGCGATCGCGACCCCATCGCGAGGGGCGTGCTGGCGCCGGCCGGCCGCACGGCCGCGATCTACATGCTCATCGAGCTGGGGCTCGGTTGGCGGAGCGCGGGGGTCGACTACGGCGCCCATGTGGGCGGCTTCGTCGGTGGGTTCGCGATGGGCTGCCTGCTCGCACACCCGCTCACCGAGAAGGGCGTCGCGGGCCGCCGCCGGCGTTGGATCGTCGGCGCGGCGTCAGGGCTCGTGCTGGTCACCGGCGTGGCCTTCGCGATGGGCGAAGTCGACGAGATCCAGGGCCCGCTAAGCCACTACCACAAGACGGAGCGGTGGCTGCGCAAGACGCATGGCTGGGCGCTGCGCTACGAGGAGGGGCGCCCCGAGGACGAGCGCCGTGCCTACCAGGAGAAGCTCGAGACGGAGATCATGCCCGCGTGGCAAGAGGTCGTCGACGGGCTGGTCGCGCTCGACAATCCGCCTCGCGAGTTTGCGGCGCACGTCAGGGGCGCTCGCGACCGCGCCGTCCAGATCCTCGAGGTCCTCTCTCAGCGCCTGCAGGTCGAACGCTCGAACGATCCGACGGCCATTCGGGCGCTCCAGCGTGCCGAGCGCGTCCTCGCGGAGATGGAGCGCCGCCGATGGGGCCGGCACTTCTTCCGCTAGCCAGCGTCGTGCCTGGACCGGACCGAGCACATCGGCGCATGTCGGGGCCTCGAGGACGGCAGGCGAAAGGGCGTGCTCCGCGCAGGCGCACCCTTCGAGAAGGGCGGACCGTGCACGTTAGCGCTGCACGTACGGTGGCGGCCGTCCGGTCGGCGGATGCTGGATCCCCTCGGCTTGCGATGCCCCACCCAACTCAGGTCGACCTGCGTCCAGTGGCAGCCGTACGAACACGGAGAACCCGTAGCGCTCGAAGCCGAGCTTCCGGGCAATGCCCATCGACGGCGCGTTCGCTTCGAGGGTGCGGTACTGGGGGAGGAGACCGGCATCGAGGGCGTGCTGCGCAGCGCGAGCGACGGCAGCCGTCCCGAGGCCGCGCCCCTGGGCACGCGGTGCACTCACGATCGCGATGTGCGCGATCGCGTCACCCCAGGTCTTGTAGCCCGACAGGGCAAGCAGCTCGCCCTCGTCGTCGAAGCAACCGAAGGCCGGGACTGACTGCGGATCCGTACCGCCATGACTCCACGCTTCCTCGCCGCAGGCCGTGCGCAGCGTGGCCACGGCGCCTTGATCCCCGGGCGTGAGCGGCCGTGATTGCGTCGCGGCCGACAGGTCGAGCGTCGCGGCCGTTCCGTAGCCGATGAAGGCGGGGCCGATGATGGGCCCAAGGGGTAGCGGTGCGAGCGCTGCAGCGAGCGCGTCCGGATCGCGGACGAGCGCGTTCGTCCAGCCTGCTGCGCAGTCGCCGATGGGGTCCATCAGATGCTCGGGAAGCGACACCAGCGGAGCGGGACCGACGACCAGGATCCAGATGCCCTTCGCACCGGCGGTCCGGCCGGCGTGGGCCTGCACGTGCGTCGCCGCGCCTCGCAACGCGTCGGGTGGGCAGTCGAAGTCTCCTGCCCACCAGCGGTCAGCCGTTTCCAGAACGCTGTCGTCCAACATCTTGCGATCCGCCGGAAGCGTAAGCACCCCAGGCTACGAGCAGATCTCGCCGACCGTCGATCTTGATGGGCGCGCCACGCCGTCGTGCCTACGATCCCGGATCCGATGACCTACCTGGTGCGCGACCTGGATCCGGACACAGAGCACGAGCTCGACACCGTCACGCGGTGGAGCATGGAGACCGTGCTCGAGACGATCCCTGAATTCTCCGGCAGTGAGGCAGTTGCGCGCTCCGTCCTGCCGAACTTCAGCTTCGACGAGATGAGAGCAATGTTCGAGGCCGATCTCGAGCGTCCCAGTCACCGCTTCCTCGTTGTCGAGCATGACGCCCATGGGCTCGTTGGCCATTCCATGATCTCGCGGAAGCGCGATGCGGAGGGGCTTCGCTTCGGCTACTTCTTCACGCGCTTCGTCCTGCCGGCCCACCGCCGCAAGGGGCTTGGCTCCAGGCTGCTGGGTGAAGCCCTGCGATGGTTCGACGAGGAGGGCTGGGACTACTTGCTCGCGCACACGCATGCGGCGAACGAGGCGCTCCAGGCTCTCTTTGCTCGACATGGGTTCACGATCGTCGAGCGCACGGAGAAGCCGTGGGCTGCCGTGACGCTTCGAAGAGACGCCGGCCCCTGACGGTCACGTCGGCTCTCCGATCGCCGTATGATCATCGCGAGGACATCGTCGTGGGCACGTGATCCACGCCACGCGGGGCGCCCTTTCCATGCGAACGCTAGTGACCGGCGCCTCGGGGTACATCGGCCTTCACATCCTGCGCGAGCTGCTCGCTGCGGGGCAGGAGGTGACCGCCCTTGTCCGCTCGCGCGCGAAGCTCGGCCCCTTCGCCGACGAGCCTCGCGTTCACGTCGTCGAGTCGGACCTGGAACAGAACGGCTGGATTGTCGACGCCTTGTTGCACCACGACGCGTGTGTCCACGCGGCGTTGATCTGGGGTGAGCCGGAGACCGAGCCGGAGGCGCGGGACGGGGCGGTCGTGGCGCAGGTCTTCCACGCCGCGGCCACCGCGGGGGTGGCCCGGTCCGTGTACCTCTCCTCTGCCGCCGTGCATCGGCCGTTTGCCGCCGTGATGGGGGAGGACGACCCGCTTCGCCCAACCGACGCCTACGGGGCGACGAAGGCCTGCGGCGAACGGTGGCTTGGCCGTGCGTGCGAGGACAGCTCGATGACGGGCATCGTGCTGCGTCCTGGACCCGTTGTGGGGCCACCCGCGTTCGAGGGCGGCGCGCTTCGCATCGACCGCCGCATCGCGGAGATGGTGGACCTGGCTGCGGCGGGACGTCCGATCGAGGTCGTCGACGGCGAGGGTCGTCAGCTCTCCGATGTGACCGAGGTCGCGCGCGCGGTCCGCCTGCTCACGGAGGCAGACCAGCCCGAACCGACGTACCTCTGCGTCGACTGCGAGATCCTCCCTTGGGAGCGGATAGCACGGATGGTGGTGGAGGTGCTCGACTCGCCGAGTGAGGTGCGCGTGCGCCCGCGGGACGAGGCCGCGCCCGTGCCGCGGTTCCGCACGGACCGGATCGAGGCCTTGCTCGGGGGACCGACGAATGCGGAGGCCGCGCTGCGGGCGCACCTTCGCCTGCTCGCGGAAGGGCATCGGTAGACCGCGCCTCGGCTGCGTCGCGCGCGCCACCGTTGGCTGCGCGGGTCAAGAGCATGGCGCCCGCGGTCAAGAAGTGGCCGACGCCGGCGCATAGGGTCCTGTCCGTCACATCGGACCCCCTTCCACCGAGGACTCGACCATGCCTGATACCCCCTCCCAGACCCCGACCCCCAACCTGACCCTCGTCATCGGTTCCACCGGCAAGACGGGCCGACGCGTCGCCGAGCAGCTCCGTGCGATGGGGGTGCCCACGCGCGGCGTCTCGCGTTCGACCGAGATCCCCTTCGACTGGGCCGATCCCGCCACGTGGGACAAGGCCCTCGAGGGCGTCCGGCACGCCTACGTGACCTTCGTTCCCGACCTGGCCGCGCCCGGCGCCCCGCCGATCATCACGGCCTTCGCGACCAAGGCGAAGGAGCACGGTGTCCAGCGCCTCGTGCTCTTGTCCGGCCGCGGCGAAGAGGGCGCGCAGGAGTGCGAGCAGATCGTGCTTCGCATCAACCCGGACTGGACGGTGGTCCGCGCCGGCTGGTTCAACCAGAACTTCTCCGAGGGCTACTTCCAGCCCGGGATCCAGCACGGCTTGCTTGCGCTTCCCGCCGGCGCCGTGAAGGAGCCCTTCATCGACATCGACGACATCGCCGACGTCGCCGTCGCGGCGCTGACCGCGGACGGCCACGAGGGCGAGATCTACGAGGTCACCGGGCCGCGTCTCATGACCTTCGCGGAGGCGGTCGCGGAGATCGCCAAGGCAACGGGCCGCGAAATCGCATATCAGCAGATTCCCACCGACAGCTACGTCGCGGCCGCTCGCGAACAGGGCGCGCCGGCGGACATCGCGGGGCTCTTGACCTTCCTCTTCGACACGGTGCTCGACGGTCGAAACGAGTCCGTCGCCGACGGCGTCGAGCGCGCTCTCGGTCGTCCGGCTCGCGACTTCGCCGACTACGCCCGGCGCACCGCCGCCACGGGCGTCTGGAACGCACCCGAGGGCAACGGCACGCCCGAGCACCTCGTGCGGCAGCTCATCGACGAGGTGTTCAACCAGGGCAAGCTGGACGTCATCCCCGAGCTCGTGCACCCCGACTACGTGTACCGCAGCCCAGGCGAGCAGATCGACGGCGCGGACGGTCTCGCAGCGTTGATCGGTTCCTACCGGGGCGCCTTCCCGGACCTACACGTCCACATCGACGAGATGATCGCCACCGAGGACACGACGGTGACCCTCGTGACCCTGACCGGCACGCACCAGGGCGACCTGTTGGGCAACCCCCCGACCGGGCGAAGGGTGCGGATCCACGGCATGATCCGCTCGCGCTTCGAGGACGGCCGGATCCGCGACGAGTGGGAGCTCCTCGACATGCTCGGCCTCTTCGAGCAGCTCGGCATTGTGGGAGCAACGGCGTGACCGCACTCGTCATCGCCACGGCGGTCGGCGCCGCCTTGGTGGCCGGCATCTTCTACGCCTTCTCGACCTTCATCATGGGGGCCTTGGGGCGGCTCGCGCCGCCCGAGGGCATCCGCGCCATGCAGTCGATCAACATCGTCGTGATCAACCCCTTGTTCTTCGCCGCCTTCTTCGGGACCGCGCTCCTCACGATCGCGTTGCTGATCGTCGAAGGCATGCAGCCCACGGGGATCACCCTGCGTAGTGGTCTCGCTGCGGCGCTGTATCTGGTCGGGTGCATCGGCGTGACGATCGCCGGCAACGTGCCGCTCAACAACCGCCTCGCTGCGGCGGATGCCGACGACAGCGGCACGCACACGCTCTGGCAGCACTACCTGAAGCGCTGGACCTTCTGGAACCACGTGCGGACGGTCGCGCCGACGGCCGCCGCCGTCCTGCTGCTCTTGCCCTGACTGTCACTGCCCGCGCGGCCCTGCGCCGCGCGGGCACCCCGGGCTGTGTTCCCGGACAATCGGGGGTCGTCGTGTCCCTGCGCGGCCCGTGCCCGCTACGATGCGCCACGTGGGCTTCGTAACGGCCATCTTCGCGCGCCGGATGATCCAGGCCGCTGGCGAGGAGATCGATCCGCGCGAGGCGCTGCGTTCGATCGGTTTGGATCCCGACGGCCCCATGGACGTCAACGAGCGGGTGGGGGCGGAGGCCTACTACGACCTGCTCGAGCGCATCGCCCGGCAGATGGAGCGCGGCCACGTCCTCCCGCTCCGGGTCGGGCCGCTCATGCGCCCCGACGATTACGGCGCCCTGGGACTGGCCTGGAAGTCCGCGCCGACGGTCCGCGACTCCCTGGAGCGCGTCGCGCGCTTCTGCCGCGTCTGGACCGACAACATGACGTACGAGATCCAGGAGCAGGACGGCGGCATCGACTTCGTCCTGCACCGCTTCGGTGAACGCCGGCTGGGCATGCGGCTCTCCAACGAAGCCACGGTCTCGAGCGCCGCTTCGCTCGTACGCCAGACCGCTGCCACGGGCTTTCGCCCGCGTGCCGTCTACCTCCAGCACAAGGCGCCGGAGACCACCCGCGATCACGAGCGCTACTTTGGCTGCCCCGTCCACTTCGGCGCGGACAAGGACGCCATCTCCCTCTCCGACGAAGCGCTCGCCCATCCCAACCACCTCGCCGACGATGGGATCTCCACCTTCCTCGTGAGCCACCTCGAGCAGGAGATCGAGAGCGCCGATGACGGCGGCAGCATCGAGTCGCTGACCCGGCGCGCGATCTCCAAGGCACTCTCGGACGGCATGCCGCGGATGGCCACGGTCGCGAAGCGCCTTGCGATGAGCGAGCGCACGCTCCAGCGCCGGCTGGCGGATCAGGACCTCACCTTCAAGCAGCTCGTCGAGGCAACGCAGGCCGATCTGGCGAAGAACCTGCTGCGCCAGAGCGCCTACGCGCTCTCGGAGGTGGCCTTCCTGACCGGGTTCTCCGAACAGAGCGCCTTCAACCGCGCGTTCAAGCGCTGGACCGGATCCACCCCAATGCGCTTCCGCGCCGAGGTCGAGGAGCGCGCCAAGCGCTGACCTCGCCTTCGGCCGGCCCGGCCTGTGCAGCGTGCGGCCCTCGTGGTTCGATGCGCGCGTCGCTCCTGGAGGTCGTGCCATGCGCGTATCCGTGATCTGCTTGCTGCTCCTTCTCACCGTGCTCCCCGCGTACGCGGAGGAGGATCCGAAGGCATCGGAGAGCTACACGGCCGCGGAGCTCGCCGCGCTCGACCGCGCACTTCATGCTGCGAACCTCTCGCGCGAAGACCTCACGTTCCGCAAGGACCTCGCGAAGGGTCATGCGTGTCTGGACGTCGTACGCAAGATGCTGCGCGATCCCCTGACGATCGCACCGGAGATGGACGCCATCGCGCGCGTGTCCGCGCGGATCGACGGCCAGCTCCATCCACCCCTCGGCGCGCTCGCGGCCGCCCATGATCGCTACGACGATCGGACGGCCGACCTTGCCCACCCGAGCACGAACGACCCCGAGAGCGGTGCGCCGTGGCGCAAGCTGACCCAGGCCGCACCGAAGGCCGATGCGCTCATGGCCCACCTCGAGCGCATGGCCGCGGTCGGCGGGCAGCGACTCGAGCTGCGCGTCGTCGGCAAGGAAGGCGAGTCGGCGCCGGTAGCCTTCGACACCGAGAGCTACCGCGTCCTGCGCCGGTTCCTGCCGGATGCCATGGCGTGGCGCGAGGTGTTCGCCTCGCCCTACACGGATGAGGTCGACGCGAAGCTCAAGGCGCGCCTCGATGAAGAAGGCGATGCCTATCTCCATGAGCTCGCTGCGCGGATCGACGCCGCAGGGCACGTCGGTCTCTGGCTCGAGACCTTCGGCGATCCCGTCGCGTGGCTGTCCGCCTTGCCGGAGGCGGCCTTCCCTGAGGACGAGCCCCTCGTAAAGGAGACGCCCTACGGGCGCATCGCGCTCGGCACCCCCGGGGACGACGTCTACCAGGGCGAGTACACGATCCTGATCGATCCCGGCGGCAACGATCGCTACGAGGAGTGCAGGCTCGGGACGGCCTACGGAACCCCGAATCGTCGCGTGGGCTTCTTCGCCGACCTCGGCGGCAACGACGTTTACGCCTGCGGGGCGGTGAACCTCACGCTCGGGGCCGCCGTTCTCGGCGTCGCGGCCTTCTTCGACCTCGGCGCAGGCGACGATCGCTACGAGGCGGGCCACGGAAGCCTGGGCGCGTCCTTCGGCGGCTGCGCGACCTTCTACGACGACGGCGGCTCGGACACGTACCTCGGGCGCACGTTCACGCAGGGCGCTGCAGGCTTCGGTGTCGCCGTCTTCCAGGACGACGCCGTGCAGCCTCCGCCGGTCACGTCGGCGGACGAGGGCACGAAGGAGCCGGTGACGATCGGTCTCTTCGACAACGACCGGCTCACGGCCTGGTCGAACGCACAGGCGTTTGCGCGCTGCCGGGGCATCGCGCTCTGCATCAACACACGCGGCAACGACACCTACGAGGCCGGCGGCGTCTATCTGCACGCGCCGCTGTTCGCCGATCGCTATCAGAGCTACAGCCAGGGGTTCGCCATCGGCGAGCGCGGTATCGACTACGCCGGCGGCATCGCCATGGTGATCGATCGGGACGGCAACGATCGCTACCTCGGCGACATCTACAACCAGGGTGTGGGGTACTGGTATGCGGCCGGCTTCGTGCACGACGGTGGCGGCAACGACCTGTACGAGATGACGCAGTACGGTCAGGGCAGCGGTATCCACCTCGCGGTGGGCGGACTCGTGGACGTGGACGGCCACGACACCTACGTGATGCACTCGGGCCTCGGCCAGGGCGGCAGCCACGACTACGCGGCGAGCATCCTCCACGATCGCGGCGGCAACGACCGCTACATGGGCTCGACCTCCTGCAACGGGTGCGGCCTCACGAACAGCGTCGGGCTGTTCTTCGACCGCGAGGGCAACGACACGTACGCCGGCCGCAAGGGCAGCATCAACCACGGTCGTCCGGCACGCGGCTACGCGAGCGTTGGTGTGCTCGTCGACCTCGAGGGCGAGGACCACTACCTCGGCATCATGGAGGACGCCTCGAGCTGGCGGCACACCGACATCGGCGTGGGTATCGACGTTGCGTCGCCGGAGCAGGAGCGTGGCGGCGTACCGGTCACGCCCGCTGCCGACCAGGTGAAGGGCGAGGTCGAGATCCCCGCCATCTGTTCATACGAGGGCGAGCTGACGCAGGCCGTGTTCGACGAGCTGTGGGCGATCGCCATCCGCTGGGAGGTGGGGGAGAACCGCCGCATCGTGCCGGTCGCGCGCACGCGCCTCGTGGCGTTTGGGGCGCCCCTCTTGCCGTATCTCGATCGCGCCATGGACAAGGGCGCATCGGGCCTCGAGCTGCGCGCGTACGTCGACGTCCTGGGCGGCCTCCGAGAGGCCGGCGCGGACGCGGAGGTCGTGGACCTCGTGCGCCGCAACCTGACGGAGCCGACCGAACGGCGGCGGCGCCTCGGGGTGTATCTCACAGGCGAGCTGCGCATCGAAGCGCTGGCGAAGGACATCGCCGCCCGGCTGATCGATGACGAAGAGGCCGTCCAGCGCCGCGCGGCGGGCGTGCTGACCAAGCTCGGCAGCGACGCGGGGAACGAGATCCTGAAGGCGTGGCTGGCCGATCCGAAGGCAGAGCTGCGTGTGCTCGCGGCGCTCGGCACGTTGCTCGGGCTCGGCAGCGACTGCTACTCGGACGTGCGCCCGCTGCTCGACCATCCGCTCGTCAGCGTGCGCTCACGACTCGCCGTTCTGCTGGCATCCAAGGAGGCCGTCTACGGTGCGTCCGTGGTCGAGGACCTCGTGGCCGAGGGCATGTCCCCCCGCGCCGTACGCACGCTGCTCGACGTCCTCGCCCGTATGAAGAGCCTGCCCGAGACGAGGACCCTCGCCACCGCCATGGTGCTGGTCGCGCACGAGGACTGGGGCGTGCGGGCTGACGCGGCGCGTGTCCTTCGTCGCGCGCTGGACCACGAAGAGATGGACGACGCGACGAAGGGGGGACTCGAGCTCTTTTTCGCGAAGCGTCTCGAGGGAGAGCTGGAGCCCTACGTGCGTTTCTGGCTCCAGGGCGCCACGCGCTAGGGCTGTGCTTTGACCTCGAACGTCCCGTCCGTGCGCACGTAGAGCAAGCACGTGCCCCCGGACGCGCACGTCACGCGGTGCGCGACCTTGCCCGTCGAGCCGAAGTAGCTGCCTGCGGGCAGGGCCTCGGCCTCGGTCTTGTCCCGCACGTGGTGCTCCGGCGTTCCCTCGATCACGACGACGTGGAGATCGGCTCCGTCACTCTCGACTGTGCCCTTGAAGCCACCCGGCAGCTTCACGAGCGCACGGCGCAGCTGGTCGTCATCCGGGTTTCCGGGCAGCGTGCAGACCTTGGGGCCGCCTTCGGATGACGACGCACCCGCGGGGTCCGTCCAGCTCATGCTGGCCGGCGTCATCTTGACCGGCGCATACGGACGCTCGAACGCCTCCTTGGCCGGGTGGACGAGGTAGGGGCCCCGCTCGATCTCGATGTAGGCCACGTTCTCGCTGCCCTGGGCCGACGTGATGTGCACCTCGCCGGCGGGCTGCGTCCAGAACGTGCCGGGCGGCAGCCACACGGTCTCGGCTTCCGGCACGTCGTTGTGCACCTCGCCACTGACGACCACGCCGCGATACGTGACGGGGTGGATGTGCGGCGGGGACGAGAAGCCGTCGACGAACTTCACGAGGAAGCCGCAGGGCACGGGCTTGCCGCGGTCGCCCCACAGCGTGCCGGCGCGCGGGCTCTTGTCGCCGCGCAGCGGATTCAACATCTGCCACTCGACCTCTGCCGCCTTCAGGACCCGAACCGTGCTGGGGGGAGCGTCGGGCTTCTCGTGCATCGACGCGACGACGGCCCACACGCCGGCGACCACGACGAACGAGATCCCGAGGAAGAGGGTGTGCTTGCTCACGGGGTATCGATCTCCTCGGGTGCGCCCTGAAGGGGCCGCGCGCTATGCCGTTCGCTCCGTGTAGTAGAGCAGGCGCGGGTGCTCCTTCCCCTCCAGGTCGCGAACCGATTCGTGGATTCGCTCCGCGACGCGCTGGGAGGCGACGTTGTCGGCCCGGACGATCGAGCAGACGAACGGCACGCCGAGCGTCTCGAGGGCCCAGTTCCGGCAGGCCACGCCGGCCTCCGTCGCCAGACCCCGACGACGCAGGGGCTCCATGACGTGGTAGCCCACCTCGTGCTTCCGTTCGTCGTCGACCGGCTGCAGCGTGATGCCGCAATCACCGACGAACGCGCCTGTCTCGCGCAGCTCGAGGGCCCACAGCCCGAAGCCGTAGGTCTCGTAGTTGCGGAGGTTCCAGCGAATCCAGCCCTCGGCGGCCTCATGATCCACGCTCAGCGGGTAGAAGCGCTGCGCGTACGGATCGGCGAACAGCGCGTACACGTCGTCCACGTCCTCGAGCGTGTAGGGCCGGAATCGAAGGCGCGGTGTCTCAGGCGTCCTCACGCGCGGATGGTAGCGCGGACCTACGAGTAGATCTCGCCGCCCGCCTCGCGGAACTCCTCGCTTTTCTCGGCCATGCCTTCGCCGAGTGCCTGCTCGGCGGCGAGCTCCTTCTCCTTGGCGTACTCGCGCACCTGCTGCGTGATCTCCATGGAGCAGAACTTGGGACCGCACATGCTGCAGAAGTGCGCGACCTTGGCGCCCTCGGCGGGCAGCGTCTCGTCGTGGAAGGCGCGCGCCTTCTCGGGATCGAGGGCCAGATTGAACTGATCGTTCCAGCGGAACTCGAAGCGCGCCTTGCTGAGGGCGTTGTCGCGGAGCTGCGCGCCGGGGTGGCCTTTCGCGAGATCCGCGGCGTGGGCGGCGAGCTTGTAGGTCACGACGCCTTCGCGCACGTCGTCACGGTTCGGCAGGCCGAGGTGCTCCTTGGGCGTGACGTAGCAAAGCATCGCCGTGCCGTACCAGCCGATCATGGCGGCGCCGATGCCCGAGGTGATGTGGTCGTAGCCGGGGGCGATGTCGGTGGTGAGCGGGCCCAACGTGTAGAAGGGCGCCTCGTGACACCACGCGAGCTGCTTCTCCATGTTCGCGTGGATCATGTGCATGGGCACGTGGCCCGGGCCCTCGTTCATGACCTGCACGTCCTGCGCCCACGCGCGCTTCGTGAGATCACCTTGCACCTCGAGCTCGGCGAACTGGGCCTCGTCGTTGGCGTCCGCGATCGAGCCCGGCCGCAGGCCGTCGCCGATCGAGAAGGCGACGTCGTAGGCGGCCATGATCTCGCAGATCTCGTCCCAGTGCGTGTACAGGAAGTTCTCCTTGTGGTGCGCCAGGCACCACTTGGCCAGGATCGAACCGCCGCGCGAGACGATGCCCGTGACGCGCTTTGCGGTCATCGGCACGAAGCGCAGCAGCACGCCGGCGTGGATCGTGAAGTAGTCCACGCCCTGCTCCGCCTGCTCGATGAGCGTGTCGCGGAACAGGTCCCAGGTCAGCTCCTCGGGGCGCCCGTCGACCTTCTCGAGCGCTTGGTAGATCGGCACGGTGCCGATCGGCACCGGGCTGTTGCGCAGGATCCACTCACGGGTCTCGTGGATGTTGGGACCCGTCGAGAGATCCATCACGTTGTCCGCGCCCCAGCGCGTGGCCCAGACCATCTTCTCGACCTCCTCCTCGATCGAGGAGGTCACGGCCGAGTTGCCGATGTTGGCGTTGATCTTCACGAGGAAGTTGCGTCCGATCGCCATCGGCTCGAGCTCGGGGTGGTTGATGTTGCTCGGGATGATCGCGCGGCCGCGGGCGACCTCGTCGCGCACGAACTCGGGCGTGATGATGGGCGGGATGTTGGCGCCCCAGTCCTGGCCCGGGTGCTGGTGATGGAGGTCGCCGCGCTCGAGCGCTTCGGTCACGAGCTCGCGACGCTGGTTCTCGCGCAGCGCCACGTACTCCATCTCGGGCGTGATCTCGCCGCGGCGGGCGTAGTGCATCTGGGTGACGCGCTTGCCCGCCCGCGCGCGGAGCGGCGGACGCGGGTTCGGGAAGCGGATGCTGTCGAGCGTCGGGTCCGACGCGCGCTCGTTGACGAACGCGCTACTGGGGCGTTCGAGCGCCTCGACGTCGCCGCGACGGCGGATCCACGCCTCGCGCATCGGCTCGAGGCCGGCGCGCACGTTGATGTCGATGTCGGGATCCGTGTAGGGCCCCGAGGTGTCGTAGAGCGTGACGGGGGCGTTCGCTTCGGCCGGCACACCCGGCACGCGCGAGGGGGTGGGCTCGAGCGTCACCTCGCGCATGGCGACCCGGATCTCCGGGTGCAGCGTGCCGGGCACGTACACCTTCTTCGATGCGGGGAAGGGATCGCGGGTGATCGCGGCTTCGGTCGGGACGCGGTCGCTCGTGGCCATCTCGGACTCCGGTCTTCCGGGCTCCGACGAGAGGCCTGCGCTGCCGCATGCTTCCCTTCGCCGGCACGACCCGGATCAGGTTCGAGGGGTCTGCTCTCAGCCGCGCGACGTGGTCGCCCGCGGCACCCCCAGCGGGGGGATCATACGCCGCGGGCCTCCCGCCGTGGCGGCGGAATGAGACGCCGCCCGCGCTGCGCCGGCTGGCTTCGAAGGAACGCAGCGCGTGACCTCCGGAGGGGGCAGGCGCGCGTGCCGTGAGAACGCCGGCTCGAGCGGCGGACGCGCGAACCGAGCGCAGAGCCCCATTCCGTGCGGTCGCGTCCAGATCACGCGTCCTGAGCCCCCGACGCGGCACGGGGATTGCCATCAGCGCGACGCTTCCGGCCCCCCTGCGTTCCCGATCCGGCCCCGCGGGGCCGTGGAGTCCGTCCTTGCGCGCACCCCGCTCTCTGCAGCCCTGCCTGACCTGCGTCCTCGCCTCGCTCGCCATCGCGCTCTCCGCGTGTGGCGGGGGCGGTGGGGGCGGTCCGGCTCCCGTGCAGGTGATCCAGGTCACGAACCTGAACAACGCGGGCCCTGGATCGCTACGGGACGCGGTCGAGAACGCCCCGCCCGGGGCGTGGATCACGTTCGATCCCACCCTGGCCGTCGGCACGATCACCCTGCAGAGCCCCATCGCGATCGATCAGCCTCGGGTGATCGGTGGTCTCAGCGGGACGCTTCAGCGCTTCACGATCTCGGGCGGCGACGCGACGCGCCTCTTCGACGTGGCGTCGGGTGCGGCACTGGATCTGCGCGACTTCATCCTGCGCGAGGGCCGGTCGGTCGACAGCGGCGCCGCGATCCGGGCCCTGAACGCGAGCATCGCGCTGTCCCGGGTGCAGGTCTTCGACTGCACGTCCGAGATGGGCGGTGGCGGTGGCCTGCACATGGGGGGCGGCGTCTTGGCCATCCACGACTGCGCGTTCACCCTCAACAGCTCCTGGTCCGGTGGGGCCATCTCGGCCCGTGAGACCACGGCGCTGATCGAGCAGACCTCCTTCTATCTCAACGCGAGCAACGCCGTGAGCGCCTACGGTGGCGCCCTCTCGCTGCGCTCCGTCAACTGGCGCATGGTGAACTGCACGTTCGACAGCAATACGTCGACCGGCGGCATCAGCAGCCAGGGCGGTGCGATCTACGTGCGGTCGAGCGGGATCGGCGGGCCGTCGATGCTGTGGCTCCACGCCTGCACCCTGACTCGCAACGAGGCAGATGAGGGCGGCGCTGTGTTCGTCAGCCAACAGGACGGCGAGACGGCGACCCTCGCACTGCACGCCTCGATCCTGGCAACGAACGGCGGCGCCGGAATCGACGACGGACAGCTCGAGGGCGGCGCGGATGTCTCGGGCAGCCACAACCTGATCGGGGTGAACTTCGGCGGCCTGTTCCACGGTGTGAACGGCAATCAGGTCGGCGATGCCTTCACGCCGCTCGACCCGGACCTCGAGGCCGTCACGACGCACACGGGCGGCCGGCTGATGCGTCGCCCGGCCAACGGCAGCCCGGCCGTCGATGCGATTCCGGCCGGGATCATCCACGATCCGAACGGCGCACTGCTCACAGAGGATCAGCGCGGCATCGAGCGCTCGCCGGCGCTTCCCGCCGACGTGGGCGCGATCGAACGCTAGCTGTCCGCGGGTCGCTCCGCGCCCACCTCCGACGGGATCTTGAAGAAGATCGCGTACAGCGTGGGCACCACGAGCAGCGTCAGCACCGTGGCGAAGCCCAGGCCGGCCATGATCGTCACGGCCAGCGACTGGAAGAAGATGTCCGGCAAGAGCGGGATCATCCCGAGCACGGTCGTGAAGGCGGCCATCGCGACGGGGCGCAGACGGCTCACGCCGGAGTCGAGCACCGCGACGATGCGTTCCTTGCCCGACGCGATCTGGCTGTCGATCTCGTCCACGAGCACCACGGCGTTCTTGATCATCATGCCGATCAGGCTCAAGAGTCCGAGCAGCGCCATGAACCCGAAGGGCGCGCCCGCCACGAGCAGCCCGCCGGTCACGCCGATCATCGCCAGCGGCACCGTGAGCCAGATGAGCACGGGCTGCTTGATCGCGTTGAACAGCGCCAGCACGATCAGGACCATCGCGAGCAGCACGATGGGCAGCTTGGACGCGATGCCCGCCTGGGCGTCGCCCGAGTTCTCGTACTCGCCACCCCACTCCATCACATAGCCGGGCGGCAGCTCCAACGCATCGATCTCCGGCATGAGCCGCTTCAGGACCGCGCTCGGCAGCCCGACGCTCGCGTTGCACTGCGGCGTGATCGTCGGCATCCGGTTGCGGCGCTCGATGATGTGGTCCTCCCACACCGTCTCGAACCGCGGCACGACCTGGCTCATGGGAATGGAGCTCATCGCCGCGGGGCTCCAGATCTGCACGTCCTTGATGCTGCCGATGTCGGAGCGCTCGCGCTCGGGGGCGCGCGCGACGATGGGGATCAGGTCCTCGTTCTCGCGATAGACGCCGACCCGCAGGCCGCCGAAGGTGCGCTGCAGCGTGTCGCTGACGTCCTTGCGCGTGAGGCCGGCGCGTGCGGCGCGCGTGTCGTCGATGACGGGTCGCAGCACCTTGGTCTTCTGGCGCCAGTCGTCGCGCACGTCCCGCGTGTGCGGGTCGGCGCGCATGATCGCCTGGACCTGGTTGCTGAGCCGACGGAGCTCGACGGGATCGGGACCGCGTAGACGCACCTCGATGTCGGAGCCGCCGCCGGGGCCCAGGATGAAGCGGCCGCCGTAGACGAGGCTGTCCGGGTAGCGCGCGGCGATCCACTCCTCTGCGCCGGCGATGAGGTCGTCGATGCGCTCGTGGTCGTCCACACGCACGATCATCTGTCCGTACGCCGTATTCGGCTGCTCGGGCGCGTACGTGAGCATGAAGCGCATGGAGCCCTGGCCGATCGTGGTCGCGACGCTCTCTACGCCCTCCTGGTCCTGCAAGTACGCCTCGATCTCGGCGAGGTCGTCGCTCGTCTTGCGGATGTCGGTGCCCTCGGGCAGCCAGTAGTCGAGCGTGAACTGCGGCGTCGTGGAGTCGGGGAAGAAGCTCTGGTCGACGAACTTGAAGCCTTGGAGCGAGACGGCGAGCAGCACCACCATCACGCCGACGGTGAACCAGCGCCGGCGGATGCAGCCGTGCAGCAGGGCCCGGTAGCCGCGGAAGAACACGCCACCGTACGGATCGCCCTCGTCGTCGCCGCTCCCCGTCTTCAGGAAGGTCACGCAGAAGAGGGGGGTGACCGTGACGGCGAGCAGCCAGCTCAGCAGCAGCGAGTAGAGGATGACCTGATAGAGCGAACGGCAGAACTCGCCGGTGCTGTCCTGCGAGGCGCCCAGCGAGGCGAACGCGAGGATCGCGACGAAGGTCGCGCCGAGCAGGGGCCACATGGTCTGCCCGACGACCTCGCCCGCGGCCTTCACAGGGTTCGCGCCGCGCTGCATCTTCACCATGATGCCCTCGGTCACGACGATCGCGTTGTCGACGAGCATGCCGAGGGCGATGATCAAGGCGCCGAGCGAGATGCGCTCCAGCGAGATGCCCTGCGACTTCATCACGATGAAGGTGGCCAGCACCGTCAGGAGCAGGATGGCGCCGATCAGGACGCCGCTGCGCAGGCCCATCGCGAAGACGAGGACGCCGATCACGATCAGGATCGCCTGGATGAGGCTGATCACGAACCCGTCGACGGCCTGGGTGACACCCTCGGCCTGGAAGTAGATCGCGTCGATCTCGATGCCGATGGGGGTGTCCGCCTGCAGCTCACGCAGGCGTTCGCGCACGGCGTTGCCCATCGTGACGACGTTGCCGCCCTGTACGGTGGAGACGCCTACACCGATGGCGGGTCGGCCGTTGAAGCGCAGCATCGTCGAAGGCGGCGTCTCGTAGCCGCGGGTGATCTCGGCGATGTCCCTTAGGTAGATCTGCCGGTCCGAGCCGAGCCCGGTGATCTGGATGCTGCCGATCGACTCGACCGTGTCGAGCCCCTCGAC
>JASJAY010000042.1 GCA_030066775.1 Planctomycetota bacterium
GACCCTGCTAGCTGAGGGCCCCTCAGAGCCTGTCTCTGCTGAGGAAGCAAGCGGCCGCGAGGACGTGGATCGCATCGCCAGGTGGCTCGAGCGAGCACGACGGCGTCCAGATTCCGTTCCGGCCCTCCCCCGCAGACTTCAGCCGACAGGACGGCCTGACCGACTCAGGCCAAGCGGGCCAACGCGTCGACTAGCGATTGAGGCACTCCTCTCGGTCAGCAACAGGACGGAAGGTGAGAGTGCCGCGTACCTAGCCCACAGGGCGCGACGTGGCGCAGCTGCGGCGGGCGAGGATGGAGTCGCTGCCCGTGCAATGGCCGCCCACGCTGCAGTCGAACAAGATGCCAGTACTGCGGCCACGCTCTTCTCCGACGCTGTATCACAGATGTCCAAGCCGAGAGAACCCGCCCACTCAAGAAGGCGCGCATCACCTGCGCCCCACGAGTTCGCCTTGGCGACCCACCGTCTTGATGCACCCGGGGCCAAGCGCGCGACGTACACGCCAGAAGAGCTGCATGCCAGCGCGCATCGATGCCTGAGAATGCACCGTCTGGGAGGCTCAGGTGACGACCGCCTCGCCTCAGCCCTTCGACGAGTCCTCGCGGCGACGGCACGCATGGAGGCCGGAGGAAGCCTCGGCGACCTTCTCTCAGACATGACCCAGAGCACGATCGAGATCACCCGGGCTGAGCGCACGTGTGTTGTGCTCGTTGAACAGGAGGATGACCCGACCATCCGCGTGGCCACAAGCGCGAGCGACACCAGTCACACCATCAGCGCAGACGACATCTCTCACACAGTAATCAACCGGGTGATCCTAGCGCGTAAGCCACTGCTCCTCCACGACGTGTTCGACGACGAGGAACTGCTCGGCCGCCCAAGCATCACTGCCCTCTCTCTCAGATCCATCATCTGCGTTCCAATGGTCCGAGGCGACGTCTTGTACGGTGTCATGTACGCAGACAACGCTTCTGTAGCGGGCTCGTTCGACACGACTGATCTTGAGGTACTGAAGCTCTTCGCCGAGCAGGCTGCGGCTGCGTTGGAAACCAACCGTCTAGTCGCTGACCTGCAGACCAGCATGCAGGACCTGAAAGACATGCAAGAGCGGCTGGTGAAGGGAGAGCGGCTTCGCACCATTGGAGAGATGAGCAGCGGTGTCGCGCACGAGTTCAACAACCTGCTCACCTCGATTCTCGCCAGAGTGCAACTGCTCAATCTGAACTACCTCGCTCCGGACTTGAAGAAGGACCTGAGCCTCATTGAGAAGGCGTGCCTGGATGCCGCAGAGGTGGTTCGCAGACTTCAGAGTTTCAGCAAACAGCAGCGGCAGGGGACGTTCCGGATCGTAGACCTGAGCGAGGTATGCCAGGACGCGATCGAGTTCCTCCGGCCTCTCTGGTCGACGCGGCGACGACGAGGGAGACCGCCCATTTTGGTGCGCCTCGAAGCAGACTCGCCACAGGTAGTCCGCGGAGATCCCACGGAACTCCGTGAGGTGCTCACGAACCTCATCAAGAACGCCCTAGATGCACTGGACCAAGGCGGGACCATTGTGGTCCGTTCCGCCCGCGAAGATGGACAAGTGCGAGTCACTGTCACGGACGACGGTCCTGGTATCCCGGAGGAGATCCTTTCCCGCGTTTGCGATCCGTTCTTCACGACGAAGGGCGAGCGAGGAACGGGGCTCGGCCTCTGCCTGAGTCAGCAGATCATCGAAAGACACAACGGGTCATTCGATGTGGCGTCCACGTTCGGACAAGGCACGCGCGTCCTCATCACGATTCCGTGTGCCGACGACGCATCGGTTCAGCTGCCGCTGATTGAACATCCCGCGGTGGGCAGAAACACAGCTGAGGATGCGACTCGCGTACTCGTGGTGGATGACGATGAGAACGTCCGCGATCCACTCTGCGAGTATCTGCAGCGCGCGGGATTCGACGTCAGCTCTGCGGCTAGCGGAGAAGAGGGACTCGATGTGGCCACGGAGCTGCCTCCGGAAGTGGTCATTAGCGATATCGGTATGCCTGGAATGGACGGACTCGAGCTGTGTCGAGAATTGCGGCGACGGGCACCCGAAGTACCGGTCATCCTCATGAGTGGCTGGGCAACAGGGGTGAATCCCGCGGATGCTCGTCGAGCGGGAGCGGGCGCGCTGCTCGCGAAGCCGTTCGCGATGAACCAGGTCACCGAGCTCTTGAACCGGGTCCTGGAACGGCGCAGCGCCTAGACCGACGCAATTGAAAGCGGCCGGCGTTTCGGCCGGCCGCTCAGCAGATCGGAACTACTCGTACGCGCTTAGTCGAAGTTCCAGTCGGGATCACTGTTGGCCGAGACCTCGTACCACTGGTCGCCAACCAGGACGTAGAGCACGGAAGCATCGCCGTGCGCCGGAACGCTCACGGTCTGCACGGAGTCAAAGATGACCGTGCCCGCGATCGGGGCACCGGCTGCGTCGTAGGCTTCGACCGCAAGGCCGGCACCACCGAGAATCGTCAACTCACCGACGCCATCGCCAACCGTGTAGGCGATGCCCACCTCCGGAGCGCCGTCGAGCTCGTAGTCGTAGTAGTCGGCGGTGGCTGCGGAGCCGATGCACAGTGAAAGACCAAGGGCGAGCGCGAGACCAAGAGCTAAGCGACGCATGGTGGCGTTCCTCCCGCGGAGCTCCCCTCGGCCCGCGATGTTCATAACTTTAGACACCCCGTGCGGTTTTTCAACAATAGATGTCTAGGCCAATGGACATGAGGGCCTTACAGGCACGTACGTTCGCTCTTGCTGTCCGGTATGGTCGCTCCTTCCGCGTTTCGTAGTTGCCTTCCAACGGCAGAACGTGCATATCGCGCCGGTGACCCCTAGGCGTCCTCTACTGGCCTGCGCGCCTCGCACGAGGCGGAAAACTGGGCTCCGGCGCACTCGACTGCCCGCCGCACAGGTTCTTCTGCGATCGCGAGGGCTCGGGCGGCGCATCGTGCTTCGGGGCGCGCAAACCGAGTCGCACGGACGCGCGGTGCTGTTCGCCCTACTCAGGAACTTCACGCTGCGGCGTCGCGTGCCGGCGGTAATCGCACTAGAGATTGACCCTCGCAGCGCGTGGGAACGGAAGTTGGTCGCGAGCCTCCTAGCCGTGTGCGACCCCACGCCTCGATCCCGACGCTTCCTGCGGACACTCCCCAGTCTCAGGACGAACGACGATGCGCCGAGCAGGGGAAGCAGGATCAGGTTCGAAGAGCCGGGCTGGCAGGAAGCCGAGATCGCCCGCATGCAAGAGGTGCTCCGACGGCGCCCAACGCCTCAAAGAGCATGGCTAGTTCTCAACCGGATCTTCTCACATCCGCCTCGCCCCCAGACGCACTCAGATGACTGTCTCGCGGAGCTGATTCAGGAAGCCGGCGGACTCTTGTGCTCAGATGCGTTTCGACGAACCCGGTCATTCGACAACCTCGTGCGATCGCTGCTGCGGGCTGACCCAGTGGACGCGCGCCTCTACATGCATGCTCGCACGCGTACAGCACCCACCGAGAGGCCCATCCTCCGAGCAGCAGTCGCTGCGCTACATGCGCGCCACCTCGCCGCCTCGGCAGCTGGGGCTGCCCGCGTCGGATCCGCGTCAGTACGGGCAGAGCGGCTCACGCGCCTAGTCGGCCTTCACGGGGCATGTGCCGCGCTCCGTTTCGTCCGTCGCCGATACGCGGCGAACACGGGTGGCACATCCTGCGCCCGGGGATTGCTCCGAGCCGTGCGGGTGGGCGCACTGTTCAGCCCAAACAGAAGGCGCGGCATCAGCCCGACCGCGGTGCACGACCTCGCGCGCAGCGTTGTGCCCACAACCAACAGCTCATGCCGTCACCTGTATGAGCAAGTGCTCAGGGCTGGATTGGGAACGCGCGTGGCGCAGCTCGCTACGACTCTTGCGAACCGCTCCTCACAGCTCCCCTTCGTGGGTGGATCCACGACGATCCGAAACAAGCGAACGCGAGTCGGGATGTATGCGCGAAACAACGAGTTCGCGCAGGCGCGGGAGTTTGCAACCGACTCGCGCTCACATGCAGCGCTCATGTCGGTGAGCCTCGATCTATATGGCGTTGCCCCGGACACACAGGAGAGGTTCGTCCCCGGTGACTGGGCCTACCTGCCCTGGTCCTGGAGCCGCGGATTCAGCATCCCCAGGCGCGCGGTCCAGTCTGGCAACCAGGACGTGAGTGTGGACCTGGCGTGCGGGCGGCTGGCGCATGGGGGGACGGCGGCGAGGGACTGCCGGATCCTGGTGCAGGCGCTTAGGCATGAGAGGTCGTGGGCGCGGAGGCTCGTGGTGGCGATGCTGGCGGGCCGGGCGCTGTTGGCTCAGGGGCGCGTTGCGGGGGCGGCGCGGGTGCTGGCGCGGGGGGCTGACGCGTATCGGTCGTTCCGGGAGCTGGCGCGACGAAGACGGGCAGAGCGGCTGCCGAAGATGCTGCGGGACTATGAGGAGCATGCCGTGCGCGTGCTGCGGCGGTTCTCGCCGCCGATCAAGGCGGGGCAGCATCCGGTGAGCAGGCTGTGCCGTGTGGTGGGTCAGCTGCCCAGGAAGCGGCGGCGATATGGCATGCGCACGCTGCGCGCGCTCGATGCCATCGTTACGGCGGGACAGGACGCGCCGTCGACGGAAGTGAACGGGCGCATCGCGGAGAGCCTCGCGAGGATGCTCGGAGCGCGTGTGCTGCTGCACTACTCGCGTGGGCGGTACCACAAGCAAGAGGATCAGCGGATCCACACGCTGTCGACGTGGACGCTCGTGCGCTTGGCGCGCGATCGCAAGCTGGTTGCGCGGCGGGTCAAGCCGGCACCGGAGTTCTGGCGGCCCGAGCAGCGGCGGCCGAGTGGGTTGCTGAGCGTGCCGTTGGGGCGGGGCGTTGCGTGTCTTGCGCGCTCGCGACCGTTCCGACGCAGAGAGGTGCGCGCTGTCCGCTCGCTGCTGCGCCTGCTTGCGCCGCATCGAATGGAGGCGGGCGCACCCGCGAAGCGAGGGCGGGGTCCCGCGCTTCCGAAGCGAGCGCGTGCAATCAAGGGACTGGTGGGCCAGTCCAAGCCCTGGCGACGTGTTCTACGTGACATCTGGCGCGTGGCGCCGACCGACTGTGCCGTGCTGGTGCTGGGTGAGTCGGGTACGGGCAAGGAGCACGTCGCACGCGGCCTGCATCTCGCCTCGCCCCGTGCCCACGGGCCGTTCGTGGCGCTGAACTGCGGCGCCATTCACCAGGACACGCTGCAGTCGGAGCTGTTCGGCCACGTACGCGGTGCCTTCACAGGTGCCGACCGCAACAGGCCGGGCTGCTTCCGCCAGGCCCATCGGGGCACGCTGTTCCTCGACGAGGTGGGCGACATGCCGCCCGCCATGCAGGTCGCCCTCCTGCGCGTGCTGGAGGAGAAGCAGGTGCTGCCGCTGGGCAGCACGGAGTTCGTCAAGGCCGACGTGCGCGTCGTGTGTGCGACGAACAAGAACCTCGAACACGAGGTCGAGGCCGGCCGCTTCCGGGAGGACCTGCTGCATCGCCTCGATGTCGTGCGCCTGGCGCTGCCGCCGCTTCGAGAACGCCCGGCGGACATCCCGTTGCTTGCGCACCACCTGCTGGCCCGCACCACGCGCGCGAAGGAGCTGCACCCGGACGCGCTCGAGGTGCTTGCCTCGTACGGCTGGCCCGGGAACGTCCGTGAGCTCGACAATGTGCTGCAGGCGAGTGCACTCCTGACGGATGCGCCGCAGGTGGGCCCCGAAGTCATCGAACACCTCCTGGAGCGACGGCGCGCACAGGCGCTGCGGCCGGAACGCCGCCGCAGCTCGCTGTCACCGCGCGCCACGGCGGTCCTGACGACAATGAGCCACGAGTGGTGGTCGGCGCCGCGTCTGGCGCAGGCGCTCGGTGTCTCGACGCGAACGGTGAATCGGGAGCTGACGCGCCTGATGGACTCGGGGCTGGTCGAAGCCCTCGGCCAAGCGCGCGCACGTCGCTATCGGACCACCAGCGACTGTCGCGATTCGTCGTAATCGGGCGGGCGCCAGCCCGTTCTCCGCCGGGTTTCCACAATCGGGGAAGTTCTGTGGAGACCAGAACCCCATCGCATGACGGGGGTTAGCGCCGGCTCTCCAGAATTGAGGCGTTCGGCATGGCAATCGCCAAGGGTCGGGCATGGACCGCGTGAGCCATCTCGATCTCTCTCCCGACTCCCTCCGCGCAGCCTCCCGGCTTCTCGCGGTCCTTTTCCTCTGCGGGATGGGGTCCTACGTGTCGCGTCAACCTGCCCCACCCCTTCCCGGCGCGCGCGTAGGCCCCGTCCCCTTCTTAGCCGTCCGGCAGAGCCTCGATGGCGGCGCGGCGACGGCGGCGCACGGCGAAGTACAGCACCACCGAGATCATCGAGAAGAAGATGATCAGCGACCAACCGACGTCGTGCCCCAGCAGGTGGAACCACGGACGCGCCTCCTCCTCGAGGCTGACGCGCCACTCCGCGGTCCAGAGATCCAGGCCGCGCTCCGTGCGCGCGAGCAGAACGCGATCGAGCGGCGTGCGGCTCGTATCCGAAGGCTCCTTGCCCTTGCCGTCGGCCAGATCGGCGAGCACGGCGCGCAGGTCGTCCCAACCGCGCTGCTTGAGGAAGAAGCGGATCCAGCTCGCGCCCTGGCGATAGGCGAGCGCGGCACGCGGCGACTCACGCGGGAACCCGGCCGTGAGGTCCTTCCAGGGAATCAGCCGTCCCCACGCAGCGGCGTAGTCGAGCGTCGCACCGCCCTCGACGCTGACGCCACCACCGATCTCCTCGGCCAACCCCTCCTCGGCCCAACGCGGCAGGCTGCGGACGTGCAGGCCCGCCCGGCGCGCCCACGCCAGATGCACCCACTCGTGCCGGAGCACCGTCGTGATCGAGCGGGCTGGGGACGGCGGCAGCATGCGATCCGCGCGCAGGACGATGAGCGAACGCTGCCCGATGCACACGCCCGCCGCCCACTCGGGGACGTGGACGCGCGCCGCGTTGCGCATGGAGTCGATCCCCTTCGCGACGACGATCGTGGCGGGACCCTTGGGGAAGGGGAACCCCATCTTGCGCTCGACCTCGGCCTCGATGCGGGGCAGGAGGGAGACGACCTCCCGGCCGGCCCGCTCGAGCCCCGGATCCCAGCGAACGACGTGGCCGTCGGACGTGGTGGCCTCGCCCGCCCAGGCAGCGGGCGCGATGACGAGGGCGCCCAGCAAGACGGCGAGGATCAGCAGGGCGCGGCGCATCTCTGGCGGATCGTACGGGGCGCCGAGGCCGTGCCCGTCAACGCGGCGGGACATCTACGCGCCGCACGTTGCGCCAGATGAACAGCGGCGGGCCGGGCCCGCGACCGCCGAATCCCGTAAGTCGCTGCCCTTGTGCTGCTTACGGACTTCGACCCAAAACGGCCCCGGCGCTGGCATGCCCCGTGTGTAGGTAGCCCTCATCGCACGCGGTGTTCGGGACCAAGTGCGCGAGACGCGGACCGCCGAGGACTTGCTTCAGTCACGGCCCCGCGGCCGGAATCAGTCCAGGGGACTCGAGAATCAATGGGATTCGGGCCGGCGCCTTCGGGCGTCGGCCCGCTTTGTTTCCCGGCCGCTACTCGCGCGGATCGACGTGCACGAGCAAGACGTTGCAGGGCGCCTTGCGCACGACGCGCTCGGCCACGCTGCCGATCAGGAGATGGTCGAGGCGAGAGCGCCCGTGGGTGCCCATGACGACCAGATCGGGTCCGAGCTCGGCCACGGACTCCAGGATCGCCGAAGCCGGCTTGCCCTCGCGGACCAGCAACTCGAAGGCGTGATCCGGATGCTGGCGCGCCGCGGCTTCGAGCTTCCGGCGCGAGAGGTTCTTGATCTGCTCGAGGTCCTTGCGGTGCGGATAGACGCCGAAGGTGCTCTCGGTCACGAGGGGGAGGTACTCGACGACGTGCAGCAGCGTGAGCTTGCCTTCGTCGCTCGCGGCGCGTAGCGCCGTGTTCAGGATCTTCGCGGACGGATCCGAGAAGTCGATCGGGACCAGGATGTTGTCGAACCCGCGCACAGGCACCTCCTCCGTTCGACCCATCCATCATGCCCTGAATGGGGTTGGCGTGCGGTGATTCCTCGCGGCGCAGGAGGCGCGCGGCGTCAGGCGTCGTCTCGCGGGGCGATGAAGCGGTCGCCAACGACCACACGCCGCGAGTTGAGGAAGTCCTTCACCGCCATGACGCGTCCGCCGGCGGGCCGCAGCGTGACAATGCGCAGCACGCCCGTCTCGCAGGCGACGTCGATGCCTTCCTGGGACACCGCCAGGACGGTTCCGGGCTTCGGCGCCTCGGCCGGGGCCGCTTCGCCCTCGGGCGGCGCGGGAGCCTCCGGCTCGACGGCGGTCACGAGCTCCGTGCGCACGATCACCACGGGCAAGGGCGCGTGCTTCACGCGCGGCTGCCAGGCGCTCTGGGCACCGGGCCAGGAGGTCATGCTGCGTACGAAGTTGCGCACGGCCGCGGCCGGCTGGGCCCAGTCGACGATGCCGTCCTTCTTCGTGAGGCGACCGAAGTAGCTCGACTCCTCGTGGTTCTGCTCGGTGGGCTCGAGCTCGCCGTCGAGGAAGCTGCCGAGCGTCCGCACGAGCAGATCCGCGCCGGCCTCCGCGAGTCGCTTGGTGACGTCGTCGGTCGTCTCGTCGTCACCGATCGGCAAGCGGGTCGTCGCGATCACCTGCCCATGGTCCATCTTCTCGTCCATCACGAAGATGGAGACGCCGGTCTCCTTCTCGCCCGCACGAATGGCGGCGGCGACCGGGCTCGCACCGCGGTACTTGGGCAACAGGCTCGCGTGGATGTTGATGCAGCCCTTCTCCGGCAGGCTCAGGATCCCGCTGCCAAGCTTCTGCCCGAACCCCGCCGTGATGATCACGTCGGGCTTCACCGCCTCGAGCTCGTTGCGCGACGTGCGACCGTTGACGTCACCCGTACGGTGCAGCGGCAGCTCCAGCTGCTCCGCCTCGCGCGCGACCGGAACCTGCTTCATCCGTCGGCCACGTCCCGCGCGACGCGGCGGCGGGGTCACGACGAGACGTGGGCGGAAGCCCGCGCCCACGAGGGACTGCAGCGCCGGCGCCGCGAACTCAGGCGACCCCATGAAGATGATCCGCGGGCCCACGTGCTGCTCCTCGTGCAGGTCGGGATGATCGAGCACGTCCGCGAGCTCCTCCTCGGATCCGGCAGCCTCCTCCATCGCATCCTCGCGCAAGGCGATCGTGATGTCTTCGAGGCCTTCCTGCTTCACCTGGATCTTGCGCAGCTTGATGAGCTCGAGCAACGCGAGGAACGCCCCGATCACGTAGGACCGATCCGGCTTCGCGCCGATCAGCTCGCGGAAGCCAAGCGACCCCCCCACGGCCACGAGGTGATCGAAGATCTCGCTCACGAAGTGCGTGATCGGGAGGCGCTCCTTCGGCGCCGCGTAGAAGTGGTCCTCGCCGGTCTCGCGCAGGAGGCGCTGGAAGGCGGAGACGAGCGCGAAGAGGTCGACCTCGAGCGGCAGCTCCTCGCCCCGCTCGACCGTCCGGTCCGGGCCGACCGCACGGACCTGGTGCTTGCCGCGCTGGACGTCGGCACGATCGCCGAGCTCGCCGGCGAGCTGCTTGAAGTCGCGGTACTCGATCAGCTGTCGCACCAGGTCGAGGCGCGGATCGATCTCCTCGACCTCGAGCTCCGTCTCGCGCGGCAGGAGCGCCCGGCTCTTCAGCACGAGCAGCTGGCTCGCCATGACGAGGAACTCGCCGGCCTTGTCGACATCGAGCGCCTGCATCTGGCCCCGGCAGGCCTCGAGGAACCGATCGGCGATCCGCGCGATCGGGATCTCGTAGATGTCGACCTCCTCCTGCTGCACGAGGTGGAGCAGCAGGTCGAGGGGGCCTTGGAAGGCCGCGAGGTCGACGCGGAGCTCATCCATGGGCGCAGCATAGGCGGGCCCCCCCCGAACACACCTGTTCGTATGGACGTAGGGCTCCGGAATCGATACCGTTGACGATTGGCAGCGGAGTGTGCGGAGGGGTCTCTGCGCATCCGAACGCGTAGAATTGGCGCCGGTGGACTCATCCCGGAGGAGCCGCCGTCGCGAGGGTGGAGGAAGCGTCGAAAGGCCGTGGAACCGAACCGTCCAACCATCCGCCTGCTCGCCATGGATGTCGACGGCACGCTCACCGACGGCACGTTCACGTATGGCGCCGAGGGCGCCGAGTGGAAGCGCTTCCACGCCAAGGACGGGCTCGCCGTGAAGGTGCTGCCCGAGGTCGGCATTCAGACCGCGCTGATCAGCGGTCGTTCCTCCGATGCGGTGCGTCGACGTGCGGCCGAGCTGAAGATCGAGGAAGTCCACCTGGGCGTGGACGACAAGCTCGGCGTGCTGCAGGGCATCGCGGCGCGCCATGGGCTGGATCTGTCGGAGACGGCGTTCGTCGGGGACGACCTGAGCGACATCCCCGCCATGCGCGCTGCGGGCTGGTCCGCTGCACCCGCCGACGCGGCTCCCGAGGTTCGGGAAACCGCGACGTTCGTTGCGCGTCGGAATGGTGGGCAGGGGGCGGTCCGTGACGTGATCGAACACCTCCTGCAGCGTGAAGGCCTCTGGGATCGGGTGCTCGAGCGCTTCCAGGTGATCCCCTCGCAGGAGCGCAGCGCATGACGCGGAAGCAGCTCCTGCTCGGTCTGCTCTTCGCCGGCGCCGCCGTCGCGGGGCTGATGTTCGCCACGAGCGACTGGACGCCGCCGGAGACCTCCGGGAAGCGCGTGGCGCCGCCCTCGGCCAAGGCCCCCACCGTCGAGGTGCCGACCGAGTCGCGCATCCCGCTGCCCGGCGAGACCAACTCCGCGATCAACAAGGTCAAGGGCGTGTTCGTCCAGGCGCCGCCCGAGTTCGTCGTGTGGCGCGATCCCGACAACCCCGCCGACCCGGTCGAGATCCCCAGCTACTACGCGTGGACCCTGCGCGCGGAATCGGTGGAGCCGCTCACCCGAAACGACGGCGACCGCATCGGCGCGCTGTGCCGCAACGTGGTCTTCGACACGTTCCGCAGCCCGCGCACACACGTGGAGGCCTTGAGCCTGGCGCGCCAGGACCGCGGCGCGCAGAACGCCGTGCTGCACCGCCGCATCGAGGCAGCCGAGGCACGCGTCTTCGGACGCATGGTGCCGCAACTGCTCCAGGACCAGTCCGAGCGCGCGAAGGTGCGCCTGTCGAGCGACTCCGAGATCCGCTTCTCCAAGAACCTCAAGGTGTTCGACGCCGACGAGCGGCTCACGATCACGGGCGAGGAGATCACGGCGTATCCGAAGCTCGGTACCGCGAGCGGCAAGAAGGACTTCGTCCTGAAGCATGCCGCGTTCGTGATCACAGGCCGCGGCATCGAGCTGAACAAGATCGACGAGGGCCGCGCCCTCGCCGAGATCCTCCAGAAGGCGAGCCTGCAGCTGCTGGAAGACCCCAGCAAGAGCGACGGCGGCTCGGTCCTCGGCTTCGACGGCAACAAGTTCCGCCGCGCGACCGTCACGGCGGAAGGGCGCGCCATCATCCGCCGCGACGAGCTCCCGACGGGTGAGCGCCTGCGCATCGAGATGTTCGACTACGTGCATCTGAGCCAGGAGGGCGGGCGCAGTCTGGATGCCAAGCGCCTGACGGTCGAGGCCATCCAGGACGTGGACCCCCAGGCCCCCACCCGTGCACGCTCCGGCGGCTGGCGCCTGCGCAAGCTCGAAGCCGACGGCGACGTGCAGCTCCGGGAGACGCGTGAACGGGCCGGCGGCAAGAAGACACTCCTCACGGCGCGCACGGATCACCTGACGCACGACGTGCCCACGAGCGGCGCGCCCACGACGCTCTTCGAAGGCAAGACCTCGCTGACGTTCGAAGGCGATGTGCCGCTGGACGGGCGCCAGAAGCAGGACGGCCTCGTGCGCGCATCAAGCCGGGACCGCTTGTGGATCGGGCCCGTGGTCGACCGCACCCCGCCCGAAGGCATCGAGGCGGAGAGCCTGCGGCGCGTCCTCCTGATCGGGGACGCGCGACTGGAACGACATGGTCGCGGCACGGCGACCGCCGACGAGGACATCCTCGAAGGCGACGAGATCGAGCTCGTCTTCTTCGCGGATCCGCTGACGAAGGAGCGTCGCCCCGCGGACGACGGACTCGCCAGCGGTATGGACCGCGTCACCGCGCTCGAGTTCACGGCGAAGGGCCACGTCCGCCTCGGCGGAACGCGCGTCAATGGTTCGACCGATCTGCTGGTGGCGACGGACCTCGCCTCGTCGAACGTGAAGATCAGCGCCGTCGGCAAGGGCACACGCCTGAGCTTCCCCGAGATCCGCACCAACCAACGACTGGTCGGTCGCGACAAGCCCGCCACACCGCGTGCTCCTCCCGGCGCCGTGCCGGCCGATCGTGCATCGGACGACCCGGAAGGCAGCTGGCACGTGCGTCGCCTCACGGCTTCGGGCAACGTCGACGTCGCCACGACGCTCGGCGGACCCGCACTCGGCCTCAGCACGCACATGACGGGCCTCCGCCTCACCTACGAGGAGCTGTCGAACCTCGCGCGCCTGGAGGGCGGCGCCGGCAGCCCGGCCCGAATCGAAGCCGACTCGCTCGGCGACAAGCCGAACCGCATCGAGGCCCAGACCCTGAGCCTGGACCGCGGGCGTGGCCTCGTGGCCGCGAAGGGCGGCGTGCGCGGTGAGCTCTGGACCGAGCGCAAGGGGCTGAACGCAGAGTCGGTGCGCGGCGCGTTCCGCCGCGGGAACCCGGCACCCCCGAGCGTGCTCGAGATCGTGACCGACGACCGCATCGACATCGGCATCGTGCGCACGGGGCCGCGGGGCGGCGTACAGCTCGACACCGAGCAGACGGTGAAGATCCACGGGCCCCTGACGGCCGAGCTTCGCTCCGACCGCATGCTCATCGACCGCCTGCGCGCCGACATGCTCGAGATCGCCTTGGTGCTCGCCTCCCGCGAAGCGCCGGACGCGGCGCCGAGCCCCACGCTGCCGGGCCTGCGCAAGGCGCCGGAAGGTCGCACCGAGCGCAAGCCGCGCGCGTTGCGCGCCGACCAGCTCATGCGCATGAAGGTCGACGCCGGAGAGATCACGGCGGACGTGTCCGGCGGGACGGCCAAGCGCATCGAGGCGTTCGGCGGCGTCAAGCTCTCCTCGGAGATGGGCGAGGTCACCGGCAAGCGCATCATCTACGACGGCGCAGCCCGCACGGTGGACGTGCTGGGGCAAGGCGCGCGCGGTGCCGAAGCCTGGTTCGCGACCGAGCAGGGCATGCGCAACATGGTCGCGGCCGAGCGCTTCCTGCTGACCCTGGGCGAGAACGGGACGGATCGCATCCAGGCCGAGCCCGCGGCCGGCCAGCGCGTCATTGCACGCCTGTTCCACACCTCGGCGCCGGACGCCCAGGGCCGCACCCAGCTCGAGGGCTACGCGATCTGGTCGCGCGGACCCATCGACATGCGCCCGAACGCCGTCACGGCCACCGGGGTCGTCGTGGAGCGGCGGGTCAGCCGCAACAGCGGCGGCACGTGGTCGGCGCCGGCCCAGCTCTGGTCCCCGACGCTCCGCGTCGAGGGCCGCGATCTGCTCCGGTCCGGCAACCAGGGCCTCACGAACGGCCAGCGCAACGTGCAGAAGGTCATCGCAGAGGGCGAGAGCACGACGATCCAGACGGGGACGGGCCGCAACCTGCTGCGGGTGCGGGGCCAGCGGGTGGTGCTGGACGTGGAGGCCGAACAGGCCGTGATCACGGGGGCGCCGGGCAAACCCGTACGTTCCACGAAGGGCGAAGGCGAAAGCGAGGTGGACGGCGTCTGGACCGAGGCCACAATCGACCTCAAGACCGGCCTTCCCACCTTCCGCGGCCCCAAGATCATCCTTCGAGGCAAATGACCCCCAGTCTCCCCGTCGCCTTCATGAGCTTCGGCTTCAGCGAGCTGCTCGTCATCGGCACGGTCGCACTGCTCGTGTTCGGGGGACAGCTGCCGGACGTGATGCGCAGCCTCGGCCGCGCCTATGCGCGTCTCCGGGAAGGGCTGCAAGAGGTCAGCAAGCCGGTTCGCGAGGAGCTGAAGAGCGTCTCCTCCGTGCCGGATCCGCGCCGCGAGGTCCAGAGCGCGATCAGCGAAGCCAACAAGCCGCTGCCGTCACCGGACGATACGCCCCCCGAGTCGACGGAGACCGAGGCCTCCGGCCCGGAGTACGACGTCGGGACGGACGACGAGGCCGGCGAGCCGCAGCCCTGGCCGGGCGCGCCGGTCGAGCGGACGGATGCGAAGACGAACGCACCGTCACCACCGCCGACGTTCGAAGACGACGACGAAGAGCCGCTGCCGCCGTAGGCGCAGTGACTACTCGCCCGGGTGGGCGATCTCTTCGTTCACGCGGCGCTCGCCGGTGTCGAAGATGGACTGCCAGCTCGTGTCGGACTGGACGTCGACGACCTTCACGTGCTCCTGCAGGGCCCGCTGGACCTCCTGCAGCTCGGAGACGAAGAAGAAGATCGAGCTGCCGCACGCCTCGCGCAGCGCGTCGATGCACTCGCGGCTCGGCGGCTCGACGACCGAGAACGACCAGGTGCGCCCGAAGCGCCCCACCGGAAGCACCATGTACTGGTACAGCGTGGCCGGCGACACCGTCTCGAAGACGCTCTCGTCGAACTGGTAGTTCAGGAGCGGCAGGATGGGCATCTGGTAGTGCGTGGAGACCGTCTTCGCGAGGTCCCATGCCGTCAGCAGGCCGGCCTCGACGATGACCGCACCGAAGGCCTCGTTCGACTCGTACGCGCTCTCGATGAGCTCGTCGGCAGCCTCCTGGCTCAATGCCCCCTGGCTAACCAGTACGTCTCGAAGGCTGCGGCGTGTGTAGCGCTCGAAAGGGTCCATCACGATCTCCGGGATCCGGGCTCCTATCGGCAAGCCCTCCGGACCGGATGAACTGCGTTCAGCCGCGATTGACGAAACAAGGCGCAAACAAGGGCCCGGAAACGGCCAGATTCCGGCCCGGGCAGGCTTTGCCGGCCCTACACGTCGAGGTTCGTGACCTCGAGCGCGTGCTTCTCGATGAACTCTCGCCGGGGCTCGACGCTCTCGCCCATGAGCAGCGTGAAGAGCCGATCCGCCTCGGAGGCGTCCGCCATGGTGACGCGCAAGAGGATCCGCTGCTCCGGATCCATGGTCGTCTCCTTGAGCTGCCCCGGGTTCATCTCGCCGAGTCCCTTGTAGCGGGTGACGTCCACGCCGCGCTGGCCGGCCTTGCGGACGGCCGTGAGGACGGCGAGCAAAGAGCTGAGCTCCTGCTCATCCCCACCGCGACGAACCAAGCGGTAGCGCGCGCCCCCTTCCGGGCCCGCATCCCAGTTCTTCAGGTCGATTCCGAAGTCCAGGAGCGTACGCGCGTGCTTCTCGAGCTCGGCGTACTCGTAGATGTTGACCACGACGACGTCGGCCGCGGAGGCATCGCCCTCCTCCTCGCCCTGTTCGTGGACGCGGACCTGCTCACCCCCGCGGACCGCCTCCTCCTCGCGCAGGAAGGCGGCCAGGCCCTCCTCGCCGTGGACGTAGTGGCGCACACCCGGGCTGCGTGTGGAGATCACGTACGCCGACGGCAGCGAACCATCCTCGGAGATCTCCGAGAGGTACTCGCCGAGCGTGACGCCGCGGCGCTCCAGCGCCGGCGCCAGCTCCTCGAGCCGGCTGAGCGCCGCCGTGAAGTTGCGGAGGCGCGGCCCGCCCATGGGCTCCGACGCCGACCCGTTCAGCACCGAGAGCTCGAGGGACTCGGCCCCCAGCTCCTGCAGGCGGTACTGGAGGTCCGCATCGTCGAAGATGTACTCCTCCTTCTTGCCCTTCTTGATCTTGTAGAGCGGCGGCTGTGCGACGAAGACCTTGCCGTCCTCGATCAGCGGCTGCATGTGGCGGAAGAGGAAGGTGAGCAGCAGCGTGCGGATGTGGCTGCCGTCGACATCCGCATCCGTCATGATGATCAGCTTGCCGTAGCGGCACTTCTCCGGGTTGAAGTCCTCGCTGCCGATGCCCGTGCCCACCGCGGTGATGAGCGAGCGGATCTCCTCGTGCGCCAGCATCTTGTCGATGCGCGCCTTCTCGACGTTGAGGATCTTGCCGCGCAGGGGCAGGATCGCCTGTGTGATGCGGTCGCGCGCCATCTTCGCGGAGCCGCCCGCAGAGTCACCCTCGACCAGGAAGAGCTCCGTCGTCTCCGGATCGCGGCTCGAGCAGTCCGCCAGCTTGCCCGGCAGGCCGCCGCCCGAGAGCGCGCCCTTGCGACGCACGAGATCGCGCGCCTTGCGCGCCGCCTCGCGTGCCTGGAACGCCTGGAGCACCTTGTTGATGATGCTCTTCGCCGCCGTCGGCTGCTCCTCGAGGTACGTCTTGACGGTCTCGCCCCAAACGGTGCGCACGATGCCGTCCACCTCGCCGTTGCCGAGCTTGGTCTTGGTCTGGCCCTCGAACTGAGGCTCCGGCACCTTGACGGAGATCACCGCCGTCAGGCCCTCGCGGAAGTCCTCGCTCGCCGGCTTCTCGCCCTGCTTGAAGATGTTCTGGCGGCGGGCATAGCCGCTCATCGCCGACGTCAGCGCGCTGCGGAAACCCGATACGTGCGTGCCGCCCTCGATCGTGCGGATGTTGTTCGCGAACGACTGCACGTTCTCCTGGAAGCCGTCGTGGAACTGGGCCGCGATCTCGACCGTGACGCCGGCCTCCTCGCGCTCCACGTAGATGACGTCCTCGTGCAGCGTCGAGCGGACCTCGTTGAGGTGCTTCACGAACTCGACGATGCCGCCCTCGTACTGGTACCGCTCGTCGAGCGGCGGATCCGAGCGCTCGTCGACGAAGTGGATCACCACGCCCTTGTTCAGGAAGGCCAGCTCCTTGAAGCGGCTGGCCAGCGTGTTCGCGTCGAACTCGATCTCACCGAAGATCTGACGATCCGGCTTGAAGTACGTCTTCGTCCCGGTGCGGTCCGTCTTGCCGCGCTTCTCCAGGGGACCGAGCTCGATGCCCCGAGCGAAGGCCTGATGGTGGATGTAGCCCTTCTGGTAGACCTCGACCTCGCAGGACTCGGAGAGCGCGTTCACCACGCTCGCACCGACGCCGTGCAGACCGCCCGAGACCTTGTAGACGTCCTTCTTGAACTTGCCGCCGGCGTGCAGCTTGGTCATGGCCACCGTGACGCCGGGCAGGCCCTGGGCCACGTTCACGTCCGTGGGAATGCCGCGCCCGTCGTCGATCACGACGATGCCGTTGTCCGCGACGATGCGCACGGTCACCTGCGAGCAGAAGCCCGCCATCGCCTCGTCGATCGAGTTGTCGACGATCTCGTACACGAGGTGGTGCATGCCCCGCGGACCGGTGTCGCCGATGTACATGCCCGGACGCTTGCGAACGGCCTCGAGACCCTCCAGCACCTGGATGTCGTCGGCCGTGTACTCGCGCTCGTTGCCCGCGGGCGGCACACCGGCACTGCCGGCGTCCGCCTGTTCGTCTTCACCCATCGGGTCTGCGTGTTCCGCCGTCATGAGCCCTTCCGCCCCTCCGTACCGGTCGATGTGCCATCCAGCACGAAGTGCAATCCAATCAACGAGACATCCGGCATGGCGCGCCGCAACACCTCGAGCAACCGCTCCTGATGAAAGTGGGCCAGCTCTTCGCGGAGCGGCGCCGAGCTCACCCCGATCTCCAGGACGCCGCCTTCGATACGCCGGAGCACGGTGCGGCCCTCCCAGGCCGGCTCCATGACGCCGAGCCACGCGCGCCGCACGCGCTCACTCACACGCTGCGACGGCAGCCCGAGATCGCGCAAGGCGCGGGACACGAGCTCACCCGCTCGATGCGGCTCACGCCGCTTGCTGGACCGGTTCACGACCATCCCTACTCGAGCGCAATCGGCATGACGACGTACGTGTACTCGTCACAGTCAGAGAGCTTGCCCGGGGACTTCGCGTTGGTGAACTCGAACGTCACCACGCTGCCCGGTTCCATCACCTTGAGCGCATCCTGGAGGTAGTGCGGGTTGAAGCCCACGGTCTGGGGCGCGCCGTCGTAGTCCACGGGCACCTCCACCTTGGCCTCGCCGACCTCGCGCGCTCGGCTCCGGATGACCAGGGACGAGGGCTCGATTCGCAGCTCGACCGACATCGCGTCGCGCGTCGTGAGCAGAGAGGCCCGCCGCAAGCCGGAGGCGAAGTCGCCCGCCGTCGACGTGAAGGCGTGATCGGACTTCGCGGGGATGACGCCGTCCAGCGAGGGGAACGTCCCGTCGATCAGACGCGAGATGATCAGCGCCGGACCCGCACGGAAGAGGGCCTGGCGGTCCTCGATGGCGACATCCACCTCGGTCACGTCGCTCGCGAGGATGCGCTCGAGCAGGTTCAAGCCACGCGGCCCGATGATCGCGTGGATGTCCATCTCGGGCTTCTTGTCGAGACTGCCGACGGCACGCGCAAGACGACGACCGTCCGTGGCCACCATCTCGACGTCCTTGCCCGTCACGCGCAGCTGGACGCCATGCAAAGCGAAGCGGCCCGCCTCCTTCGCCGTAGCGAAAGCAGTTCGACGGATCATGTTCTGGATCAGCGGCGCCGGCACCGTGAGCGATCGCCCGCCACTGAACAACGGCAGGCGCGGGAACTCATCGAGCGGCTCACCGCGGACGTAGAAGTGGCTACGCCCCGTGTCGACCGTGAGACCGCCATCGGCGTCGATCAGCGTGGTGTCGCCTTCGTCCACCTCGCGGCAGATCGAAAGCAGACGCGCAGCCGGTACGACGATGCCGCCGGGTTCATCGACGCGCGCATCCTGGATGTGGAAGCGCATGCCGACGTCGAGATCGGTTGCCTCCAAGCTCACACCGGTGGTCGCATCTGCTCGGATCGCAACGCACTCGAGGATCGGCTTGGGACTCTTGTTGGCAGCAACGGCAGCGGCATGTGCAACGCCTTCGAGAAGCTGCTTGGTGGGGATCGTCACCTTCATGTCGAAGTTCCCACGCACGAGCACCGTGGACGGTCACCTACTGAGGTCCACTCTGCTGTACCTAGAAGAAGAGAATTGAATTGGTTACGTAGTCGACGTGACGACTGTCGGATTCGGGAAAGCCCTGGACGAGCGGACGCCGAACGCGTTTTCACAAAATGACTTATGTGAATCGGAGCCGGCTCGGGCACCCCGTTTCCGAGGTCGAATATTGTACGAACGGGGGTGGCGGGACCGAGGGATTTCAGGCGTTCGGAGCCCCCCGGGAGTCCGTCCGGGGCGGGTCTCTCCACCTCTCCACGAAGGGCCTCACCCGCGTTCCTCCAGAAGCCCTCCGGCTTCCCACCAAAATGCGACATTGCCTTGGAGGCGAGCGACCACCCGGGACTGTGGAGAATCCCTGGAATGACGCTGTAAGAGCCTCGCATATAGGGCTTTATGTGCGCACTCCGGGGTGGAATGCGCATTCCGGGTGGGGCTGGGGGTGTAGAGAGCGGCTGGCTAGCGTCCGCCGAGGCGGTCCGCCATCCGGTCCATGAGCGCGGAGAAGGCCGGGTCCTCGTCGACCCGCTTCTGCACCTTCCGCACGGCGTACAGCACGGTGGAGTGGTCGCGGCCGCCGAAGAAGCCGCCGACGTCGTCCAGCGAGTGCTTGGTGACGCGCCGCATCAGGTACATCGCGACCTGGCGGGGCTCGCTCACGCTGCGTCCGCGCTTCTTGCTGCGCAGGTCGCCGATGCGCACCTGGTAGTGCTCGCAGATCATCCCGACGACGTCGTCGAGCGTGATGACCTTGCGCGTACCGGGCAGGGTGCCCGCCAGGGCCTCCTTGACGAGAGCAAGGGTCACGCGCTCGCCCGTGACGCGCGCGTGCGCCTGGACGCTCAGGAGGGCGCCCTCGAGCTCACGGATGTTGTTGCGGATCGTGTCCGCGATGTACTCGACGGCGTCGTTGGGCACGGCCATGTGCTGCAGCTCGGCCTTGCGGCGGATGATCGCCATCCGCGTTTCCATCTCCGGCTGCTCGAGCTTGGTGACCAGGCCCCACTGGAATCGCGACACGAGGCGCTCTTCCAGTGTCGGGATCTCGGACGGCGCCGCATCGCTGCTGACGACGATCTGCTGGTTCCCGCGATAGAGCTGGTTGAAGGTGTGGAAGAACTCCTCCTGGGTGCGCTCCTTGCCCTCGAGGAAGTGGATGTCGTCGATCACGAGCAGGTTCACGGTGCGGAACCGGTCGCGGAAGCGCTGCAGGTCCTTGCGACCGAGCGCCTGGACGAACTCGTTCGTGAACTCCTCGCAGGACAGGAAGCAGATCCGGTCCTGGGGCGAGCGGCGGAGGAAGTCGCGGCAGATGGCGTGCAGGAGATGCGTCTTGCCCAGCCCGACGGCGCCGTGGATGAACAGCGGGTTGTAGGCCCGGCCCGGCTTCTGCGCGACGGCCATGGCCGCGGCGTAGGCCACGCTGTTCGACGGGCCCATGACGAAGTTCTCGAACGTGTAGTGGTCGTTGAGGCGGAGCGGGATGTCCTGCGCGCCGCTGCCGACGAACGGCGTGGGCTGGTAGGCCGGATCGTTGGCCGAGGCCATTGTCGTGGGTGCGACGGGCGGCGGGGTCGTCGGCGCGGGACCCTCCGACACGGTTTCGGCGGGCTGTTCAGGCGGCGGGGCGGCGGAACCGCTCTCCGCGGGCTGGTCGACGACACAGAAAGCGACGCGAACGGGCGAGTGCTCCACGTCGCCGGCGGCTTCCGCGACGATGCCGAGGAAGTGCCGCTGCATCCACTCCTGATAGAAGCGGTTCGGCACGCCCACCTTCAGCTCGCCGCGGGCCCAGGAAACGACCGACGTGCGCTGGAACCACGTCGCGTACTGCTGTCGGGAGACCTTTCGCTTGAGCGTGTCGAAGAACGCGTTCGCCTTGCGCCCCAGCTCGGGCTCGTTGGGCTGAGGCTCGTGGCTGCTGTCGGGCGCGATGGTCATGCGCGCCCCCGCATCAGCCGAATGCGGATCATTGCCGTACCTACGCTGCACAATTCGCCCGATTTCCCTTCCCGCATTGGGCACACCCCCCCGCGAGGTGCCGCGTGCGACGTGATCGAGATCGTTGATGCGACCGGTCCTCCGCCAGCTCCACCACCGGTCGCGCGTTGTGCCGTGGAGCCACCTGCCTCTCACGTCAAGGATGGTCGCACTCGCCTTGGCCTCATCGACGGGCGCGTTCGTCCTTCACGTGTAGCGAGGAAAGTTACGCCTCGCCGCGCAGGTCGTCAACGGGCGACCGCGTTACCGCGCATGTTCCGGAGTGAACAATGTGTATCGCGGGGATGCGCTTGCATCAGGTGCGTGTTTCTGGCGACGCCCCATCTTAATACTCATCGACGGTGCAGTGAGCGCAGTCGTTCGACGATGCGACAAAGAGTTGACGCGGCACGTTTCATGCTGTTGTCGTCGACGCCTTCACCGACGCTCACGCGGATCGTCGACGCTGCACGCGCAACGTTGAAGCCCATCGCAAGCAACGAAGGACTGGGATCGGAGCCGCCTAGCGCGCACGTACTGCCCGTTGCGACCGCGATGCCGGCCAGATCCATGTTGATCATGACGGCTTCGCCTTCGATGCCGCCGAGCTCGATCGTGACGAGGCCGGGGAGTCGCTTTTCGCTCGCCGTCAGCGGACGCACACCGGGCGCGTCGCGAATTTCGTCCACGAACGCGGCAATCCGCGCGGCGTAACGCGTTGCGCGCTCGGGTCCCTCTGCAATGGCGCGCTCGAGTGCGACGGCCATGCCCGCGAGACCGGCCACGGAAGGGCTACCCGGGCGCAGGCGCTCCTCCTGGATGCCCCCATGGACCGTTGGGGCGATCTTCGTGCCGCGTCGGACGTACACGCATCCCGTGCCCAGCGGACCGCCGATCGTCGGTCCCTCGAACACGATCACATCGGCGTTCAGCTCCGCCGGCGTGCACGGCAGCCGTCCGGGACCGAGGGATGCGTCGCAGAGGAATGGGATGCCGCGTGCCCGGAGCGCGGTGCCGACCTCCGTGACGGGCATCACGGCCCCCATCTCGTGGTTCGCGAGGATCAACGCGGCGAAGGCCGCGTCGTCGCCCACCGCATCGAGGAACCGGTCCGCGCTGACGTGTCCCGTCTCGTCGGGCGGCACGATGACGAGCTCGAAGCCGTCGGCTTCCAGGGCGCGTGCGCTGTCGAGCACGGCCGGGTGCTCCATTGCGGAGACGACCACGCGCTTCGAGCGCGCCGCACCGGCGTGGGCCAGGCCGAGCACGGCCAGGTTGCTGCCTTCGGTGGCGCCCGAGGTGAAGAGCACCTCGCGGGGTCGGCATCCGAGCGTCTTGGCGATGCGGGTGCGCGCGGCCTCGAGCTGGTCCTTGGCGGCGCGACCTTCCTCGTGCGGCGAAGACGGGTTGGCCTGCGGCTCGGTCATGAGCTCGACCATCACGCGCCGCGCTTCGGGATCGAGCGGGGCGGCGGCGACGTGATCGAGGTAGATCCGCGGACTGTCCATGCGGCGACCGTAGGATTCCCTCCACGGGTTGTCCACGGTCGGCAGGGGCCTTGGGGAGACCGCGTGGAGAGAGTGACGTGAACGACGGCGGTGGATCCAGGGCGCGCGCGCTCTGGATGATCGACAACTACGACTCGTTCACCCACAACGTGGTCGACCTGCTGCGCCAGCTCGGCGCGCGTGTCGTGGTCGTGCGCAACGACGCCGTCTCGGTCGCGGAGATCGCGGCGGCGCGCCCGCGCGGCCTCGTCCTGTCGCCCGGGCCGGGACGACCGCGAGACGCGGGCATCAGCCTCGCGCTCGTGAAGCGGCTCGGACCAACGACACCGATCCTGGGGATCTGCCTCGGTCACCAGGTGATCGCGAGTGCGTTCGGCGGGCGGATCGTGCGCGCGAAGCGACCGCTGCACGGATCGGCGAGCGCCATGACCCATCAGGGCGCCGGCTTGTTGAAGGGGCTGCCGCGCCCCTTCCAGGCCGCCCGCTACCACTCGCTCGTGGTGGATCCGGACCGGCCGGGGCGGGGCCTCTCCGTGACGTGTCGGTCCGCCGAGGGCGAGATCATGGGACTGGCCCACCGCCGGCTGCCGATCGAGGGGGTGCAGTTCCACCCCGAGAGCTACCTCACGCCCGAGGGCCCGGAGATCCTGGCCGCGTTCCTGCGCCGAACGGGTGTGCGTCCACGACGGGTGCGAATGGTCGTGCGGTAGGATCGCCCGCATGACGACAAGCACCCGCACGGCGCCCTTCTTCGACCGTCTCGAGGAAGCCCGGCGCACGAAGAAGAGCGTGCTCTGCGTGGGCATCGATCCCCGCCCGGAGCGCATCCCCGAGGCCTTCCACGAGGCCGCCGGCGGCGACATCGAGCGCCTGCTCACCGACTTCGGCACCCAGGTCCTGGCCCAGGCCGGGCCCTACGCCGCCTGCTTCAAGCCCCAGATCGCCTTCTTCGAGCAACACGGCCTCGCAGGCCTCAAGGCCTTCGCCACGCTCGTCGGCGAGGCGCGCAGCCGGAACCTCTTGGTCATCGGCGACATCAAGCGCGGGGACATCGGATCCACGGCGGAGGCGTACGCTCACGCCTTCCTCGAGCCGGGCGGCGACTTCGAGGTCGACGCCGTGACGCTCAACCCCTACCTGGGCGCCGACTCGCTCGGGCCCTTCGTCGAGCGGGCCGCCGCCAACGGCAAGGGTCTCTACGTGCTCGTGCGCACCAGCAACGCCGGCGCGAAGGACCTGCAGGAGCTCACGGTCGCCGACTCGACCGACCGCGTCTTCGAGCGCACGGCCGACATGGTCACGGCGCTGGGCGCGCCGCACGTGAGCGAGACGACGGGCCTCTCGGCCGTCGGCGCGGTCGTCGGGGCAACGAGTCCCGAGGCGGGGGCGCGCGCCCGCGAGCGCATGCCGCACACGCCGCTGCTCGTGCCGGGCTACGGCGCGCAGGGCGGCACCGCGGCCGACGCCGCGGTCTGCTTCCGACCCGACGGGAGCGGCGCGGTCGTCAACGCGTCGCGCTCGATCAACCATCCCCCGGCCCCCGACGGCGACTGGCACGCCGCGGTGGCCCGCGCAGCCCAGGCTGCCCAGGAGGAGCTCTATGCCGCCTGCTGTCCCGACTGAGGCGCCCTGGTGGATCAGCGCCTTCGATGAGCGCTACCTGAAGGTCTACGCGCATCGTGACGAGGCGGAGGCGGACCGCCGCGGCGTCCACATCATGGAGCTGCTCGGCCTCGGTGCGGACGCCCGGGTGCTGGACGTGGCGTGCGGCGAGGGCCGCTACGCGCGCGCGCTGGGCCGTCTGGGCTTGCGCATGACCGGCGTGGACATCTCGCGCGATCTGCTGCTCGAGGCCAAGGAGCGCAGCCCGATGCTTCCGGGCGCGCCCCAGTACGTGCTGCGCGACATGCGCAAGCTGCCCTTCTATCGCCAGTTCGAAGGCGCGATCTCGATGTTCACGTCCTTCGGCTACTTCGACGCCGACGCCGAGGACCTGGCGACCTTCAAGGGCGTGGCCCGCGCCCTCGTGCCCGGCGGGCGCTTCGTGCTCGACTTCATGAACGAGGCCAAGGTCCGTTCCGCCCTGGTCGAGGAAGAGTCGCGCGAGATGGGGTCGATGCGGATCGACATCCGGCGCTGGATCGACGAGGACGCGTCGAGCGGGCCGCGTGTGGAGAAGCGCCTCCAAGGCATCTCGAGCCACACGGGTCTCACGGAACTCGAGGTCTACGAGAGCGTGCGCCTGTACACGCCCGACGAGGTCGACCAGCTGCTCGAGCAGGCCGGGCTGACGCCCGTCGGCGAGCGGCTCGGCGACGTCGACGGCTCGCCGTTCGACGCCATGGCCGATCGGCTCGTGCGCGTGGCCGAGCTGAAGGCGGACTAGCCATCAGCGCGGCGGACGTCCGCGTCGAACCCATGGAGGCGGACGAGGGGCCGCCCCTGGGGCCCTTTGCGGTCGATCTGCGGACCGGCGAAGGGCCGGGCTGTGCCTTCCTCCAGCCCATGCCGCAGGGCGATGACGCCTGGCGCGCGGCGCTGGAGGCGGCCGAGGAGGCGACGCAGCCGATCCCGACCGAGCTGGTGGCGCGCCTGGTCGAGCGCCAGCGCGCGCTCGGGGCCGGCGAGCTCGCGGCGTGGCACGCGGAGGTGCTGGGTTCCGAGGTGCCGCGGACCGTCGCGGTCGTCACCGGCCAGCAGCCCGGTCTGCTCGGGGGGCCGCTGCTCACCTATCACAAGGTCGCGGGCGCGATCGCGCTGGCGAAGTACTTGGATTCGCTCACGGACGACCTCCACGTCGTGCCCGTGTACTGGCTCGCCTCCGAGGACCACGACTTCGACGAGGCCAACCGGACCGGCGTGATCGCACGCGACGGGCAGCTGCGCACCTTGAAGGTCGATGCGCAGGGCGACGGGCGCAGCATCGCGGATCTGGATGTGTCGCTTGCCGCCCGCGAAGCGTTCATGGGTGCGCTGGCCGAGGCGTTGCCCGACACGGATCGTGCGAGGGAAGCAGCCGCGCTCGTCGCGCCGCGGGAGGGCGAGAGCTTCGCCACGTGGTCGGCGCGCGCGTTGATTGCCGTGTTCGGGAACTCCGGCCTGGTCGTCGTCGAGCCCGAGGTCCTCGATGCGCACGTGGCGCCGACGTATGGCCGGCTGCTCGATCACGCCGCGGAGATCGGCGCGGCGGTCTCCGCTCTGGGCCCCCAGCTCACCGAAGTCGGAATGCCGGCGCCGCTCGCGCCGGAGCCCGGCGCAACGCCGCTGTTCTACCGAGAGGAGCCGGGCGGCCCGCGGCTCCGCGTCTCCCTCGATCCCGACGGCGGCATCCGGCTCCGTGACGAGCCCGCCGGGTTCGATGCCGAGGAGCTCAAGCGGCGGTTGACCCAAGACCCGCGGCTCGGGGCCGGCAACGTGATGGGTCGCGTGTTTGTGCAGAACGCGCACCTGCCCGTGCTGGCCTACATCGCGGGCCCCACCGAGATCGCGTACCACGCGCAGCTCAAGGCTGCCGCCACGGCCCTCGGGAAGCCCTATCCCCTGGCGCTGCCGCGTCCCGAGGCCACATGGGTCCGTGCGCGCGATGCGCAGACGGCTTCGGACTTCGGTTTCACGCTGGGCCAGGTCCTCAAGGGAGAGCAACCCGATTCGCCATCGACCGAGCCGACGCTCGCGGCCGGTGGCGAGCGGCTGCGTCGGATCCTCGAGACGCTGGGGAGCGACGAGGCCGACCTCGCGGGCGCCGGGGGGCGCACGAAGGACGCCCTGCGCCGCATGCGGGAGCGGCTCCTGTCGAGCTTCGACAAGGCCTGGGCGGGGGTCGAGAAGGCCGCCGCGGCGGACCAGGGCGTGGGCCGGGCGCGGTTCGAGCGCCTCCGGGCGGGCGTGCGGCCGACCGGCAAGCCCCAGGAACGGCTGCTCTGCCCGATCTCGCTGATCGCGCGGTACGGGCTCGAACCCGTCCGGGCGGGCCTCTTGTCCCTCGACCCACTCGTGCCCGCACACCAGCTTGTGTGGATCGGCGAGGAGAATGAGACCCCATGAGTGACGCCTTGCCCGAGCCCGTCGACGTCCTCGCGTTCGGCCCCCACCCGGATGACGTGGAGCTGTGCGCCGGCGGCCTGATGCTGCGCATGCGCGACATGGGTTACCGCACCGTCGTGATCGACATGACCCGTGGCGAGGCCGGCACGCGCGGCACGCCCGAGACGCGCGCGCAGGAAGCGGCCGCCGCCGCGAAGATCATGGGGTTGGTAGGGCGCGAGAACCTCGACCTGCCGGACGCCCGCGTGCACGTCGACGCGACAGGGGTCGACCTCGCCGCGGCCGCCATCCGCCGTTGGCGCCCGAAGCTGGTCGTCGGCCCGTGTCGCGAGGACCTGCACCCCGACCACATCGCGTGTGCCGAGATCGTGCGTCGCGCGTACTACGGCGCGACGATCGAGCGCGGACCGGGCAACGCCTATCCCGCGCACCGGCCGGACGCGTTGATCAGCTACCTCGGTCATCTCGAGCCGACGCCGTCGTTCGTGGTCGACGTGAGCGACGTGTGGGAGGAGCGCATGGACCTCGTGCGCTGCTTCATGTCCCAGGTCTCGGTCGATGCCGACGGTCCGCCCAAGACCAACATCAGCAGCCCGGACTTCATGCGGCGCATGGCGACACGCTTCGCCTACTGGGGCTCGCGCATCGGCGCCGCCTATGGCGAGCCGTTCCTCGTCGAGCGCATGCTGCCCGTCGACGATCCGGTGAAGCTGTTCGAGAAGCGGGGATTCGCGGTTCTATGAAGATCGGCGTCGTCTGCTATCCGACCTTCGGCGGATCCGGTGTGGTCGCGACGGAGCTGAGCCGCGCGATCGCCAAGCGCGGGCACGAGATCCATCTCTTCTCGTACGCGCCCCCGGCCCGCTTGGACCCCTTCCTCGACGGGGTGCGGCTGCACGAGGTGGAGGTCTCCTCCTACCCGCTCTTCAAGTACCCCCCGTACGACCTCGCGTTGTCGTCGCGGCTCGCGGAGACGGTCGAGGAAGAGGATCTCGATCTCGTCCACGTGCACTACGCCATCCCCCACACGGTGGCGGCGCTGCTCGTGAAGACCATCCTGCATCCCCGCCCCCTGCCGGTGATCACGACGCTGCACGGCACCGACATCACGATCGTCGGGCAGGACCCCTCGTATGCGCGGGTCACGCGCTACGCGCTCAACAACTCCGACGCGATCACCAGCGTCTCGGACTACCTCCGCGAAGAGACGCGCCGCACATTCGGCGTCGAGCGAACGATCGAGGTGATCCCGAACTTCGTGGACACGGAGCGCTTCAAGCCGGCGGAGCGGGCCGGGGTCCGGCGCTGTTTCGCGAAGGGTGGTGAGCGCGTGCTCATGCACGCCAGCAACTTCCGGCCTGTGAAGCGCGCGGATCTCGTGGTCGAGGCGTTCGCGCGCGTCGCACAGGACCATCCCGCCACGCTCGTGATGGTCGGCGACGGGCCCGAGCGTGCGCGCTGCGAGGCGCGGGCGTCGGAGCTCGGCGTGAAGGAGCGCACGCGCTTCCTCGGGTCGCAGGCCGACATGGAGCACCTGCTGCCTGCCGCCGACGTGTACCTGCTGCCCTCGGAGTACGAGTCGTTCGGCCTCTCCGCGCTGGAAGCGATGGCGTGCGGCGTGGTGCCGGTGGTCACGAACGCGGGCGGGCTGCCCGAGGTCGTGGACGACGAGCAGAACGGGCTGCTCATCGACGAGGCCGAGCTCGGTGAGATGGGCGCCCGCATCAGCGCCCTGCTGGCCGATGCGGAGCGCCTCGCCGGCATGCGCGAAGCGGCACGACAGACCGCCGAGACGCGCTTCGGGCGCGATGCGATCGTGGATCGGTACGAGGCGCTCTACGAGTCGGTCCTGACGCCCGCCTGACGCGTCCCATGCGGACCCAGCCTCACGCGGTGCACGCGACCCCAAGCGCCGCTGGTGCAGGTTGCGGGCCCGGATAGCATCAGCGCTCCCCCGTTCCGGGGAGCGGACCCCCATCGCCCCGCATGAGCGAATCCACCTTCGACACCTATCTGCGCGAGATCCAGCGCTACAACCTCCTCACCGCCGACGAGGAGAAGGCGCTGGGGCGGCGCGTCCAGAACCAGGACGTGGATCACATCGACGCCGCGATCGCGCGCGACGAGCTCATCCGCTCCAACCTGCGTCTCGTCGTGTCGGTGGCCAAGCGGTACCGCAACCGGGGCGTTGCGCTCGCCGACCTCGTCGAAGAGGGCAACATCGGCCTCGTGCACGCGGTCGAGAAGTTCGATCCCACGATGGACACGCGCTTCTCGACGTACGCGACGTGGTGGATCAAGCAGGCCGTCCGTCGCTCGCTGATGAACTCCGCCAAGACGGTGCGCATCCCCGGCTACCTCCTCGAGGAGCTGGCGCGGTGGCGCAACTTCGCGCGGAAGTTCGAGCAGGAGCACGGCCGCGGCCCCAGCAACGACGAGCTCGTCGCCGGCATGGACCCGCAGCCGGGGCGCCGCAAGCTGCTCCTTCGGCTCTTCAAGACGACCGGCCCGCGCAACGAGTCGGTCTCGCTCGACGTGCTCTTCGAGAGCGTCGACGCGATCGTGGATCCGCGCGCCGAGCGACCGGACTTGATTGACTTCGCCGCGTGGGAGCGTGAGGGGTTGATCGACCGCATCGATCAGCTGCCCGAGCGCGAGCGCGACATCATCCGCCTGCGCTACGGCATCGGCGCGGTCGAGCGCCCGCTCACGCTGCGCGAGATCGGACGCGAGATCGGGCTCTCACGCGAGCGCGTGCGCCAGCTCGAGCATCAGGCGATCAACCGCCTACGTACCTGGTTCGACGCGCCGCGCGGTCCCCGGGGTGCGGGCCGATAGCGGGATGGACGGCGCTTCCACGTCCGCCGACGTCGTCGACGTACTCGCTGTGACGGAAGGCGCTCCGCGCATCCCCCACCTCTACGTCCATTGGCCGTTCTGCGCGCGCAAGTGCCCCTACTGCGACTTCAACTCGCACGCCGGCCGCGATGCGGAGCATGGGCGCTATGCCGCCGCGTTGATCGAGGAGGCGCGTCGATGGCGCGGTCGGGTCGACGCGCGCACCGTGTTCGTCGGTGGCGGAACGCCGACGCACGTGGATGCCGAGGGACTCGAGCGTTACCTCGGTGGCATTGCAGAAGCGCTCGGCTTCGACGCCGTCGAGGAGTGGACGATCGAGGCCAATCCGGGATCGCTCGATCGCGCCAAGGTGCGTGCGCTTCGCCGCGTCGGGGTGAACCGGACCAGCCTGGGTGTGCAGTCGTTCGACGATCGCCATCTGAAGACGTTGGGACGCGTGCACGAGGCATCGGACGCCGTGCGCGGGATCGAGATCCTGCGCGAGGGCGACATGCCGCGCTTCTCCCTCGATCTCATTCTCGCCACCCCGGGTCAGACGCTTGCCGACCAGGAGCGTGACCTGCAGCGCGCCGTGGATCTCGAGCCGGAGCACGTGAGCGCCTATGTGCTGACGTTCGAGGAGGGCACCGCGTTCACCGACCTGATGCGTCAGGGCCGCATGCCTGCGCCGGATCCGGATCGCGAGCTCGATCACCTCCATCTCGCGTGCGAGCGGTTGGCCGCGGCCGGTCTCGCGCGCTACGAGATCAGCAACTTCGCGCGGCCCGGTGCGGAGAGCCGACACAACCTGGCGTATTGGCGGAACGCCGACTGGATCGGCATTGGCGCCGGCGCGCACAGCCACGTCCAGGGACGACGGTGGGCGAACGTCGCGGATCCCGCGGCGTATGCGGGGCGCATCGAGGCCGGCGCGCTCCCGACCGCATGGGACGAGCACGTGGATGCGCCGAACCGGGCGCTCGAGTTCGTGCTCATGGGCCTGCGACTGACCGAGGGGCTCGACCTCGCGACCGTCGAGGCGGCGACGGGCATCCGCTACGAGACGACACACAAAGAGGAGCTCGACGAGCTCCTGCGCCACGGTCTCGTCGCGCTCGAGGGACGTCGGCTGCGCCTCGTGGGGCGCGGCTTCGACCTGGCGAACACCGTGATCCAGCGGCTCAGGCCGCGCACGTCCGCCTAGCCGACCCCGCGCTACGTGCCGAGGAACTGGCCCTGCACGTACGTCTCGCCCTTGGGTGAGAGCTGGTAGCGGCCGCGGGCGCTCCCTTCCTGGAGATAGCCCAGCTTGCGCTTCAGGATGCCGAGCGCGTTGTGCAGGTTCTTGGGCCGCTCGAGGCCGAGCTGCTGGAAGCACCAGTGGATGTCGTCGCCGCGCACCTCGGCCTTGCCCTGCACCTTCTGCAGGAAGAACGTGTAGAGCAGGATCCGGTCCTGGATCGAGCCGCGTCCTTGCCGGACGGGATGGGCGGCGGCGAAGGCGTCGAGCGTGGGCCGCTCCGGCTTCGCCTCCGCCGGCGCGCTCTCCGTCGAGGCGAGGCCTGCGGCGCCCTCGAGGAACTGGCGGAAGCGCTGGACCTGCTTCTCGACGAAGGCCTCGCTGCCCGCGAACTCCAGGTCCACGCCCTCGGCGGTGAATCGGAAGACGGTCTGGGGCTCCTCGGACATGCTGCGCCTCCTCGGGGGCAAGCCCTG
>JASJAY010000181.1 GCA_030066775.1 Planctomycetota bacterium
TAGTAGCCGGGGTCCTGGACCTGCACCCAGTAGGTGCTGATCGTGTTGGTGGCCGAGGCGGCCGGGTTGAGCGAGGTGGCTTCGGCCGTGTCGGCGAGGGCGATCGAGCCGGCGAAGAGAGCGATGACGAGGAGGGCGGCGGGGAGCTTCATGGTGGGTTCTTTCTGCGTGCTTCAGGGGGTCGAGGGGGCGTGGGGCGAGGCGTTGCTCGCCAGTCGGGTGCATGTACGGCACCCGCGTGCGAGATCGCAGGCGCGCCACGAATTCCCCGTGCAGGTGTCAGGCACCTCCCGCGCTTCACTCCTGCCGGGCTTCAGCAGCCGTGGGCAAGCCCTATGCTGATGACGTGTACGAGCTCCTCGACGTCCTCTTCGTCGTGTTCCACACCGCGCTGATCGCCTTCAACCTCTTCGGCTGGATCTGGAAGCGAACGCGGCGGCTGCACCTGCTCGTCATCGGAGCGACGTACCTCTCCTGGTACGGCTTCGGCCTCTTCTACGGCTTCGGGTACTGCCCGTGCACGGACTGGCACTGGGATGTGAAGCGCGCACTCGGCGAGCAGGATCTCCCCGCCTCGTACGTGAAGTACTACGCAGACGCCGTCACGGGCATGGAATGGGATGCGTGGCTCATCGATCGGATCGTCCTGGGCTGCGGCTTCACGGCGTTCGTCATCTCGATCTACCTGAACGTGGTGCGCAGGCCGGCCGTCACTCCGGAGGCGGACTGAAGCATGGCTCCCGCGGACGTGATCGCACCCGCGCCGTCCTCTCCCCGGTTCCTGGATGCATCAGGCGCCTTCCTCGTTGGCCTCGCCGCGCGGCCATGGCAGCGATCGTCGTCTCGGCGGCCCCGCGTAGGCCTGGGTCTGTTACAACGGTGTGGGCCCCGGCGGCCGGGGTCGCATCTGCGTGGGGGAACGCGCGTGAAGTCGTACGCCATGGCGGCGGTACTGCTGGCGCTGTGTGTGGTGGCCCTGCTGTGGCTGCTGCCGAGCAGGGGCCCGGAGACCATCCCCGCGGCGCCGCCGCAGAACTACTACGAGGCGGTGCTTGGAGACCCGCCCGCCTTGATCGGATTCGGGGATCGGGACATCGAGCGGTCCGCAGGATTCCAGTTCCACGTCGTCTGCCGGATGTCCGACGGGTCACCCGTGCCGCATGCTGCGGTCCGGATCTGGCGTAAGAACTACCCGCATGATGCGGAGTTCCCAAGGCGGCTGATGGGCACGTGGAAGGCTGACGACCAGGGCCGCGTCACCACGTACATCGACACGTCGGACATCGAGGAGCGGCGCTCCTACGGATGCACCTTCATGGCCATCCATCCCACGATTCGCGGTCTGCTGGCCCACCGGCGGGCTGGCATCAGGCCGAACCTCTGGGGCGCCGTCGATTGGGAGCGGGCGTTCGAGCTGCGGTTCGAGCTGACGGAGCCGGGTCTCGAGGGACTCGTGACGGATACGGACGACCGACCCATTCCGGACGCAGTAGTGGACTGGACGGCCGAAGGCGGTGAGGGGCTCGCGAGGTTGCGCAACCGTTCTGCGAGCGATGGGCGCTTCGGGATCGCGCGGCATCCCATCTTGCGCCACCTGCGGATCCAGTCCCGGGATCACCACCCCAAGGTCGTTGCCGTCGCGGTCGCGCAGGCGTTCGTCCGCGTCCGACTCGAGCCGCGTCCCGTGATCGTCGGCCGGATCGTCGACGAGCGCGGAGGCGTCGTAAGGGCGGCCGAGGTGGAAGCGATCATGCACGGATCGGGCGTCGAGGGCGCCACGCCCATGGGCAATCGGAATCGGTGGGATCACTGGCTCTCACGGCAGGGCTATGCCGAGAGTGGCCCGCGTGACGAGGACACGCGAACCTGGGCCTTCAACAAGACAGTGCGCACCGACGCCGAAGGACGGTTTGGCGTTCCCTTCGGGACGCGCGGAACGGCCCGGATCGTCGTCAAGGCCGCCGGCTTCGAGGTGCTCGTACTGGACCGGTCCTCCGTGGAGGCGCGCGCAGACTTCGGGGATGTCGTGTTGAGGCCGAGCTCCCTCGTGGGTGCGTACGGGACCTTGCGGACGAAGGACGGCGTGCCGATCCCCGGCGCCAAGGTGCGTTTTACGCGACCGCCCCTGGATGAGACGCAGGTGCATCTGGCAACGCGGGAGACGGACGAACAGGGCCGCTTTCCGCTTGATGAGCTCCCTGAGGATGAGCTCGTCGTCGTGGCCCTCTCGCCGCCGCCCTCGTTCGGTCGCGGCAACTACATGCAGCGCGTGACCATCCGCCGTGGGATGGAACTCGAGTACTAGGCCGACGTGTCAGACCGGCCCCGCGCGCCGCCAAGCGGCACGCACTCGGCGCGGATGGAGCCCGGGGCCTACCTGCACTGACAGGGCGCGCCCTGGGCGCAGGCGCCGCAGCACGAGCCACTGGTGCACGCGCTGAGCGCGACGGCCGAGGCGAGAAGAGCGAAGAGGGCGAACGTGCGAGCGAGCTTCATGGGACCTCCCTGGTGCTGCGAAGGCTAGAGGTCGCACGCCGCGATTGCCACAACGACGTCCGTGTCAGAAGCCCCGTGTCGAGGTATGGGGTGCGCACCCCGGTTCCGGCGGTCAGCGTCGTGGTTCGAGCTCGGCGCGGATCGTGCGCGTCTCGCCGGGCTTCAGCACGACGCGATGCGCCTGGCCGCGGTGGTCCTGCGCGGTGATGACGAGCTCGTACGCGCCCGGTTCGAGGCCCGTGACCGTGAATCGGGCGGGGCCCTCCTCCTCGGTGTCGTAGCCGTCCTTGGCTCGCTCGGCGCCGTTCATCAGCAGGTTTGCGTCGAGCAGGAGGCCGTAGCGACCGTGCACCTCCAGCTCGATCGAAGCGGTGCCGAGCTGGAACGTCCACGGCCCTTCGCCCTCGAGCGTCCGGCGGTGCAAGCGCCCGTCGCGCGTGCTCTCGAACTCGATCCAGGCACCGGGCCGTAGGAGGTTGCTCTCGACACGGCCATTGGCGTCGGTGCGCAGCTCCTCGTTGTCGATCGGCCATTCCACGCCGCTCAGGTCGTAGGCATGTGCCGACACGTAGCCGTCGACCATGGGCGCACCCTCGCCGTCGAGCAGCGTCACGCGACCAGGCTCCCGCATGGGCCACGTGATCGGTCCCAGGTCGAGCACGGCGTTCTGCGGGCCCGTCAGATCGACCTTCGTTTCGAAGGCCCTCGTGCCCCACGAGGTGTCGTAGTTCGGCCACACGCGCAGGCGCAGACGACCCTCGAGATGGGTTCGGATCTGGTGCGCGCCCTCGATGGGCTCGATCTCGTGCAGCACGCCGCCCACCGTCGCGTACTCGGGCTTCCCGCCCGACGCGAAGCGGATCGTCCGCGGCTCCGGCCAGTCGACAACCGCTTTCCGGACGCCGTCCTTCGCCGGCCCGACGTCGAAGAAGCGCGTCATGCCCCGGACCTGGACCGCGACCCGGGCCGTGGCCTCGGGCGGGACGAACAGGTAGTCCTCGTCGCCGATGTCGAGCTCGACGTGGTTGATCGAGCCATCCGGCTCCGCGTACGCGACGTGCCACGACCACACGTCCTTCTCGACGACGCCGCGCCACTCGACCTCCACCTTCGCGCGCGCGCGGGCCTGGATCGTGATGGGTGCCGGCGCCTCCCTGCCCACGTGGACGCGGACGGGGTCCGCAACCCACTTCTCGCCATCCTCGCCGACGACGATGTCGTACGCCCCGGGCAGGAGGTCGAGGGTGTAGGGCGCGTCGGCCGGGGTGTCCTCGTCGAAGTCCGCCCAGGCCTGCGTGCGCCCGTCGACGACGCGATATGCCGCGACGGTGATCGCCGGCACGGGCTTGCCGTCGGGGCCGTGCACGTGCACGACGAGCGAACGCGTCTCCAGCACCTCGGACTCGGTCGGGTCGCGGTCACCCAAGGTGAGGTCCCAGACGAACGGCCCACCGGGGCGCACGTCGTCGAGCGAGAGCTCGCGCGTCGTGCCATCGGGGCCGACCCAGAGCGTGAGCATGCCGTCCACGTGCCCGCCGTCGATGACGAACGACCCGTCGTCCTGGATGCGGGCGAAGGCGCCGCGCGACTCCGCCGTCGCGAGGACCATGCGCATGTCCAGCTGCTCGACGGGGTAGCCCGTCACCTTGCCGTGGATGCGGCGCGCCGGAGCCGCAGCCTGGGTGGCGGGCGTCTCGTCCAGGTGCCGGAGCGGCACGCCGAAGTAGTCGGCCAGCGCGCCGGGGCCGCGGTAGTAGAGCTCGGACCGGCCCAGGATGCCCTTCACCACGAAGACGCCGTCGGCATTCGTCACGGCCTCGGCCAGGAAGGGTGCGTGCGCGCAGCCCTCCTTGTAGCCCACCGAGACACCGGCGAGGGGGCGGCCGAGGGCGTCGACCAGGCGACCGGTGAGCGCACGCGCCGGGACGAGCTCGATGCGGTCGGCGGGGGCGCTCGCGTACTCCTCGACGGAAGCGTAGCCCTCCGCGTGGATCGCCCAGTGCCCGTCCGGCGGGTTGCCCTGCCACCAGTCCTCGCGGGGCACGTGCATCGTCACGAGGCCGAAGCGGTCCGTCTTGGCCTCCTGGACGAGCGGGGCCCAGCCTTCGGGGCCGACGTCGATCTCGTAGTGGTGGCGTACCGCGGCGCCCTCGATCGGGAGTCCCGTACGGGCGTCCACGACCAGCAGGACCGCCACCGGGTGCGGATCGTCGTCCGGGACGTGGCCGTCGTAGGGGCGGACCCACTCGGCGGCCTCCTGGGGCGCCGGGGCGGGGGCCGGGGGCTGCTCTCCGCAGGCCGTGAGGAGCAATGCGCAAGCAAGAAGAACGCGTGTGGATCCCATCAGTCCTCGAAACGTCCCATGGACAAGGCCCGCACGGAAGTTCCCCCGCGATCCCGCGGCCGCGCGGATTCGATAGACTCCGCACGTGCCGTTCCGTGGAGGCTCCATGCGCCTGACGTTCCTGCTCGTTCCCCTCGTCCTGGGCCTGGCCGTCTTCGCCACCGCCGACGAGAGCAAGTTGTCGGTCGACGACCTGGTCACGCTGATCGAGCTCGAGATCGACGATGCCGAGATCGTCGCCAAGATTCGCGCCGCCAAGGGGTTGAACCTGACGCCGGGCGACCTGAAGCGCCTCGAGCGGGCGGGGGCCAGCCAGCGGGTCCTGGCCGCCGCGCAGACGCGCCTGGGCGCCAAGGGGCAGGGCGTCGTGCAGCGCACCCTGACCCTGCTGCAGAAGAAGGCCGGCGAGAAGGCGATCCTCGACTACCTGCTCTCGGTCAAGAAGCTGCCCAAGATCACGACGGACGACATCCTGCGCCTGCGTCGCGCGGGCGCGAGCAAGAACGTGCTGCGGGCGCTCCAGGGCCGCTACATGCCGGCGGGCCACGAGCCGTATACGCACCCGCTCAACTTCTACACGCTGCTCCATCCGACGGAGTTCAAGCCGATCGACTTCCGCGACGAAGGCGAGCACACCGTCGCGTTCACCAGCGATCGCACCGCGGGCGTCGTCACGGACGCCGAGGAGCTGAAGACGGCCCTCTACATCCGGCTCTCGCCGATGGACGCCTACTCGCGCTGGGTCGATCAGGTCCCGGTCGAGGAACTGATCCAGCGCATGGGCAAGCAGCGCGCCGCGGAGCTCAAGCACCAGCGCTGCGCGTGCGGCTCCGGCACCGGCTTCGCCGGCGTGCGCTCGACGCTCGCAGGCGTGCCCGGCGCGCACGTGTTCAACGAGCGGACCGTCGGCGACACGCGCCTGCGGGAGCGGCTCTGGATCGGCTTCACCAAGCGCTTCTACGTGCGCGTGCACGTGGTGGCGCCGAAGGGCGACTTCGACGCAGTGAGCGCGAAGCTCGAGACGGCGCTGCGTACCCTGCGTCTCGACCCGAACCGCCCGCGCACGGGCCGTCTCGACGAGCCGCTCGACCGGCGCACGTTCCTCGAGCAGTACCGCGAGTCCGTCGTGATGATCCGCGCCCACTTCGGCGAGGGCCGTCTCGGGTACGGCACCGGCTTCTTCGTGCGCGAGGACGGCTATGTCCTCACCAACCACCACGTCGTGTTCAACCAGGGCCGTGCGGCCACCAAGATCGAGGTGGTCTGGGACGCCGAGGTGCCCAAGGATCCCGGTGACACGAACCGCGTGCTGCCCGCGCAGCTGATCGACGCCGTGATCGGCGACGGACCGCTGGTCGACATCGCGCTCCTGCGCGTGCCGCGCACGAAGTGGCGCTACAAGGCGATGCCCCTGAGCCCGATCGCCGACGGCCACGTCCAGGCGGAGGACGAGGTGATCGCCCTCGGCTTCCCGGTCCCGACCAGCTTCAAGCGGGTGGGGCGCCTGATCACCACGAACGGCCACCTGAGTCGCATCAACCGCTTGGCCGACATCGGCGCGTCGAAGGAGCTGCTCGACGACGCCGTGCTGGACATCACGATCAACAAGGGCAACAGCGGCGGGCCCTG
>JASJAY010000182.1 GCA_030066775.1 Planctomycetota bacterium
GGCGTAGGCCTGGCTGAGCCGCTCGACGGCCTGCGCGGGCTCGTTCTCGCTGAGCGCGACGAGCCCCTCGAGGAAGGCCTCTTCCATCGGCTTGCGCCAGGCGCGTGACTCGCCGCTCGGCTTGATGTCGCGGAACGCGACGAGGTGGCGCAGCGCCTCCCTCGTGCGGCCCGCGCGCGCAGCGATCCACCCCGAGAAGTAGTGGTAGTTCTCGTGGGCCATCGTGTTGGCCTCGACCGGGACGTCCTCGAGCAGCTCGCCCAGCTGCTCGAGCACGTCGGTCGTGTCGTCGTGGAGGCCGAGGGTGATCAGGCAGCTCGCGTGCGCCGCGAGGCACCCTGCGCCCTTGGCCGTCTCGCCGGCCCGCAGGAGGCGGTCGGCCAGGAGTCGCGAGAGGACGAGGCTCTCGAAGTGCCGCTGGGTGCGCTGGTAGATCGTCATCAGCGAGGCGAGGGCGTAGCTCTCGTTCGCCTTGCTGATCCCCCGGGTGGCGAGCAGCGCGCCCTTGAACAGCTTCTCCGCGGCCGCGTACTGCCCGCCGTCCGCCATCCGCCGCCCTTCGTCGATGAGCGCCCGGAACTCCCCGTCGGGCTCATAGAGCCGGCGCTGGGCGGCCTCGCGGGCCAGCGTGTACACCTCGTCGCGAAGGGTCATTTCATCACCTCGCGATTCAGGTATCCGTTCGGTACGCTTCCGCCCATGCGGCCTCTCGTCGTAGCAGTCCTTGGCTTCGTCCTCATCGGCATTACGGCCGGAAAAGAGGAGCCGAAGCCGCGGATCCTCTTCCTCACGCACTCGGCCGGATACGTCCATTCCGTCGTGAGGCGTCCCGAGCCGGAGCAGCTGTCGCACGCCGAGAAACAGCTGCTGGAGGCCGCCGGCGAGCGCTTCGAGATCGTGGCCTCACAGGACGCCGGCTACCTCCAGCCGGACCGCCTGGCGGCCTTCGACGCGGTCGTCTTCTACACCACCGGCGAGCTGCCCGTGGACGACGCGGCCAAGGCCGCCCTGATCGACTTCGTGAAGCAGGGCGGCGGCTTCGTCGGTAGCCACTGTGCGACCGACACCTTCTACGAGTACCCCCTCTACGGCGAGATGCTCGGCGGCTACTTCGATGGCCATCCGTGGAACCAGCCCGTACGCGTCCGCGTCGAGGACGCCACGCATCCTGCGACGAAGCACCTCGGCGGCGCCTTCGAGATCCACGACGAGATCTACCAGTTCAAGAGCTGGAGCCGCGAGGACGTGCACGTCCTCCTGAGCCTCGACACCGACAGCGTCGACATGACGAAGAAGGGCATCAAGCGCGAGGACAACGACTTCGCCATCGCGTGGTGCAAGCCCTACGGCAAGGGGCGCGTCTTCTACACCGCCCTCGGGCATCACAAGCACGTCTGGAAGGACGCGCGTTTCCTGACGCACCTGCTCGAAGGGCTGGCGTGGACGCTCGACACCGACGCGCCCGCCGAGCCGCGGCCCGCACCGATCGAGCGAACGCCCGACGCCCAGGGCTTCCTGCCGCTCTTCGACGCGGACGTCGGCACGGCCGGGTGGCGCCAAGCGGGTCCCGGTCGCTTCGCCGTGAAGGACGGCATCGCCACGGCGGACGGCGGCATGGGCCTCTGGTACTTCGCAGAGCGCAGCTTCCGGAACTTCACGCTGCGCCTCGACTTCAAGCAGAACACCTGGCAGGCCAACTCCGGTGTCTTCGTGCGCTTCCCGCGCGTCGATGGCGACCCCTGGATCCCCGTCGAGGAGGGCTACGAGATCCAGATCCAGGGCGCGGTGCCGTCCAAGAGCAACACCGGCTCGATCTACACCTTCCAGGCGCCCACGCACGTCCCGATCCGTCCCCCCGGCGAGTGGAACGCGCTCGAGGTGACCTGCATCGGTCAGGAGTACGTGGTGCGCCTCAACGGCGCGCTGATCAACCGCTTCACCGGCGAGCGCGCGACGGAGGGCATGATCGGCCTGCAGAACCACCAGGGCTGGAAGGACAGCGCGGTCGCGTTCCGAAACGTGCGAATCAAGGAGCTGCCGGAGGACGCCGCGAGCTACCACGTGCTCTATGACGGCAGCACGCTCGACGACTGGAAGATGTGTGGCCCCGGTGGCGTGCGCGCCGTCGACGGGCTGCTCACGACCGAGGGCGGCATGGGCATGCTGTGGCACAAGCAGCCCTTCCAAGACTTCATCCTGTACCTCGACTGGCGCGTGGATCGGCCGCGCGACAACTCCGGCATCTTCGTTCGCTTCCCCGATCCGGGTGACGACCCCTGGGTCGCCGTGAAGGGCGGATACGAGATCCAGATCCAGGACGTGGGCGGCCCGAAGCAGCGCACCGGATCGATCTACGACTTCCGGGATGCGCAGTGGGTGCCGACCCATGTGCCCGGCCGCTGGAACCACTACGAGATCGAGGTGCGCGGCCAGCGCTACCGCGTCAAGGTGAACGGCAAGCTCGTGAACGAGTTCGTGGGGGAGCGTGCGCTCGAGGGGTTCATCGGCCTCCAGAACCACGACCCCGAGAGCCGCGTACAGTTCAAGGATCTCCGGGTCGTGTCATTGAAGAGGGACTGAACATGACGGACGACACGACTGCCACTGCCGACACGGAGATCGTCACCGAGAAGGGCGCGCTGGGGATGCCCTGGTGGTTCTACCTGGTGATCCTCGATGCGATCGTCGTCTTGGCGATCCTGGTGTGGATCGTCACGCAGAACTCGAGCAACCTGAACGAGTACTTCGCGGCGACCGACTGGGCGCTCAAGATCATGGCCTTCTTCTACCTGGCCGTGGCGCTCTTCGGCGTAACGCGGACGGCCATCCAGGAGAAGCCGATCAACATCGTGGCGTGGGGCCTCATGGCGGTCATCGCGCTCGCGATCCTCGAGACGCATTGGGTCGCCCTCGCGGGAATCGCCTTGGTGATGATCGCGCACATCGTGGTGGCCGGCCTCGCCAGGTCGCCATGAGCGATCCGTCAATCGTCCGACGCACCGAGCGCCTGATCCTGCGCCACCTCCGGCAGCAGGATGTGGACCGGGCCATGCGCGTGTGGTGCACCCCTGAGGTGATCGCGTTCATGCCCGCGGGCAAGAACCCGGAGAAGCTGAGGAGGCACATCGAGGAGGAGGTCGCTGTTCCGTACGACCAGCGGCCCGCCATCAACTACCTCGCCTGTTTCATCGGGGCGGAGATGGTGGGGGACGTGGGGCTCGTCGAGAAGGAGGTCGACGGGACGGACGAGGTCGAGCTCGTCTACGTCGTGCATCCCGACCATTGGGGCCAGGGCTACGCCACGGAGGCCGCGCGTGCAATGTGCCAGCACGCGTTCGGGACGCTCGGCCTCGACCGCCTCATCGCGCTGATCAAGCCGGGCAATGCCTCGTCGATCCGCGTCGCCGAGAAGGCCGGATTCGTGCTCGAGCGCGACACCGTGCGTCCGAGCGGCATCACGATGCACGTATACAGCCGTGAGCGCCCAGCCGCGTCGTGACAAGCCACGAGATCGGCGCTACAAGGGCGCCCCGCTGTTACCGAGCCGGAGTGGCGGAATTGGCAGACGCAGGGGATTCAAAATCCCCCGGGCTTTACGGCCCTTGTGGGTTCGAGTCCCACCTCCGGCACCACCCCGCAGGACGTCCGTGCTGCGCAACCGTGGTTCGTTCCGCGCTTCCCGCGCGGACTCTGTGCTTCGCTCCGCTCCGCACCAGGTGGGCTAGTGCCTACCCCCCCCTGGACCCCTCACGCTCACCTCCGGCACCACGATTCAGTTCGGATCCGCGCCGACACTGTCCCTCCGCGGTGGACCGCGGGCTCCCATGCACCGCCGAGCGCGCCATGCGTCGCGCGCACGAGGCAGGTACGATCCCGCCGGTGAGCGCCGTCGAGCACCAGTACCTGTATGCCAGGCCGTCCGTCGTCGAGTCGACAGCCGGTGGCCACGCCCTTCGCCTGACGGGCGCTCAGGCTCCCGATGCCGGCGCGTGCTTCTTCGAAGGGGCGCTGCTCTTCCCTCGCATCACGTCACTCTGCTTGCGGGCAATCGCCGAAGTCGTGATGACCCGCTTCTACGTCCCACCGGCGATGCTCCAGCGCATCCTCATCGAGTCCGACCCGGTCGTGACGGCGGGTCGAGACACCCTCCGCTTCGAGGGGTTCTCGGGATGCTGCAGCACGTACGCGCGATTGGACGTCGGCCCCGGGGGGTTCGAGGCCAGCGAGATGTCGCCCGGCACAACGAACGTGGACTTCCAGGCGCCCTTGCGCGCGGCCCTCGCGGGAGTCCGCGACGGAGAGGCCTTGAGCCTCAGCGTGAGCACCGAGTCGGTCTCGGTGACGACGCCCACCGAGAGCATCGTGGAGCGCAAAGTGCCGCTTCCCGTCCGATGGATCAAAGGGCTGGGCGAGGCGCAGGCGTACCTGGCCCGCATGACGCTCAAGGCGCGCGTGCCCCGAGCGCAGGCCGTGCAGTTCTTCCGCGGTCTGCCGAAGTCGGGCGGGCGGCATCGCTCGTGGATCGTTCCGGCTGGGCGCGGACTGCGCTTGACGCAGCGCGAGGCGCGCGGGGCTGTCACCGTCATGGCTGTGGAACGTCTCCGGGCCTTGGGATCGCTCGTGCCATTGGCCTCGGAGTTGCGCGTATACGGTGATGACGAGGCAGGAGCCAGCGCGTGGGCGCTCCACCTCGATGGGCAGGTGTTCACGCTCGTTCTCAGTCCCGAGCGTTGGCGCGGCTTCTCTGGCGAGGGCCGCCTCCTCAGCGGCCTCGCGGCCTCGGACGACGATGCCCTCCTGGCACGAGTCCGCGCTGCCTTGAACTGGCAGGACGAGATCCGCGTCGATGCCCTGGCGGATTCGGTGGGTGCCCCGGTGGACCAAGTCGACGGCGCGCTCGCCATCCTGGCCGCCCAAGGGCTCGTGGGCTTCGACCTAGAGCGGAACGCCTACTTCCATAGGGTGCTGCCCTTCGATCTCTCGGCGGTCGAGGCGCTGCATCCGCGCCTCGCCGCCGCTCGGCGTCTCGTGGAGGCGGACGCCGTCCGCGTGCGCGCGGCAGGTGACGGCATCGCGGGCGACGTCGCTAGCGGAGACGTCGTTCACCAAGTCCGCGTGGGGGCGGACGCGGCGACATGCACCTGCCCTTGGTACGCGAAGCACAAGGGGGAACGCGGGCCGTGCAAGCACGTGCTGGCCGTGGAGCTGGTCGCGGAGCGGGAGTTGGCCTGATGGCCCTGTCCGAGGAGACGCTGCTCGACATCATCGAGCGCGGAGACATCGAGGCGTGTGCACACTTCTTCGACGCGGCCTCGGAGGCGGATCGTGGCGGCGTCGCCAAAACAACCGTCCGGGAGTACCAGAAGCGGTGGAACGCCTCGCTCGAGGAGACACGCTCATCGCCCGCGTCCGTCGAGACCGCGAAGCTCGCGGTCATTGCGGCAGCTCGCCTCTCCGACTTCAAGCGCCTCAGCGCACCGGTGTGGATCAACGAGGAACACGAGGTCGCCATGCTGGCGACGCGTCCACCAGCGCTCATCCAAGGCCTGGTCGAGTGGTTCGTCGAAGACAACCCGCACATGGTCCGATGCGTGCTTCACCTCGTGGAGGCCGGACTCTGCCGGCAGCCCGAGCACGAGAACTTCCTCCTCGGGCTGATGGCATGGTGGGGGCATGCGGACGAAGAGGAGGGTGGGCTCATCGCCATCCTCCGCGCGCACCCTGAGTTCCTCGAACACGACCTGTGGCGGCTCCTGGGCACGGAGGGCAACGGCGAGTGGAGCCTTGCGGCCCACGACAAGTACAGCGTCGACTTCCAGCGGTGGGATCTCGCGCTCGTAGGGCTCTCCGAAGAAGCGTCGGTCTCTCGCGACAAGCTGCTCGACACGACGCTCGATGTGCTCGCGCGGGACTTCGCGCAGTTTCGTAGCAGCTGGTACTCGCGGCTCCATGAGGCGCTGAGGCCCACGATCGACGAGCGTGCGAGACGGGCCGCCGCCTACATGAGGCTCTTGGGGAGCAGCATCTCTCCGACCGTCTCCTTTGCGCTCAAAGCGCTGGCGAAGCTCGACAAAGCCAAGCGGCTGGAGCCGTCTCCTCTGTTGGCGCACATCGGGCCCGCCCTCACCGCGAAGACGAAGTCGTCGGCAACACTTGCTCTGCGCCTCGTCGGGCGCGCAGCCGCAAGCCCCGAGCACAAAGTCGATGCGGCCCTGTTGATCGCCGCGGCCCTCGACCACGAGTCGGCCGACATCCAAGGGCGCGCCCTCGACATGCTGGAGCGGCTGGATGTTCTCGACGAGGACGAGGTGCGAGAGGCCGTCGCGGGGGCACGCGACCTGATCGCCCCCTCCGTCCGCAAGCGACTCGACATGCTGCTTCCGCCTGATTCGGAGGATGCGACCCCAGCGGACATCGAGCCCCTGCCGTCTGAGCCCGTGGAGCGCACGCTCG
>JASJAY010000043.1 GCA_030066775.1 Planctomycetota bacterium
CCTTCCTTGAACAGGGCGCCGAGCGGCTCGGCGCCCCGGCGAAGCGAGGCGGCGGTCACCGCAGCGCCCTGGAGCTGCGCACGCGCCTGCACGGCCGCGGCGTACGCCGCCGCGCGGCGCTGGTCGAGCGAGTCGGGCACCGCTTCGGCGACTCCCGCCGCCAGCGACCGCGTGGCGGCCGCCAGCGCGTTCAGGTCGCGCGATGCGGGGGACTTCGTGGAGAGGAGCCCCCCGATGACGGCGCGCAGGGCGGCGACGGCGCCGGGCGGGTGTTCCAGGAGGGCCTTGGCGTGATCGCCTTCCAGCAGCGCGACGGCGCGCTTGACGCGCCCGTCCTTCATCGCCGCGTTGATCTGCCTGACGATGCCAGACGCCGTCTCCTCGTCCGCGCGGAGATCGCCCGACCCGAAGCCGAGCAGGCAGACCAGGATTACGAACCCCAGCGTTCGGATCCGGTGCGTACGTCCCATCGCGCACGCATCGTAGGGACGCCCCGGAGGACGCGCCAGCCAGGGCGGCTCAGGAGGCGGCGGTCGCGCGGCGCTTGGCCGGCGCGCGCTTCGCCTTCTTCTTCGGGAGCCCGAGTCGATCGGCCAGGTAGGCGCTGGTGTAGCCCTTGCCCGAGCGCGCGACCTGCTCGGGCGTTCCCTGCGCGACGATCGTGCCGCCCCCATCGCCCCCTTCGGGACCGAGGTCGATCACCCAGTCGGCGGCCTGGATCACGTCGAGGTTGTGCTCGATCACGACCAGCGTGTTGCCCTGGTCCGCAAGGCGATGCAGCACGTCGAGGAGCTTGCGCACGTCCTCGAAGTGCAGGCCGGTCGTGGGCTCGTCGAGGATGTAGAGCGTGTTGCCTTCCGCGAGGTGACCCGAGAGCAGCTCGCCCTTGCCGAGCTCGGCGGAGAGCTTCACGCGCTGGGCCTCACCGCCGGAGAGCGTGGTGCTCGGCTGGCCCAGCTCCAGGTAGCCGAGGCCCACGTCGCGTAGGGCGTTTGCCCAGCGCAGGATCTTGGGGTGGTCCTCGAAGAAGGTGCAGGCGTCCTCGATGGTCATCTCGAGGACGTCGGCGATGGTCTTGTCGGCCCAGCGGACCTCGAGCGTCTCCTTGTTGTAGCGATGCCCCTCGCACGCCTCGCAGGTGACGAAGATGTCGGGCAGGAAGTGCATCGCGATGCGGATCATGCCCTGGCCCTGGCACTCCTCGCAGCGTCCCCCCTTGACGTTGAAGCTGAAGCGCCCGGCGCTGTAGCCGCGGACGCGCGCCTTCTGGGTCTTGGCGAAGAGCTGGCGCACCGGGTCGAACATCTTGGTGTACGTCGCCGGATTCGAGCGCGGCGTGCGTCCGATCGGCGACTGGTCCACCTCGACGATGCGATCCACCTGGTGCAGGCCGTTCACGCGCGTGTGCGCGCCCGGCTTGATGCGCGTGCCGTTGATCTGCTTGCGCGCGGCCTTCAGCAGGATCTCGTTGACCAGCGTGCTCTTGCCGGAGCCCGAGACGCCGGTCACGCACACGATGCCGCTGAGCGGGAAGACTGCGTCGATGGCCTTCAGGTTGTTGGCCCGCGCGCCCTTCACGGTGACGGCGCGCTTGGTCGTGACCCGGCGGCGCTTCTTCGGCGTCTCGATCGCGCGCGCGCCGGAGAGGTACTTGCCCGTCATCGACGCGGGGATCTTGCAGATCTGCTCGATCGAGCCCTGGGCCACGATCGTGCCGCCGTGGACACCCGGTCCGGGGCCCACGTCCACGACCTGGTCCGCAGCGCGGATCATCTCCTCGTCGTGCTCGACGACGAGGACCGTGTTGCCGATGTCGGTGAGGTGTCGCAGCGTGTCGATCAAGCGGCGGTTGTCGCGCGCGTGCAGGCCGATGGTCGGCTCGTCGAGCACATAGCAGGAGCCGACGAGGCCGCTGCCGACCTGGGTGGCCAGGCGGATGCGCTGGGCTTCACCGCCGGAGAGCGTCTTCGTCTTGCGGGAGAGCGAGAGGTAGTCGAGCCCGACGGACGCGAGGAAGCCGAGCCTGGAGCTGACCTCGCGCCGGATCGGCTCGGCGATCTGCTTGCGGGCTTCGCTCAGCTCCAGGCCGTTGATGATGCGCAGCGCATCGGTCACGGAGAGCCGCGTGAAGTCGGAGATGTTGACCTGCTTCGGATCGGCCGTGAGCCCATGCCGCTTGCGCTGCTCGATCACGTCGTCTGGCAGGCGCTCCTTGGAGTCGACGAACACGGCCAGGGAGTGGTCGTGCAGGCGATCGCTGTGGCAGTCGGGGCAGTCGTTCTCCCCCATGAAGCGGTGCAGCAGCTCCTTCACGCTCTGCGACTCGGTCTTCTCGAACCAGTCGCGCAGGAGGTTCATCACCCCGTCCCAGCGGTAGCCGTACCGCTTCGCCTGGGCCGGCGTGGTGCCCTCCACGAGCATCTGCCGCTCGACGGCCGTCAGCTCCTTCAGCGTCTTGCTGGGCGAGATGTCCACGTTCCGCAGGAACCGCCGCAGCCGCCGCGTCCACCAGATGCCGCCGGGCGTACTGCGCTTCCAGGGCGCGATGGCGCCGCGGATGAGCTCCCGGTCGGGATCGGGGAAGACGAGTTCCTCGTCGAACTCGGGGATGCTGCCCAGGCCGTGGCACGTCGGGCACGCGCCCTGGGGCGAGTTGAAGCTGAACAGCCGCGGCTCGAGCTCTTCGAGCGCGCACTCCGGGTGCACGGCGCAGGCGTAGTGCTCGCTGTATACCGTGTCGGCCCACTCGCCGCCTTCCGTCTGGTGATGGAAGACGATCACGCCCGACCCGGCCTTGAGCGCGGTCTCGACGCTGTCCGCGAGGCGCTCGCGCCCCTCGGGCTTGATCACGACGCGGTCGACCACCGCCTCGATGTCGTGCATCTGGTAGCGGCCGAGCTCGAGCGGGTTCTCACCGGACATGTCGAGGTCGCGCAGGTCCACGACCTTGCCGTTGACGCGCGCGCGGACGAAGCCGGCGCCGACCAGGTCCTCGACGACCTCCTTGTGGTGGCCCTTCTTGGCCCGGACGATCGGCGCCAGGACGAGCGCCTTGGTGCCGGCGGGCAGCGCCAGGATCGCATCGGTGATCTGGGAGGGATGCGCGGCGGCGATCGGCAGGCCGCAGCGCTCCACGACGACGCCGGCGCGCGTCTTCGTCGGATGCCAGCAGGTGGGCTGGCCGCAGCGCGCGTAGAGCAGGCGCAGGTAGTCGTAGATCTCCGTGCTCGTGGCCACCGTCGAGCGCGGGTTGTGGCCGCCGCTGCGCTGCTCGATGGCGATCGTGGGCGGCAGGCCCTCGATGCTCTCCACGTCGGGCTTCTTGATCTGGTCGAGGAACTGGCGCGCGTACGCGGAGAGCGACTCCATGTACTTGCGCTGGCCCTCGGCGAAGACCGTGTCGAAGGCGAGCGAGCTCTTGCCCGAGCCCGACAGGCCCGTCACCACGACGAGGCGGTCGCGCGGGATGTCGATGTCGACGCCCTTGAGGTTGTGCTCACGGGCCCCGCGCACGCGGATCTCGCGGATCGGCTCGAAGCGGCCGCCCCCGATCTTCGCCGCGGAGGGCTCCTTGGCCTTCGCGGAGCGGCGGGTGGTCGACTTCTTGCGCGGCATGGACTCACTCTACCCGCGCACCACGCGACGCTTCGGGATGGCGGCACCCCTCGCAGGCACCGCGTCCAGAGGGCCCCTCCTACTGGTTGGGCAGCGTCCCGAGCAGGTCCGAGACGCCGGGCAGCGGCAGCGCCGTGAGCATCTCCGCGTGGCCGACGCGCAACGTCAGGTCCCGCGGGCGACGCGGTTCGCCGCGAAGCTCCAGGTCCTCGGCCTTGCACGCCTGGACGCGCTCGATGCCGGGGACGCGGAAGTGGCGGAGGAGCATCAGGCCGAACTGGTAGCGGGAGAGCGCCTCGTGGCCCGCCACGTTCAGCGTGCCGTTCACGGGAACGTCGACCAGGCGCACCAAGCACTCCGCCAGCACCGTACGCGGCAGCGGGCAGCGGATCTCGTCGGTGAAGAGCTTGCACGGCTCGCCCGCAGCCAGGCGCTCCGCGAAGCCGCCCGTGCCGCGGTCGATCGCCGCGGGATCCCATGAGAGCGACGTGCGCACGCACACCGCCTGGGGGTAGATCATGAGGATCGAAGCCTCGCCGTACGCCTTCGAGCGGCCGTAGAACGTGAGCGGCACGGCCGGCGCGTTGTCGTCGTACGGCGCCGAACGGCCGTCGAGGACGACGTCCGAGGAGACGTGCACGAGCCGGGCGTGGAGCCGCATCGCGGCGTAGGCCACGTGCTTCGCACCCTCGCCGTTCACCTGGACCTGGCGCTGCTCGTCGTCCAGTGGGCCCGCCGCCGCGAGGTTGATGATGGCCTCCGGCCGGTGGGTCCGCGTGAACGCCCGGACGGCCTGGTTGTCGGTGATGTCCAGCTCGTGGCTGCGGGGGGCGAGGACGGTCGCGCCGCGCGCGTGGAGCAGCGGCAGCAGGGCCTGCCCGACCCAGCCTCCGCCTCCCGTGACCCAGACGACGCGTCCCTGCATATGCGGGAGCATAGCCCACGATCTCGCCCTCGCAGCGCGGTAGATGCGCGGGGCCGGGACCCAAGATCTGGGTCCTAGACGCGTCCTTCGCGGGCACCGTGCACGGCCTGCAGGTGCCGGTACCCTGCGCGCGTCCGGCAGCCCGGAACCCAGGAACCCAAGGAGTCCCCATGTCCATCCGCCTTGCCCTCGTCGCCTTCGCCGCGTTGGTGCTCTTGATCCCGGCCGACGCGTCCGCCGCCGACTGGGGGCTCGAGACCTGGAAGAAGCGCGCACGCGGCTCGGAGTGGGAAGGGTACGCCGTGGGCTCCACCTACACGACGCGCACGAGCACCAAGGGCCAGATGGGTGGCCACTCGATGAACAGCGTGACGGAGACGCGCTCGACGCTGGTCAAGGTCACCGAGACGCACTACCACGTGAAGAACGAGACGAAGCTGCCCAACGGCCAGTGGCTCCCGGGCAGCGTCACGCAGGAGCCGCGCAAGAAGAACGTCAAGTTCGAGACGAAGGACGCCGGCAGCGAGGTCGTGAAGGTCGCGGGCACCGACTACACGTGCAAGAAGATCATCGGCACGAAGATCGAGGACAGGAAGCGCGAGACGATGACCTTCTGGGTGCACGAGAAGCTGGGCGTGCTGCGCTACGAGATGAACGAGGTCATGGAAGGCCGCAAGATGGCCGTCAAGGGCACGGTCACCAAGCTCTCGGTCAAGAAGACGGTCGGCACGACCACCTTCGAGTGCCGGGAGCTCGTGATGTCGGTCGACGTGCCCGGCATGGGCGCGATGAAGCGCACGCAGCTCATGACCAACGACGGGCCCGCGAGCACCGTCTACTCCACGGGCAGCATGGGCGCAATGACCACGACCACGGAGCTGGTCTCCGTCAGCCTCAAGAAGTAGCGGCCTTCCCGGGCCCCCGGCGCGCCTCTACCCTGGAACGGGTCCGAGACGAGGAAGCGCGCGTTGGCCGAGTCCCCCTCCGAGCAGCATCCCGCCCTGGAGCGTTCGAGCTTCCGGACGCGCGAGGTCCGCACGGGTCTCTCGGCCAAGGCGCGCCTTCGTCGCGGGCGGTTCCATATCGCGCTCGGGGTGTTCGCGATGGCCTTCTTCCCGACCGTAGCGCTGATTGAACCTACGGGCGACCGGTTCACGTGGATCGCGGGCACGATCGTCATGGTGTTGGTCGGGATGCAGCAGATCTCGCGCGGCATCGACGAGCTCAAGCTCGCCAAGCGCCGCGGCGACTACGAGCAGAGCCAGCGGTTGATCGACGAGAAGGTGTTCGATTGAAGCGCACCTACGACGCGGCGTGGTTGGACCAGATCGGCCGTGCCGGCATCCGGTTCGGACGTGTGCTCCTAATGGGCGGATTCGTCGCCCTGATCGTCGGCTGGCCCGTCGTGGCCGTGCTGCTCATCGTGAACGGATTCGCGGGCATCGCAGGCGGTCGGCGGGAGCTGAGTCGCGCGCGACACCTCGAGCGTCAGACCGACCGGACGGCGGCGGTGTTCGAGTGAGCGTGGCCGCGGACCCCGACCCGGCGCCCGACGTGCAGCGCACGCCGCTGCGCGAGCGCGAGCGCACCAAGCCGGTCCACCGACCCGAGCTCGAGCGCTGGGCTTTCATCCTGCTGTTCTGTGCCATCCTGCTCACCGTGTGCGCGCTCGGGGCGCTGGCGACAACGAGCTGGCCCTGGGATCGGGTCGGTGCCTACATCCTCTGCGCGGTGGCGTTCGGCACCGCGATCGCCGCGTGGCGCTTGTTCAACGCCGCGATGCCGGGAGGCGAGTCTCGACGCGACGCGCGGGAACGCTACGAGCGGACGTTCGAGTGACGCTCAGGCGACGCGCGCTGCGGCGCGCTTCTTGATCTCGCGATCGATGCTGAAGAGCCCGTTGCTGCGCAGGGGCGAGAGGTGCCGATCGAGGCCCAGCTCGCCGAAGACCTTCATGCTGTCCATCTCGACGATGGCCTCGGGCGGCTGGCCGTCGTACATCGAGAGCAGGATGCCGATCAGCCCCTTGACGATGAAGCTGTCGCTGTCGGCGCGGAAGTGCATCCGCACGGGATCCTGCTCGGGCTCGTCCTCGACGAGCCACACCTGGCTGACGCAGCCGCGGACGCGGTTGGTCTCGCTGTGCTCCTCGTCGGACAGCGGCTCCAGCCGCTTGCCCAGGTCGATGATCGCCCGGTAGCGCTCCTCCCAGTCGGGGAAGAGGGCAAGGCCGTCGATCAGGCGCTGGAGCTCGGCGCTGCGGGGCATGGCTACTTCTTCTTCGGTCGGAACGCGACGACCACGTCCTCGTTCGTCTCGAGGTACGGGCCCTCGATCAGATCGACGCAGTAGGGAATCGCGGGGAACACGGCGATCAGGCACTCGCGGATCGCTTTCGGCGATCCGGGCAGGTTGACGATCAACGCACCCGGCCCTTCCTCGGGGAAGTGGATGCCCGCCTCCTGCCGCGAGAGGATCGCCGTCGGCACCTTCTCGAGGCTGACCTGGCGCATCAGCTCGCCGAAGCCCGGCATCATCTTCTGGCAGACGGCCTCGGTGGCCTCGACCGTCACGTCGCGTCGCGCCGGCCCGGTGCCGCCGGTGGTGACGATCAGCGAGCACCCCTGGAGCGTGAGCTCCTTGAGCACGGCCTCGATGAGCGGCTGCTCGTCGGGAACGATGCGCGACAGCGCCTCGAACGGCGTGCTGAGGAACTCCGCGAGGCAGGCCTTCATGGCCGGACCACCTCGGTCCTCGTATTCACCGCGGCTCGCGCGATCGGAGACCGTGACGAGGCCGATCTTCGCGGGAGCGTCGTTGCTCATTGAATCCTCACGCGTAGCGGAGCGGGCGGCCACGCGGCTCGCCGACGGTCTGATGATCCCGGTAGGCGACCTCGCCACGCAGGATCGTCACGACCGGCCACCCCGCCGCCGTCCAGCCCTCGTACGGGCTGTACCCGGCGCGGCTCCGGAGCCACTCGAGGCGGATCGGCTCCCGGATCTCCGGGTCCACGATGACGACATCGCCGTCGGCACCCGGCTCGAGGCTGCCCTTGCCCTCCATCCCGTAGACGAGCGCCCCGCCGGCGCAGCCGACGCGCACCACGTCCTCGAGCGAGAGCCAGCCGTCGCGCACGGCGGTGAGCAACAGCGGCAGGATCGTCTGCACGCCCGGGATGCCCGACGGGCAGGTCGGATACGGGCGGGCCTTCTCCTCGAGCGTGTGCGGCGCGTGGTCGCTGCCGATGCACGCGATGGTGCCGTCCGCCAGCGCTTCGCGCAGGACGTCCTGGTGGCGCTTGTCGCGCACGGGCGGGTTCATCGCCGCCTTCGCCCCGTAGTCGTCGTAGCAGTTGGGTGCCTCGAGGAAGAGGTGATTGGGCGTGAGCTCGGCCGTCACCAGCTCGCCGAGATCGCGCTCGCGCAAGAGCGCGATCTCCTCGGCCGTGCTGACGTGCAAGAGGTGGATCTTGCGGCCCGTCTTCTCGACCAGGTTGAGCAGGCGCGTCGTGGACTTGACCGCGGATTCGACGTCCCGGACGTTCGGATGCTCGCGCACGTGGGTGCCCGGCTCGATCGCGTCGTAGCGCTCCTTGAGCCGATACTCGTCCTCGGAGTGGATCGCCACGCGGCGCGACCCCGAGCGCAGCACGCGCTCGAGCGTCTCGTCATCGGGCACCAGCAGGTTGCCCGTGGACGAGCCCATGAAGACCTTGATGCCGGCGCAACCGGGCGCGCCCTCCCACTCGCCGAGCTGGTCCGCGTTCTCGGCGGTGGCGCCGAGGAAGAACGAGTGGTCCGACCAGCACCGCCCGGACGCGCGCGACAGCTTGTCTTCGAGCGCCTCGGGGTTGGTGGTCGCCGGCTTCGTGTTGGGCATCTCGCAGAAGGAGGTGACGCCGCCGGCGATCGCGGCGAGCGAGCCCGATGCGAGGTCTTCCTTGTGCTCGTTGCCCGGCTCACGGAAGTGGACCTGCGAGTCCACGATGCCGGGGAACACGAGCATGCCGCCCGCCCCCACCACCGGCGTGCCCTTGGGGACCGTGAGGTCCTCCCCGACCGCCTTCACCACGCCGCGATGGATGAGAACGTCCGCCTCGCGCACCTCGTCGGTGCTCACGACACGGCCGCCACGCACGAGAATCGATCCGCCTTGGCTCATAGGGGCGCGACCGTACCCCCGCGGCCGGCTTCCCCGGGAACCTTCCCGGGTGCGGCCTCGGACGCGGCGCGACCGCGCTAGCCGTCGGTGCCCTTCTCGGGATCGAACTCGGCGAGGAGCTTCTTGTAGCCCTCGGTCTCCTTCAGCGGATCCATGTCCGGATCCGTGCTGACCATGTGCCGATACTGCTGGACGTAGCCTTCGGCGGTCAGGTGCTTCTTCGCGTAGACCCAGGTCTCGCGCAGCACCTTCAGCGCCTCCTCGACCTTGCCCATGCGCGCGTAGGTACAGGCGAGGTTGTAGCGGTTGCCGAACGCCCAGAAGGCCTCGCGGCCGCCCGGCGTGAGGTCGAGGACCGCCTCGTTCGCGACTGCCGTCTCGAGGATCGCGGCCGTCTCGGGATAGACGTCGCCCTCGAGCGCGCCCGTCCCCGTCATCGTGAGCATGACCTGCGCGGCCTCGAAGGCGACCCGGACCTTGAGCTTGCCGCGCGGCGGCGCCGGCACATCCTTCTTCAGCGCATGCCGCCACTCCGCCAACGACTGCGCCGGCGCCTGGCGCTGGAGCAGGAAGCCCTGGATCGCGCCAACGATGCCGGCGCGCGGCTCGATCGCCTTCGCTCCGCCGAGGAGCTTCTGCGCCGCGTCGAAGCCATCGACCGAGCGCTCGAGGAGCTTGATCCACGCCGCCTCGGCCAGGCGCTGCACGGCCAGCTCGTTCTGCCAAGCGAGCATGTTCTTCGCCGTCTCTTCGCTCGAGCCCCACACGACGAGCAGGCGCATGGGCGAGCCGAGCTCCTTGACGTGCCACTTGTTCGTCTCGGCCTTGGCCGTCAGCGCCTTGCGGAACGTCTGCGGGCTCGCGTCCACGTCGACGATCGCCATCGTCGCGAGCTGCTTGTCCTTGCGGATCGCGCGCGACTCGACGAAGAGCGTCTCCTCGTCGTAACCGACGCCGACACCCAGCATCATCAGCGCGTCCTCGGAGACGACGACGGCCGGCAGGGTCTCGTCCTTGGGACAGAGCGCCCAGCCCTTCGGCAGATCGGTGCTCTGGCAGATCATGTCTTCGGCGCTGTAGCTCGGCAGCACGAGCTTCTCGGCCGGCTTCTTGGCCTCCGGCGCGGGCTTCTCCTCCTCGGCGTGAGCCGGCGCCGCGAGGGCGAGGGTCAGGACGATCACGAAGAGCGGCAGCAGTCGGCGCATGGCTTCCTCCAAGGGCACCGAGGGTACGGCGCGGGGGCGGGGCGCGCCTTCACGACACGCGACCTAGGTCTCGGTGGGGTCACCGTAGAGCGACCGGGAGGTCTCGGGATCGAGGTAGTGCTCGAGCCAGGGGCGGAGGGCGCTGCGCTCCTGGAGGAAGTCGTCCGACGTCGAGCAGGTCTCCTTGACCTGCTCCCAGAGCTCCTCGGCGAACATGCGCCGCGCGCGGTGCAGGTTCACGGGCACCTGGCGTTCCTGCACCTCGAGCTTGGCCGCGAGCACGGCCCGGTCCGCGTCCGGGGTCGCCATGAGGGCCTCGATCGCGATGGCGTTCTTGCGACTGCGTCCGCGCGTGGCGGCCAGGGCGAGCGCGATGAGGTGCTCGGTCCACTCGCGGTCCATCTCCTCCTCGATGGACTCGGCCTCGGCCGCGCCGACCATCGCCGCCAGGTCGTCCACGTGGGCGGGCGGACCGCTCTCGGGCATGCGCTTCTTGGCCTTGCGTCGGTCCATCCAGTCGCGCGCGTAGCGCGCCAGCACGGTCCGCGCGAACGTGCGGAACTGCCCCTTGTCGCGCCGCGCGCGTGAGAGCCAGTCCTTCTCCAGGCAGTCGGCGAGGAAGGCGTCGACGACCTCCTCGGCCTCGTTCGCCGCCAGCGTCTGCCCCCCCATGCGCCGCAGGCACCAGCCCGCATAGCGCACGAAGAGCACGCGGTAGCGCTCGAAGAGATGTTCCCAGGCCCGCCGATACGCCTCGGGGTCCTCGCGGTTGGCGAGACCCTGGATCATCGTCCACTGCGTCGGCTTCCAGAGACTCACTTGTCGTCCGCTCCCGCGAGCGCCGCCGCCGCTGCATCGAGGGCGTCGCGGACCTCGCGCGCCGACGTGTAGCGATCCTCGATGCGCGGCGCCAGCGCCTTCTCGATCACGGCGGCGATCGCCTCGGGCACGTCGGGGTTCACCTCGCGAAGCGGGGCCAGCAATCCGGTGCCACGGGCCAGGTCCGCCCAGCGGTGCTTGCGGTTGTCCCCGAACCAGGGCTTGCCGGTCAGTGCGTAGTAGAGCGTCGCGCCGGCGCTGAAGACGTCCACCGCCTCCGTGGCGCGCTTCGCATCGCGCAGGCACTCGGGCGCCATGAAGTGCTCCTTGCCCCGCGCCTCACCCGTGCGCGTCAGCGCCGCGCTCACCCCGGCCGCCATGCTCTTGCCGATGCCGAAGTCGCCGAGCTTCGGCGTGATCCGCCCCTCCGGGTCCTCGGCGAGCAGCAGGTTCGAGGGGCAGACGTCGCGATGGATGATGCCCTTCGCGTGCGCGTACGTGAGCGCGTCGAGCAGCGCGCGAGCGACCTTCAGCAGCAGCGGCATGTCGAGCACGCCGTGGATGCGCACGCGTTCCATGAGCGTGCAGCCCTCGATCCGCTCCATCACGAGGAAGAGCTCCTCCTTCTCGCGGCCGATCCCGAGCGTCCGCACGATGTGCGGGTGCTCGAGCACGGCAGAGAGCTCCATCTCGCGCAGGAAGTAACCGACCGCCCGCTCGTTCGCCGACGTGCGCAGGTCCGCATCCTCCCCCGCCCAGGAGAGGTCGGGCTCGAAGCGCTTGATCGCGACGGCCTCGCCAGTCGCGCGGTCGCGGGCGGCGTACACGCAGCCCATGGCGCCCCGGCCCAGCTCATCCTCGAGCTCGAACGCCTCGAGGCGCCGGCGCGGCAGCGCATTCTCACGCACCGCGGGGCTCGCCTCCGTGAACCGCACGGTCATGGACGTGGCCCCCATCCGCAGCACGCTGCCCGATCGGAGCGGAGCGGCCTCCACCCGCTGGCCGTCGATCTCGAGCGAGCCGGTCCCGGTGAGCAAGCGGATGTGGCAGCCCTCGGGGCCGAAGTCGACCTCGGCGTGGCGCCGGCTCATGCGGGCATCCGTGGGCAGCTGGAGGTCCGCATCCGGGTCCCCCGCCCGGCCGAGCACGTACGTGCCGTGTCCCACGAAGCGCAGGCGGCGCCCGATATCCGGGCCCTCGGTGAGGTCGAAGACGAGATCCACGCCCGCAGGAGAAGGGGACGGGCGGAGAGGGTCAAGCGCCGGGGCCCCGGGCTCTCCCAGGGACCCCTGCCCCCGGGCAGGGGGCCCGTGGGGCAGAACGACAGCGACACGGCGGTAACTCGATGTGCACTGACCTTCTGAAAGCGGAACGTCGCCGTCCCGCCCACACACTGGGGAGTACGGAAATGGGCGGAAGAATCCCCGCACTTTTTCGCGGAAAATTCCCCTCGCGGCCTGGAGCCCCCGCAGCCCCTGGCAAAGCCGCCGGATCGGCCTACGGTGGGCCACTGGCGGGGTTGGGTTCGAGGCAGGGGAGCAGCGGCAGTCGATGGACGATCGACGCGAGACAGGAGAACCGGACGACGAGCTCGCCCGCATGCTGGCTGACCTCTTCGAGCGCATGGAACAGGGCGACGAGGAGGCCAAGAACGCCGTATTCCAGCTCCTCTACGAGGACCTCTACCGGCGCGCTGCCCGTCACATGCGCGGCCAGCCCAAGGGCATCACGCTCTCCCCGTCGGACCTGCTGGGCGAGCTCTACCTGAAGCTCATGCACTCCGGCCGGCGCCACTTCCTCGACAGCGCGCACTTCCTGGGCTTCTGCGCCAAGGTCATGCGGCACGTGCTGATCGACTACGCCCGCCGCAAGAACTCGCAGAAGCGAGGCGGCGACCGCGAGCGCGAAGGCTACGAGGGGATCACGTTCGCCGGCGAGGGGATCCAGGTCGACATCCTCGACCTGCACCATGCGCTCGAGAAGCTGGACGAGATCAACCCCGAGGCCGCGCAGGTCATCGAGCTGAAGTTCTTCGGCAAGGTGACGACGAAGCAGATCGCTGAGATCATGGGCCGCTCCACGACGTGGGTCGACGACAAGCTCGCCTTCGCCCGCGCGTGGCTGCGGAGCCGGCTGGGTGACTGAAGACGAAGACTCGCTCGACTGGGATCTCGTCGAACGGCTCTTCCTCCAGACGCGCATGCAGCCGCCCGTGAAGCGGGAGGCGTTCCTCGAGCGCATGGCCGACGGCGATGCCGCCGTCATCGAGGCCGTGAAGCGCCTCCTCGCGAACGACGTGGACGACGGGTTCCTGGAGCCGCCCGGGCACGCCACCCTCCTGACGCACCTCCACGCCGCGGACGCGCCGCGTCCCGATCTGACCGGCCACCTGCTGTTCGGGCAGTACGCGCTGGGCCTGGTGATCGGCCGGGGCGCCACCGGCGCGGTGTATGCGGGCCTCGACCAGTTCCGGGAGCGCCCGGTGGCGGTCAAGATCCTCCGGCGCCATCGGGCCGCGAAGGCCGTTCGCAGCGAGCTGGCTTCGCTACGTCTGCTGAGGCTGCCCGGCGTCGTCCGCCTCATCGACGACGGCCCCGACGCGCAGCTCGGCTACTGCCTCGTGATGGAGATGGTCGAAGGGCGGCCTTTCGGACCGGCGCTCGGCCCGATGCCGTGGGAGTCCGTGCGCCGCACCACCGCGGCCTTGCTCGAGACCCTCGCCCGCATCCACGCGCGGGGCATGGTTCACAAGGACCTGAAGCCGGGCAACGTACTCGTCAGCGAGGAGGGGCTGCCGACGATGCTCGACCTGGGCATCAGCGGGGTGCCGAAGCCGAGCGCGAGCACGCCGCTGATCGGTACGCCGTCCTACATGGCGCCCGAGGTCGCGAACGGCGAGGTGCCGGATGAGCGCTCCGACCTGCACGCTGTCGGGCTCATGGCCTACGAGGCCTTGACGGGCAAGAAGCTCTACGACGCGGGCCACACCCCCACCACCCTCATGGCGAAGCGGGGTCTCACGCGCGAGCAAGTGGACGACTGGCTGGCCGACGAGCGGGTGCCGGATGCCGCGCGCCCGCTGCTCGCTCCGCTCCTGCAGCCCTCACCGTTCGAGCGCCCCGAGAGCGCGCGCCTGGCGCATGCGCAGTTCGAGCCCGCCCGCGCGGGCCTCGGCCATCCGGCCGTCTCGGCCGGAAGCGAGGCAGGCGTCGCGGCCGTGTTCCGCGGACACGAGCGCGTCTTCCACATTCCCTCGGACGCCGCGCGCGAGCTGTGGCGTCGCACCACGGGGGAGGCGCGGGACGTCCAGGCCGAGCTCGACGCGTGGGAGCGCGCGCGCCTCGGTCGCTGGGAGGCCGACGGCTACCACATCGGGCGCGCGGAGCTCGAGGAGCTGCGCGCCGGCTTCCACCCGCGCATCCCGCCCGCGCAGCCGACCGTGCCCGAGGGCGCGCGGCCCCTCTTGCCCTACGTGCGCGTCGTCCCGGCGCCCGTCACGGCCGCGATGCTCGCGGAGGCCGCCCGGCTCGAGGTAACGGAGGTGGAGCGCCAGCTGGCCGCGCTCGTCGAGGCGGGCATCCTCCGGATCACGAACGCAGGCGCCTACGCGCTCACTCCCCTCGGCACGGCCGTCCCGCTGCCGGCACGCGCGGCCGACTACGCCGGGCGGCTGGCCAACGCCTGGCGCGGGGGGCATCCGGGACGCCTCGAGCTCCTGATCCGCGCAGGTCGCGACGTCGAGGTGCCGGCCGAGGCGATGTACGCCGCCCGACACGCGTTCCGCGGCGCGTCCCTCGCCGCCTGCGTGCGCGTCTGCGAGCTGGGGCTGCGCACGAACCCGCCTGCGGGAACCGAGTACGGACTCCTCGTGGTCCTCCTCCGGGCCTCCATCCCTCAGTCTCGCGAGGAGGCCATCGAGCGCGCGCTCATGCTCGTCGAACGCTCACGCCTCCCCCAGGCGAAGCGGCGGTCGCTGGAGCAGATCGCACGCGCCGCGCTGCTGACGATGCGCGGCAAAGGGGCGCGGGCATGGGACGCCCTGCCGACGGACCGTGACGCGTTCCGGGACGAGCCGCACTTCGTGCTGGATGAGATGGTGCGGAACTACCTCATGCGCCGGCTACCGCCCGAGGAGCAGGAGGCGCGCGTGCGCGCGCTGCACGGACCGCCCGACGCCGCGGAGCGGATCGCGGCGGTCTCTGCATGGGCCTGGGTGCGGCTGCTGCAGACCCGGTTCGAGGAAGCCGCCGAGCTCTTCGACCGCCAGCTCGAGCTGGCGCCGACCGAAGGCGCGCGCATGAGCATCCTGGCGAACGTCCTCTACACGCGCATGCTGCTCTTCCGGCTCGAGGACGCGCAGCGGATCGCCACGGAGCTCCTGCACGTCGCGACGGAACGCCGAAATGCGCAGATCATCGCGCGCGTCGAGCACGACCTGCGCGCCATCGCGTACGCGAAGGGCGAGCTGCCGCCCCGCGACCCGGAGCTGCTCGACGCCGTCCGGGATCTCGGGCACGCGCCCTTTCTGGGGCGCGTGCTGCTTCAGGAGGCGGCGATCGCGTGGCGGCATGACGACCAGGAGCTCGCCACCGACTGCGTGGCGGAGGCCTGCGCGCAGGCGACCGCCGGCGGGCATGGCGACGAGGTCGATCCGCTTGCGCGTTCGTTCCACGAGCTCCTCGCCCCGGATGACGAGCCGGACGCGCACGACTCGCTCATGGACCGGCTGGATGCCGCGGAGACGCCGAGCGACGAGGTCCAGCTGATCGCGCTCCAGGCGATGCGCGGCGAGCCCCTGCCCCCGGGGGCGCTGGATCGCTTCGAGACCACGCTCGCGAAGATCCCCGCAGACACGTGGGGCTACCGCCGCGAGATCCTCTCGATCGACGAATGCGTGGCGGCCGTGAAATCCCGCGGCGCAGATCCCCAAAGGTGAAGTGAGCGCGGCACGTGGCCGCGCAGACACACACCACTTGGAGATCAACGATGCGCCGACCCATCCTGACGGGCGAGTCGCTGGTCGTCACGGCATGCGCCCTGCTTCTGGCCATCATGTTCTGGCCGATGCAGAGCACGGCGGGCCCCCCGGAGGACGCAGCGTCTCCGAAGGCCGCGCTCACGACGACCGCGACCGAAGCCTAGCCACGGCTCGAAGCGAGCCTCCCCTACCCGAGCGCGCCGCGCCTGCGCGGCGCCTCGCTTTCCCCCACTTCGATCTCGAGCTTCGGGGGGAGACACCGATGCAACCGAGGGCCGTTCTCTCCCATCTCTCCCGGTACGCCTCCTGCTACCTGCCTCATCGGCTCTCCCCGAAGCTCCTTTCTCACCAGCACGCGCGCTCGAATCGAAGCGCTCAAGCTCCCAGCGCGCTCGGGAACAGCACGTTGTTCTCGAGGTGGATGTGCGTGTGCATGGCCTCTTCGAACTCGGCCAGCGCGTGATACAGCGCACGCCAGGTGGTGCACGCCTCGGCGGGCGGCGTGAAGTCGTCCGTCAACGCACGCAGCCGGGCGATTGCCTCGCCTGCCCCATCGTGCTCCAGCCGCATCACGTGAACGGGGCCGCCCGCCATGGCGCCCTGCCCTTGGCGAATCAACGGGAAGAGGATGCGCTCTTCCTTGAGCATGTGTTGCTCGAGCTCGGCCTTGAGCGCGCTGAACGTGTTCACGAGCTCGGCCAGGCGCTCCGGGTCCTTGTCACCGTGCACCTCGAAGACCTTGCGCAGCATGCCATCGATCCGCGGCAGCTCTTCTTCGAGCGGTCGATGGAAGGCTTCGATGATGTGGTCGATCAGCTCCTCCAGCGGCGCACCGACCCAGCTCTTGAGGTCCGTGTCCTTCGCGGTCAGCTCGTCGGTGAGCTCGGCGAGGACGCCGTCGAACGCGACGCCGCGCGCTTCGCACGCCGCGCCGAGTGCCACGCCGCCGCCGCAGCAGTAGTCGATGCCGTGCCGCGCGAACACACGCGTGGTGGCGGGGGCCTCCGCCGCCAGCTTGCCGACCGGTGTCTCCTTGGTGATCTCCGTTGCCTGCATGGGTGCGTCTCCTGGATCAGTGCCCACGTGTCGAGAGCAGCTCGAAGATCCCGCCCAACGCGTGGTCGGGATCGATTGACTTCGCCGCGCGACCTTGCAGGCCCGGTGCCCCGATCAAGGCGTGCACGGCGGAGGTGAACGTCAGCAGCAGGACGTCGAGGTCGACATCGCTGCGGATCGCGCCGAGCGCTTGCGCGTCCGCGAGCGCACCGCGCAGGTACGCGCGCGACCTCCGGATCATGCTGCGCAGTCGCTCGACGGCATCGGGGGGCAGGCTCAGGAAGGCCTGCTCGGATCTGAGCAGCCAGGCGAGGCCCGGCTCCGCAGAGAGCAGCTGGATGCGTGCGAGCGCGAGCTGCCTCAGGCGCTCGAGAGGGGGGAGGCTGTCCTCCGGAAACGTGGCCTCCAGCTTCCGCAGCCCTACGCGGACGGCTTCGTCGAGGATCGCCGCGCGCGAGTCGAAGTGCCGGAAGAGCGCACCACTCGTGAGGCCCACGGACGCCGCGAGCGTCGCGGTGCTGAGTGCCGGCAGGCCTTGGCGCCCGATGATGTCGAGCGCTGCTTCCGCGATCTCCCGGCGCCGCGTCGCGGCGGGCTTGCGTACCCGGGTGGACATGGGCTCATAATAAGTAAGTACTTACTTATCAACAAGCCCTGGACGCCTGTTTTCCGGGCCGTTCGGACAGGCTTCCCCGGCGCTCCCCCATCTGGCACCCTCAGCCTCAGCCCGGCATCCCGCCGGGTGGGGAGATCCTGATGCACCGCCTGCCTCTGCTGTTTCTCGTCTGCGTCTCGACGATGCTGCTCGGCCTGCCCGGCGCCACTGCCGAGGAGCCGGACGCCGGGACGGTCCGGATCACGATGGACGTCGAGCTCATGCCCAACGGCGATGGGCGGGCGCGGCTCCTGATGCGCATGAGCCGCCCGCAGTACGGCGTCCTCAAGGCGAACTTCCCGAACGCCCAGCAGTTCCTGCGTGACTTCAGCTCGCGCCGCAGCAACTCGGAGCCGGCCGACGCCACGGCGACCTACGAGGACGCGCGCTCCGCCGTGCGGCTCGAGCTCACGGAGATCGGCGGCGTCCGCAACAACGGGGGCGGCCAGTGGGCGCTCACGATCGGCGAGAACATGGAGTTCGTCACGTTCGCGCCGGGCAAGGGCGGTCGCATGATCGCGCACTTCTACGAGGTCGGTCCGTGGGGCGACGGCGTGATCTACCGCGGCAACGTGCGCTACACGCTGCCGGCCGGGGCCAGCGACTTCTACTGGAACCTCAAGAAGCGCACGCTCGAGTACACGCTGGAGCGCGAGGCCGGCACCGGGCCGGCGCGCCTGAACCACGAGCTCCAGGCCAAGCCCCGCCTGATGACCTCCATCTACAAGGTCTACGGTCTGGGCGCCAACTTCGCGGCAATGTGGGTCGCCAAGGGCGTCTTCAAGAACGAAGGCAAGAGCACGATCCGCAACCTCAAGGTGCGCTACAAGCTCGACGGCTACAGCGAGTGGAGCCCGTGGCAGCGCTTCCCCGAGGTCGTGCCGGAGCAGTCCTGCGTCAGCCTCTACTACCCGGTCCTGCGTTCGGAGATCGCGAAGCTGACGTCGAACACGCCGGCCAACCTGCTCGCCGAGTGGCGCTACGAGGACATCGAGGGCCGCGAGCGCGAGGACTCGGCAGGTGCGCGCATCGTGCTGCTCGGCGGCCACGAGTTCGTGTTCAGCAACCTCATCCAGGGCGAGAGCTACGGCACGTGGCACGAGGGCACGAACAACGCGCCCTTCGTGGCGGCGTGGGTCAGCCGCGACGACCTCGTGATCAAGCAGTTCGCGGCCATGGCCAACAAGAACGCGGGCGGCGTCGGCGCCTCGAGCAGCGACGAGGATGCGCTCAAGGTGCTCAAGGCGATCTACGAGCTGTGGCAGATCAACGACTTCACGTACCAGCATCCGCCGGGCGTCGTCGATAAGTCGATGAGCTTCGACGTGCAGCTGGTGCAGAACATCAAGTACCCGCGTGACGTGATCCGCGACAAGTCGGGCACCTGCATCGACCTCGCCATCCTGTACGCCGCGCTGGCGAACAACCTGGGCCTGCGCCCCTACCTGGCGTTCATCCCCGGGCACTGCTTCCCCGTGTTCGAGCTCCCGAGCGGCAACATCATCGCGGTGGAGGCCACCGGCATCGCCGGCGGCCTGCGTCACGGCAGCGCGTCGTTCGAGAAGATGCTGCAGTACGGGATCAAGGAGCTCGTCGACGCACGCAAGGACGGCCGCCTGCACATGATCGACTGCTACACGCTGTGGACGAATGGCGTGGCGAACCCCGAGCTCGCGCCGCTGCCGCCCGACATCCTGAACAAGTGGGGCATCCGGCAGACCCTGCCGGGCGGCGGCACCGGCGTGTCGACCGGCCCGGGTCCGGGCGCCGGTACGCAGAGTGCGGGCTTCGCGGGCACCTGGGGCGGGAACGTCCAGGAGACCATGGACGACGGCTCGAAGCTGACCTACCCGATGGTGATCCAGATCCAGCGCCAGCAGGACGGCTCGTACCGCATCCGCGCCGAAGCCCGCGCCCAGATGCGCACCAACCAGGGCGTCGCGAACATCCACCTGGTGGAGGACTTCGTCGGCAAGGTGCAGAACAACCAGCTGCTGTTCCGGGGCACGCGCAAGACCCTGACGGTCAACGGCAACCCCATCCAGACGACCCTCGACCAGGGCGTCGCGCAGATCGTGAACGGCAAGCTGCAGGGGCGCTCCGGCAACGACACCGACGGCTACACGCCCTTCAACCTGAGTCGGCGCTAGGCCGCCCCGGGCGTCTCCCCCACGACCTCCCGCTGTCCTGACCCAAGGACAGCGGAGGTCGTCGGCAGGCGCCGAGGCCGTTCGGCTTCGGCTTCCGGCCGCGCCGCTAGCGTCGCGCGATCAGTGCGCCACGCGAGCCCCACGAGTGCTCGTGCGTGACGGTCAGCGTGCCGGTCAACCGGTACGCGTTCAGATCGAACTCGAGCAGCTCGACGCTCACGCGCCCCTGGTTGCCCAGCGCCGCGCCCGCGAAGAAGCGCTCGACGCGCCGCGCGAGCGGCGAGGCCGTCAGGACGACGAGCTGCGAACCGGGCAGGTAGCCGCTGCGCAGATCCGCATCCGAGACCCCGAGCCGCGTCACGATGCGCCCGACCGTGCGCTCGTCGGCGAACACCCCGTCGCGCGCCGTGATCGACCCGACGAGCGCCGCCAGGCGCTTGTCGGTGACGCCCTTGGCCGCCTCGAGCATCACGGGCTGCAGGTAGCGCGTCGCGTCCGTGCGACCGGCCATCCGCTGCCAGCTGTAGTTCCGGAGCAGGTCCGCGGGCCGCGCCTTGGCGCCCTTCCACCGAAGCCAGTAGCCCAGATGGGCGTGGGCGCCCTCGCTGGGGCGCGGGGAGAGGCGGCTGCCGTAGGTCGCCAGCACCTCGCTCTGCAGCGCCGCCGGCAGGAAGGAGCGCCCGGCCGCACGCGCCTTGACGCTGTGCTGCACGCTGTCCTTGCCCATCTCGACCTGGGCGTACTCGAGCTTGGCATCGCCGTTGATGACCGCCGCGAGGATGCGCGGCGCCATGGTCTGGATGGACGCGTTCCCCTGCAGCTTCAGCCACGCGAGGATGTCCGCGTACTCGAGCAGGATCTGCTCCTTCACCTCGCGCACCGCGGCATCGCCGCCGCTGTCGAGCAGATCCGAGGCGTAGCGAACGAACGACGTGCCGCGGGCCCAGCGCACGAAGCGCCGCGAGGCGTAGAAGACCTCGTCCCCGTTCTTGGCCTGGACGGCAACGCGACGCGCGGCGTAGTCGTCGCCGACGTCGACGTCGCTGCCCTTCGCCGCAACGGCCGCGAGCAGCAGGGCGTCCACCGGCGCGCGGCGCTGCGCGCCGCGGAACAGGCGTGCGGTGTCCGTGCGGTCCCACGTCAGGCCCGGCACGGTCGTATCCAGCTCGGCGTAGACCGCGCCGGTGTACATGTTGATCGTGAAGCGCAGCTTGTTCGTGACGCTGTAGGGAATGACCTCCTGGGTCTTGAGCGACGTCTCGAACGCAACGAGGCGCTCGCGCGCGTTGTTCGCGTCCTCGGTCGCTTCCGCTGCTTGACGCTCGGCTTCGCGCAGCGAGGTCTCGAGCTTGGCGAGGTACGTCGCGACCGCATCGCGCGCTTCGCGTGACGACTCGAGTCGCGTGCGTGTGTCCTTTACCGCAACGCTCTTGGCCTCCGCGTCGAGGAATGCGTCGGAGAGCGCCTTGTGCGACGCGCGCATCGCGTCGTACGCAGGCTGGATCAGTCCGCGACCTCCGGCGGAGAGCGTCTCCAGCCAACCCTCGTAGGCGTCGCGCTTCTCGATGACGTCGGCGACGTCGAGCGCGCGGCGCTTGAAGCTCGTGGCGTCCTGCTCGGCTTCCTTGATCTGGGCCTCGAGGCGCGTCACCTCGCCCCACAGATCACCGGCCTCGATGCGCAGGGCGGAGAGCGTGGCGCGGATGCGGCTCAGGGCATCGCCCTTCACGCCGGCCAGCCGCGCCTCGAGCGCCTTCGCCGCGTCGTCCTTGGCGGTCGCCTTGCGGCGCTTCGCCGCCATGATGCCCTTGAGTCGATCGGCGCGATCGACGAGCTCCTGCTCGCGGGCCTCCAGATCGCGGACACGCCTGTCCTGCTCGGCGCGCGCGCGCGCTTCCACGATGCGCGCTTGGCGCTCGTCGCGCTCGGCCTGCGCGAGCTCGGCGTTCGTCGCACGGAACGCGGTCTGTGCGGTGGCGGCCTCCCGGCGCGCGTTCGCGAGATCGCCCTGGCTGAGGCGCAGCGTCTCCCGCGCGGCCTCCGCGCGGGCCCGGCTCGTACGCTCCTGCTCGGTGAGCGTCTTGACCTCGTCGGCGAACGCCTTGAGCCAGACTTCGTCGTCGATGGAGCGCAGGCCTTCCTTGACCTGGGCCGGCACCTCGCCGGGCGTGGGCGCGGGGACCGTCCGCGGCGGCGCGGCCGCGGGCTCGACCGGCGTCATCGGGGTCATCGGCGCCATGTCGTCGGTCGCCGGCGCATCGGCCGTCACCGGCGGCGTCATGGGCGCGGGGCCCTGGGCAACACCCGCACGCTCCATCCCCGGCGGACACGGCTTCGGCGGGCAGGGCTTGGGCGGACACGGCGGCGGCGGCGGTGGCGGACGGCGACACCGCGGCGGTCGCGGCAGGCAGAACCGGCCGCGGGCGTCCGCGGGCTCCGGCGCCACCATCAACAGCCCCAAGAGGGCAACCAGGAACGCGTATACGCCGTTCGTCTTCGTGCGCATAGGACCTCGAAGTACGCGGATGCCCCACCCCGATTCGGCATCCCCTGAGACTCGGTCCCAGCGTACGGACCGAAAGTCGAGATCCAAGATCCACGTGTTCGTGGACGGCTACCTGAACAACGTCTCGAGCGTGCCCCAGGAGTCTTCGTGCACGACGCGCAACCGACCGCTCATCCGGTACGTGCGCAGGTCGAGCTCGAGTGCCTCGATCTCCACGCGACCGCGCGATCCGATGGCGGCGCCACGGAACGCGCGCTCGATCTCTGTCGCCACGGCGGAGCCGCGCAGATCGATGAGCTGCGAACCGGGAACGAAGTAGGGCCGCAGGCCGGCCTCGTCGACGCCGAGCCGCTGAAGCGCTGCGTCGGAGAGGGTAACGACGTTACCGCTGCCGGCACGCGTCAGCCGGTCGGCCACCGCACGATCCCCGATGCCATCGGCAACCGCACGGAAGACAGGTCCGAGCGCATCGGCCGCCAGGCGTCGCCCGGTAAGTCGCTGCTCGTCGAAGCGCGCGAGCAGCGCATCGGGCGGCGTCGGCTCGTTACGCCAGCGCACGCCGAACGCCATCAGCTCCTCGAGCGCGACGGCCTCCTCGCGGATGACGCTCCCCGCGTGCTGGCGCGCGTACCGGTTGCGGAGGAACTTGGGCAGGAACGACTTCCCGAGCCGCACCGTTTCGCCGCGCGAGCCAAGGGCCTCGGGCCCCGCCGAGAACCCGGGCAGGTCGACGCGCGTGCCCTGGAGCGCCGCGAGCAGCAGCGCAGAGGCGGTCGCCTGCAGGTCACGCGTGCCCTGCAGCGCAAGCCACGCCACGAGGTCGTGGTACTCGTGCTCGATGATCGCGAGGGCCGATCGCGAGGTGGCCTCTCCCAGCGAGATCAGCTGCGCCGCCTTACGCTGCGCCGACTCGGCATCGGCCCAGCGCACGAACCGGTGCGACGCGTAGTACGCGGCGCCTTCGCGGCGATAGACGGCCTTGCGACGCTCGCGATACGTGTCGCGCTTCTGCCAGCGCGTGGCGCCCACGGCGTACGCAACCATCAGCGAGGGGCTCGGCGGCGTGCGTCGCAGGCGCCCCTCGAAGAGAGCGCGCACCTCGGCCGCATCGAGCTCGTCACCGGGGAGGCCCGTATCGAGCTGCGCGTACACGGCACCCGTGTACCAGTTGATGGTGAAGTGCAGGTCGCCCGCGATCGAGTACGGGATGATCTCTTCGGAGAGCAGCGTGCGTGCGAAGGCCCGGACCTCATCGCCCCGCTTACGCAGGCCGCGCTTCGCCCAGGCCACCTCCTGCTCGGCTTCGAGCACGTCCATCTCGGCAAGCGCAAGCGCGCGCGACGTCGTGCGGCGCCGTTCCTTCGCGTCGCGTAGGAACCCACGCCCGGCCTCGACCTTCGCCTCGAGTCGCTTCAGCTCCTCGCGACTGCGCTCGACCTCGCGCCGCGCCACCTCGAGCGCCTCGAAGCCGGGCTTCACGATCGCCTGGCCGTCCTTCGAGAGCTGGTTCACCCATGCGCGATACGTGTCCGGCTTCGTGGCGGCGATCGCCGTCTCGAAGCCACGGTCCATCAACAGCTTTGCGTCCTTCTCCGCCTGCTGGAGCTCCTGCGGATACCCGCCGCGCCCGCGCACCTCCTCCGGCACGAGCAGCAGCTTCTTCTCGCGCGACTCGAGATCGCTCAAGCGATCGCGCTGCTTGTCCTCCGCGGCGCGACGCTTCTCTTCCGCGTCGCCGATGCCGCGACGCACGATCTCCAGGTCGTTCGCGGCCTGGCGCTCGTCGCCCTCGGCATCCACCGTCTCGGCGCGCGCCAGCTTGGACGCACGCAACGCGTCGCCCAGGGCTTCGCGCGTCCCCGCGTAGGCGTCCTTGCTCTCGCGCTCGATCAGGCGCAGGTCGACGAGATGATCCACGTAGTCGAGCAGCCACGCCTCGGTGTTGACCCCGCGCAGCGTCTGCTTCACGTCGTCAGGCGCGGTGCCGGGCTCACGCGGCGGGACCGGCGTGCGCGGCGTGGGGGTGCGCGGCTCCGCGGGCGTCATCGGCTCGTCGTCGGGCGGCGCCATGGCATCGAGCGGCTCGCTCGTCGACGGCTCGCTCGGCTGCGTGCTCGTGGGCGTTCGCCGCTGCCCCGGCGGACACCGCGGCGGCCGCGGCAGGCACCAGCGCGCCCTGGCCTCTGCTTCGGGGGGCGCAACGAGCACGACGCCACCAAGGGCGAGCAGTAGCGCAAAGAGCATGGAACTGGCGCGGCGCATGGTCTCCCCGACGCGCCGCTCGACCACGGCCGCGTGAACACCTGGGAGCGGCCAGCCTAAAGGCGCCTGCCCCCACTGCGCGCGCCACCAGCGGGCGCGCTAACCACTCGGGAACGGCGGCGAAAGAGTGGCGGAGAGACAGAGCGTGAGGGGTGCAGGGGGGAGCGTGAAGGGTCTGGGAGGGTAGGCACTAGCCTCCCAGCGGAGTGCAGGACGCCGCGGCTTGCAAGCAGCCGAGCTGGCGAGGCTGCGAGAGCGGCGCTGCACGACGTCGACTCCGCGCGGGTAGCGCGGAACGATCCACAGTTGCTCGGGAACGCCGGCGAGTAGATGGCGGAGAGACAGGGATTCGAACCCTGGGTACGGTTGCCCGTACACCGGTTTTCGAAACCGGCCCGTTCGACCACTCCGGCATCTCTCCGCGGTCGGCGGGGCACCGTAGATGCGCCCCCGCGGGCCGTCAAGCGGGGCCGAGGACGGCGCTCAGGCCGGCGGCGTCCCGGTCTGCCAGAGCGCGTGGCAGGTCATGCCGGTGACGAACCAACCCCAGTCGGTGCGCTCGAGCTCGTGCTCGTACGTCCCCCCCAGGGTCCAGAGATCGCCGCTGTCCTTGGCCACGTGCGTGGCGATGAACTGGCTGCGGCAATGGGCGTACTCGCCCTCCACGCGCACACCGTGGCTGCCCACGAGGTGCTGGGTCGCGGCGAACGTAGGCAGGAACGCCTTCCAGCGCTCGATCAGCTCGTCGGCGGACAAGGTCTCCGCGGGCTGCCCCGAGACGCTCGAGTAGTCCACGCGCACGGTGTCCGAGAAGCACCGGCGACAGGCCTCCCAATCGTGGTGATCGGCCCGGCGGCCGATGGCGTTGACGGTGTCGACGATCGAGTGCTTCTCCGCGAAGAGGCGGGGTTCGGTCAGTGTCATCGGAGCCTCCTAGGGGTCAGGTCGCAAAGGCCGCGCCGATTCCCCCTCTGCCTCCCGGCGCCGACTGCGTGCGGCGCGGAAGAAGTCCCTGAGGAGCGTTCCGCACTCCTCTGCGAGAACCCCCGCCGTGACCTCGGGGCGGTGGTTGAGCCGCTCGTCGGCCAGGACGTTGGCCAGACTGCCCACGGCACCCGCCTTCGGGTCCATCGCACCGAAGACGACGCGGTCGGGGCGCGCGTTCACGATCGCCCCGGCGCACATGAAGCAGGGCTCGAGCGTGACGTACACCGTGCAGCCCGTCAGGCGCCACGAGCGCAAGAGCCGCGCCGCCTCGCGCATGGCCACCAGCTCGGCATGCGCACTCGGGTCGTTCTCGATCTCACGCGCGTTGTGCGCCCGGGCGATGACCTGGCCGCCCCGCACGACGACCGCCCCCACCGGCACCTCGCCGACCTCGGCGGCCTGACGCGCTTCCTCGATCGCCTCCTGCATGAAGGCGGCGTCGATCGCGTCCTGCTCCATCGCTACCGCGCGCGACGCTGCTTGCGCGCAAGCCGCCGGTCACGCCGATCGCACTGTCCCTTGTCACGGAACGCGTCGCACGTGACGAAGAGCGTGAGCGAGTGGTCGGTCATGGTGAAGCCGCTCTCGCGGACGACCTGCTCCTGCAAGTGCTCGATCTCTTCGTTGGTGAACTCGATCACGGCGCGGCAGTCCGTGCAGATCATGTGGTCGTGGTGCTCGCGATCGAGCGCACGCTCGTACCGACGCTGGCCGTCGGCGAAGTCGTGCGAGTGCAGGAGGTCGGCTTCCTCGAGCAGCGCCAGGCCCCGGTACACCGTGGCCATGGACACCTGCTCGTCCTGCGCATCGAGCTCGCGGTAGAGGTCCTCGGCCGTGAAGTGGCCGCGGTGCTGCAGCGCCGCCCGGATCATGGTCCGGCGCTGGTCGGTCATCTTGAGGCCCTGCGCGCGCACGTAGTCCTCGAACATGCGAAGGGCTTCTTCGAGCGTGGCATCGGAGAGCGGCACAGCGCCATCATAGCGAGGCGGGGCCTCTGACCGAACGGGACCCTGGAGAAGCGGTCTGGGCGACTGCGGCGACGTCTACTTGAGGGCCGAGACGACGCGCATGGCCTTCATGACCTTGAGCTGGATGGACTTGGGCGCCTTCACGACCATGTAGGTGTCGGTGCCCGAGATCGACCAGTCGTCGTTGTCTTCCCAGAGGGCGAGACCGGTCAGCTCCTTGACGAGCTCGATCACGGCGTCGCCGCTCGTGAGCGGGTCGTCCTCGTCGACCACCTCCGGCGTGTACTCCTCGTCGAAGGTCTCGCCCGACGGGTTGAGGTTCATCTCCGGGCCGTGGAAGTTCGTCTTGGTCCACGTGATGTGGCTGATGCCGTAGATCCGCGAGACGGGCTTGCCGTAGGTGTCCTTCTTCGTCGTGATGTAGATCACGTTGCCCTTGATCTTGACGCCGAGGTCATGGGTCTCGAGCACGATCTCGAGGAACGTCGAGAGCTTCACCTTGTCCAGGGTGGCCGTGACGACGATGTCGTCGAGCTCGATGCCGGCCTTGATGAGGGTGGCCTTCTTGATGTGGAAGTTCATGCCCGTGGCCACCCGGAGCCACTTGACGACGTCGACGAGCTTCGTCTCCTCGAATCGGACCTTCGAGAGGCGCGTCTGCTTGACCTTGGCCACCAGGGCGGCGGTCTTCGAGCCCGCGTCGGCGGCCGGCGCGACGGCGAAGGTGAGGGCAAGCACGGCGAGAACGAGGGCGGTGCGGCGCATGGGAAGCCTCCAATCACCGATCCTAACGTCGCCCGGAACCGGTTTGCCGCGGCCGTCCCGGATTGCGCAGGGCTCGGCCCCTGGAGGCCTCGGGCCTACGCCCGGCTGAGGGCCCGGTTCGCGATATCCGTGCGGTAGTAGGCCCCCTCGAAGTCGATCTGCTTGACCCCCGCGTAGGCCGCCTCCCGCGCCTCGGCGATGCCCGGCCCCGTGGCCGTGACGCAGAGCACGCGGCCGCCGGCCGTCACGAGCCGTCCATCGCGCTGGCTCGTGCCCGCGTGGCACACGGCGACCCCCGGCATGGCGCCGGCGGTGTCGAGGCCGCTGATCGGCTTGCCGGCGTGGTACTTGCCCGGATAGCCCTCGGAGGCCAACACGATGCCGACACAGGCATCGGGGCTCTCTTCGATCGTCCCGTAGTCGGCGAGCTTCTTGTCGGCCGCCGCGAACAGCAGCTCGCCGAAGTCGCTCGTGATGCGCGGCAGGATGACCTGCGTCTCGGGGTCACCGAAGCGGACGTTGTATTCGAGGATGCGCGGGCCGCCGCGCGTGATCATCAGCCCCGCGTAGAGCGTGCCGCGATAGTCGATGCCGTCCTGACGAAGCCCGTGCATGGTGGGCACGAGGATCGTCTTGATGACCTTGTCGAGGAGTGCACCTTCCACGACGGGCGCGGGCGAGTAGGCGCCCATGCCGCCGGTGTTCGGTCCCGTGTCGTTGTCGCCGATGCGCTTGTGGTCTTGCGACGTCGGCAGCACGACGAGCGTCTCACCGTCCGTGACGGCGTGCACCGATGCTTCCTCGCCGCGCAGGAACTCCTCGACGACGACCTTGTCACCGGCCTCGCCGAAGCGGCGCTCGACCATGATCTCCGCGAGGCCCTCGAGTGCCTGCTCCCTCGTTTCGCAGATCAACACGCCCTTGCCGGCGGCGATCCCATCGGCCTTCACCACGACAGGGAAGAACTCGTGCGCCTCGACGTACGCCTTCGCCTCGGCGAACTCGGTGAACACGCGGTACGAGGCAGTCGGGATGTTGTTGCGCTCGAAGAGCGACTTGGCGAACTCCTTCGAGCCCTCGAGCTGCGCGCCGCGCTTGTCGGGCCCGTAGATGCGCAAGCCCTCTTCGCGGAAGTAGTCGACGATGCCCGCGACGAGCGGTGCTTCGGGCCCCACGACGGTCAGGTCGATCGACTCGTCCTTCGCGAACTTGGCCAGACGCTCGAAGTTGCTCGCGACGATGTCCGTCAAGCAACCGGCCGCGCCGGACTGCTCGATGCCCCCGTTGCCCGGCGCACAGTAGACGTGCGAAACGCTCGGACTGCTCTGGAGGCGCATGCACAGGGCGTGTTCGCGACCTCCCCCACCAACGACCAGGACCTTCACGACGACCTCCGTGCCACGTACAGCGCCTGCATGTACTGCCCTCATACCCCGACGGATTGCCTTACGGGATCAGCGACCGAGCGCATCGACGAATCCCCCCACAGGACAGCGTCAGCGGGCCCAGAAGGGCAGTCGTGATACTCCCGTGACAGACGTCGCGAGGTCAAGTCGTCGGTCCATCCGCGGGCTGCGGCCGGGAAACCCGTGATTCAAGCCATCTTGCGCCTATTGGGCCCTCCTCGGCGTTCTGTTGGGAAAACCAACCTGTGCGTCTTGGAGCGATTGGGCGCTCAGGTTAGTCTCCCGAACGCCGAAGAATTCGACCGGCACGAGTTCCGACCCGCGTTTGCGTGGGTCATGTAGGGAGGAATCGATCTCATGAAGAAGGCCCTTGCGATCATCGCCATCATTGGCGCCGCTGGCCTCATGGCGGGGTGCAGTGCCCTGGGTTGCGGCTGTGAGCCGGATCCGTGCTGCGAGCCCGTCTACGTCAGCCCCTGCTGCCCCGCGCCGAGCGGTGGCATCGCCGGCACGCCTGGCGCTGCGGCTCCCGCCGCGGACGCGGGTGCTGCGGGTGGCGGCGGCAGCTGCGGCGCGAGCTGCGGTTAGCACAAGGCAGGTCAACCTGCTTCGGACCTCCGCCTAGGAGCTGGTCCGAAGAACGCATCACGGGCGAGGGACGGGCAACCGTCCCTCGCCTCTTTCAATTGATGGGAGGGGTTCGGCACGCCCGAAGTACCGGAACAACGCCCTATCGGCTACACTGCGCTTTCGCGCAGGAATCCAAAGGTGTTGTTGGGTCTGGCCCGATACCCCTACTAGGATTCGGCGCGGCCGAAAACCGCTTGCATGCGGTCTCGGCACGCTGAGGGAGGGAAGCCGTCGCGGTGGCGGCAACCGCTCACTGACGGATCGGTTCCTCGGAAAGGGGAGCCGGGTAGGAGGAAAACCACTATGCGTTTCGGCATTGCCGTTTTGGCGCTGGTCTTGTCCGCCGGTCTCCTGACCGGCTGCTGTGGGTGCGATCCCTGTGGTGCGCCCAACCCCTGTGACACGGGCTGCAACCCCTGTGACACGCCCAACCCCTGTGACCCCTGCGCAGACCCCTGCGCCGCTCCGGCTGAGGCAGCTCCGGCTGCGCCCGCCGATGGTGGTGGCGGCAGCTGCGGTGGCGGCGGCGCGAGCTGCGGCTAGTCGCAGGTCCTCGACAGGACCCACTGACTTTGGAAGCGGGATGCCCCACGGCATCCCGCTTTCTTTATGCCTACACCGAATGGTCGTAGGCCGGGGCCGAGGCCCCCACCGCGACCGGGATGTCAGGCCTGGTCAATCGGGATGCGGGGCTTCCTGAGGTCTGCGTGCCTACGTATGCTGATAGCGCCCGTGGGAGGGTGTCTGGGTAGTCGCGCCGAAGGCCGCTGCCCCGACCGGCATCATCCCGGTGCTGGGCACACGACTTTCGGAGGAACCCATGCGTAAGCTCGCAATGATGATTCTCGTGACGGCGTTCGCCTTCACGCTGGCTGGCTGCTGTGGTTGCGGCTGGGATCCCTGTGATCCCTGCGGCGATCCCTGCGCCGATCCCTGTGCGGCTCCGGCCGAGGCAGCGCCCGCTGCGCCCGCCGACGGCGGTGGCGGCAGCTGTGGTGGCGGCGGCAGCTGCGGCGGCGGCAAGTAGCACGCCTTCACACATCAGTGAACCTCGAGCGGGATGCCCCTAGGGCATCCCGCTCTTCAATTCGGGATGGCGTCTCGGGCAGCGCATCAATGAAGCCGCCAAGCACGCATGAAGTTGCCGTAAACCCACCTCAGGATGCGGCAGGTGACGCTTGCTATGCAGATGCACGCACCTATCCTCATTGCGCCCGCGGGAGGGACCTCGGGCAGGCCCCTCGGACTTCCGAGGAGAGATTTTTGGAGCGGTTCGATGCGTAAGCTTGGTCAGTTCATTCTCGTGGCGGTCTTCTCGCTCACCTTGGCGGGTTGCAGCTGGCTTTGCTGCGATCCCTGTGAAGAGGATTGCTGCAACATCTGTGATCCCTGCGCCCCCGCCGATCCCTGCGCCCCTGGCCAGTAAATCGAGCGAAGGTCGTAGCGACCGACACACATTCAGAGCGCGGAGCAGGTTCACCTGCTCCGCGTTCTTCAATTCCGGCGAAGCGGCGCGAGCGAGCCATGCCAAACGTTCGGCAGCGCTGTTTGCCTAACTGCCGGACGTTCGGCGCACCTGTTCGCCTACGTGCCGGACGTCCGGCGCGGTCGATGTGCCGGACGTCCGGCGCAGGTGTCGAAACACGCTCCCCAAGAAACCGGGCTTTGCGGGGCGGCGGGCGCCCGCCGCCCAGGTGCCGGACGTTCGGCGCACCGAGCGCGAGACGACGACACCCGGTACCCGATGGCGGATGATGCCGAACACTCGGCGCGCTTGTTTGCCTACGTGCCGGACGTCCGGCAGATCCGGTCGCGGCCGTCGCGCAGAGATTCGCGCGAGCTCGGTCGCGCAGACGCGCATCCAAGCACTACAGGTTTCAACGGCGTGGGTGGGTACACCGTCCGTAGCTCGAGCGCGCGCCGAGCATGCCGAACGTTCGGCAGGGGTGTTTGCCTAACTGCCGGACGTCCGGCGCACTTGTTTGCCTACGTGCCGGACGTCCGGCGCGGTCGATGTGCCG
>JASJAY010000044.1 GCA_030066775.1 Planctomycetota bacterium
TCGACCTGGAAGCGCATCTGGACGCCGCTGATGTCGTCGTCGTCGAACGTGACCGTCTGCGTACCCATGGTGTTCGGGTCCGCGTCGTAGCCGGCGGGGGTGCCGTCGACGGTCGTGAGGAAGTACTCGAGCATCACGCGCGTGTTCGGGTTGAGGTGCCAGTTGACACCCACCGTGATCGAGGTCTGCTCGCCGCCGTCGATGTTCCCGTCCTCGAGGTCGAGGAACTCGTAGCGGGCCTTCAGCTCCCACGCACCGGTGCAGCAGCACTCGTTGTCGAGGAAGTTGCAGCACGGCTTCACGCGGCTGAACACGCCCTTCTTGTAGGGACGGCACTCACCGGTCAGCCAGTAGCTGAGGTAGACGTACCAGCCCGAGAAGGTCGGGTCGCCGGCAGCGGCGCTGTCGACCTCGGCGATCATGTACTCGGCCTGGAGCGACCAGGGGCCGTAGACCACCGCGGCCTCGAAGCCGAGCGTGTAGTACTCCTCCACGTCGGCGATCGTGCCCGTGTTCACGAAGCGACTCGTGATGTGGGTCGGCGGACGCGCGCGGAAGCGCTTGCCGTCGAGGTTCGAGTACGTGGCGTACGAAACACCGACGTGCGCGCGGTTGCACGTGCACTCGCAGTCGTACCAGGGGGCCCACCAGATGCGGGCGCCGAAGGCCTCACCGTCGTCGAAGTTGAAGTTCACGTCGTCGCCGCTGGTACCGGGACCCCAGTACGCCAGCTGGTAGCCGAGCTGGTCACCACGCAGCGAGTCGTGGAGCATCAGACCGGTCTTACGCGCGGGCGCGAAGGCCTGCATGATGCCGGCACGCTCCATGAACGTGATGTACTTCGACGAGGTCAGCTCATCGAGGCCCACGGGCATCTTGAAATGACCGACGCGGACGTCGGGGAACAAGCACCCGAGGCAGTCCTCGAGGTTCGTCAGCCCGATGTAGACGTCGCGGAACTCGACATCCGGCACGTCGGCGAAGTCCAGCTGGACCTTGTACTCGACGTTGTCGTAGATGAGACCGCTGTTGTAGAGACGGACGCGGCGGAACTCGACGCCGTCCTCGACGTCGGCCTCCGGCACACCCCGATCCTCGAAGTCGTCGCTGTCGTACCACGACCAGTCGAGCATCACGCGACCGCCGAGCTTCAGCTTGAACTTCTTGTCGGCGCTGTCCAGGCGCAGACCGTTCTTCCAGTAGGCGCGAAGACCGTTCTTCGCTGCCATCTCTTCCTTCACGATCTCCCTGACCTGATCGCGAAGTGCATCGTCCGCCTGCGCCGGCACGGCGAAGACGGCTGCCACGAGCGCGACGCACAGGCCGCACGCGAAAGCCTTCCTAAACATGGATTGCTCCTCCCTCGGCGTCGCCTCCCATGTGGACGCCTCGACCCTTGGGGTCGCGCAGACCTTACTTCTCCGGGCCTTCACGCCGAAGAAGGAACCTCTTTACACACGCCCAAACGGGACCGCCGACCGGGGTGTGTGTCCGCAGATCGTCACGGAATCGTAAAGACCGATTGCGCGGCCGAGTTGGCACCGCGAAGGCCTCGCGCGCCGGTCAGCGGGTGCGGCGCAGGACGAAGCCGGCGAGCGTCTCGAGCAGCGTGCGCTCCTGCCCCACCGGGACGGGCGCAAGCGCCGCCAGGGCCGCATCGACCTCGGCGGCTGCGGCAGCATCCGCGCGCTCGAGGGCGCCGGAAGCGCGCAGACGGCGTCCGACCTCGCGGGCGGCATCCCGATCGTCCCACGCACGCTCGAGCAAGTCGCGTGCTTCGATGCGCTCGGCGTCCGAGAGCCCGCGCTGCCACAGGATGACGGGCAGGGTCGTCTTGCCCTCGGCGAGGTCGGTGCCCAGCGTCTTGCCGACGTGATGCTCGTCGCCCGTGACGTCGAGCCGGTCGTCCACGATCTGGAACGCCATACCGAGGTGATGTCCGTAGGCCGCCAGGGCGTCGCCCACCTCGGCCGAAGCGCCGCCGTAGTGCGCGCCTACACGCAGCGCCGCCTCGTACAGCGCGGCGGTCTTGCCGCGGATGATGCGTCGGTACGTGTCCTCGGTGAGGTCGGGGTTCTGTGCCACCTGGTCCTGGTGGATCTCGCCTTCAAGGACCTCGCCAACGACATCGCTGAGGTAGCGCGACGCGAAGGGGTCATCGAGGTAGGCGGCGGCGCGGTACGCCTTGCTGAACAGGACGTCGCCGACCAACACCGCGGCCTGCGTGCCCCAACGGGCGTTCAGCGTCGGCACGTTCCGCCGTACGGCGGCGCTGTCGATGATGTCGTCGTGGACCAGCGTGGCCGTGTGGATCAGCTCGATGATCGCCGCGACGGTCGCGATGGAATCGGTCACGCGCCCGCAGGCGATGCGCCCGGCAACGCACGTCAGGCCGGGCCGCAGGCGCTTGCCGTTGAAGGACGCCGCGTCGCGAACCATGTCGCCGCTGTGCACGCCCACGTCCGCGAGAATGGAGCGGAACACGAGCCGCACCCGCTCGAGGTCGGCACGCACCGGCCCGAGCACCTCGGGAAGGGCCTGCGCGGTGCGAGTCATCGGGGAGTTGGCGGGGGTGGGCGCCACCGCAGGGGGTATAGCACATGCGGGGGTGCCCTGCTCGGCCTAACGCAGGGCTCGCTTCGGGACTTGGACATGCCCGACCCGCCTCCAGAGCGGCTCAGCGGCCCGCAACGCGCCCCTCGCGGGACGCCGCGGACGGTCCGGACGAAGCCTCCGAGGTGCACTAGCGCGGCACGAAGGTGTCGCGACTCTTCGACCACCAGGCCTCCCACGCGGCCGGATCAGCGGGGAGGTCTTGACCGGTGAGACGGATCAGGTGGCCGTGCACCATGTCGCGTACGTCGGCCTTGTCCGTGCGGAGCGCACGCACGAGCTCGTCGACGGCCTTGCGCTTCGCCTCGTTCGGATCGGGCGGCGAGGCATCCGGGACGCTCTCCTCGCCCCCGCCCCGGGCCGCGCGGATGGCGTTCACGAGCATGCCGAAGTGCATCCGGAGGTTCGACACCTCGCCCACGAGGATCGAGGCGATCAGGAACAACATCGCCAACCCGATGCGCGAGACGATGTGCGTGCCCTCGGGCATGGCGCTCTCGGCAAGGGCGAACCAGCCGGCGAAGAAGATCAGCAGGAGGCGGATGACGAAGGCGATGATCAGGCGGGCGGCCGGGTTCACGGGGTCTCCTCGGGATCCGTCCACTGTCCGGACGCGCGGGCGCGCCTTGCCGGAAAACCGGTCGGCAGCCGGACGGCGGCGCATATCCTATCGGCGCGGAACCGAGCGGAGCGCATCCCCCCACATGGCCTATCTGATCACCGAGACCTGCATTGGCTGCACGGCCTGTGTGAAGGCCTGCCCCGTGAACGCCATCGCCGGCCACCGGGGCGAGATGCACGTGATCCACCCCGACATCTGCGTGGATTGCGGCCTCTGCGGCTACGTCTGTCCGCCCGAGGCCATCCTCGACTTCAACGGCGACGTGGCGACGCGCTTCAAGCGGCGCGTGGACTCCGACCGCATCGCGATCGTCGACAGCGACCGCTGCACGGCGTGCGACTTCTGCTTCGACGTCTGTCCCTTCGACGCGATCGCGTACACGCGCGTGGACAGCGGGTTCTTCAACGTCGCCGACGTGGATCCGGACGTCTGCAAGGGCTGCGACGCCCTGTGCGTCTCCGTGTGCATCAAGGACGCGATCCAGCTGCACCCGCGCAAGTCGGAGACGGCCCAGGCCGTCATCGACGCCAAGAAGGAAGCGGCCGCCGCCTCCTGAGCGCGCCCCACGGCGCGCGGCCGTAGGATGTCCGCCGTGAGCGACGTCCGCACCGCCGTCTGCACGATCTGCGCGAAGAACTACGTCGCCCGGGCGCGCACGCTGATGGCATCCGCATCGGTCCACGCCCCCACCTGGGACCGGCACGTGCTCTTCGTCGACGCCATCGACGGCTACATCGACGCGGCCGACGAGGCCTTCCGCGTCTGGACGGACCACGATCTGGGTCTGCCGGACCGGTCGCGCTTCCTGTTCCGCTACGCCCTGGTGGAGGCGAACACCGCCGTCAAGCCGTGGTTCCTCGAGCGCCTCTTCGAGGAAGGCTACGAGCGCGTGCTCTTCCTCGACCCCGACACGTGGCTGCTCTCGGCGTTGCCCGAGCTCGATGCGGCGCACGATGCCGGCGCCGCAATCGTGCTCACCCCGCACATGGTCCGCCCTCTGCCAGCGGGGAGCTATCCCGGGGAGGCCGTCTTCCTGCGGTACGGCGCGTTCAACCTGGGCTTCCTCGGCCTGCAGCGAAGCGAAACGACGCCTGCGTTCCTGGCGTGGTGGCAGGGGCACCTGGAGCACGACGCGATCGACGAACCTGAGAGCGGCCACTTCGTGGACCAGAAGTGGATGGACCTCGTCGTCGGCCTCTTCCCCGACGTCCACGTCCTGCGCAACGAGGGCTACAACGTCGCCCACTGGAACATCGCCGCGCGGGACGTCCGCGACGCCGGTGACGGCGCGCTGCGCTCGAACGACATGCCGCTGCGCCTGTTCCACTTCAGCGCGTTCGATCCGTCGGAGCCGGAGATCCTCACGCGCACCGGCCTGGAGCGCAGTCCCTTGCCCGCGACGGGCGCCCTGCGGGGGCTCTGCCGGCGCTACGCCGATGCGCTCGGCGCCAACGGCGAGGCGACCGTGCAGGCGTGGCCGTATGCCTACGCGACCACCGCCGACGGCGTGCCGCTGCCGCGGTGCATCCGTCGCATGGCGCGCGGGGAGGGCGTCTCCGAGCTAGGCGACGATCCATTCGCTCGCGACGCCGCCTGGTTCAACGAGCCCTGCGCCCCCGAGACGGAGGCGGGCGTGCCGTACACGCGCGCCATGCACGCCCTGTGGTGCGATCTCTCCGCGCTCCAGTGGCTGCACCGGGATGCGCGCGGCGAGGGCCGCGTGGCGTACGCGCGCTGGTTCGTGCGCCACGCGCCCGAGAACGGGGTGGCCGAGGCCTTCATCGAGCCGGTGCGCGAGGCGCTCCGGCGGAAGCGGCGGCGTGGGCGGCGGCTGTTCTCGCGCGATCCGCGCTGAGCCACGCGTTCGCGCGGATCAGCCGGCGGCCTTCGCGACGAGCTTGGTGCCGATGAAGAAGACGAGGACGCCGCCCCCCAGCATCGCGAGCTCCGTCATCAGGACACCGCGCCCGGTGTCGCCGGAGAAGCCGCCCTGCTCCATCGCCCAGAAGAGGCCGACGAGCGGAAGGATGAGCCCGATGGCCTGCAGGAACTTGCCGAACGTGTACATCGCGCCGGCAGGATAGCGGCGGACGAGGCAACTTCCCGAGCCATTGCCTGGACCACCGGTAGGATCACCGCGATGCGCCGCGCGCTCCCCCTCCTCCTCGTCCTGATCCCCTTCGTGGTCTACGTCGTGGTGGCGCTTCCGCGCGGCGACACGGGCCCGGAGACCGGAACGAGCACCCCGGGTGCGGAGTCCCAGAACCCGGAGGGCCCCGATCCCGCCGTGACCTCGCGGGTGGTGCTCGACGCCGATCGGTACTTCGGCCCGGTCGCGGCGGACGACCCCGCCATCTACGCGGACCCGACGGCGCCCACGTGGTTCCTGCTGCACCTCAAGCGCGGCGCGCTGGCGAGCGTCTCCCTCGGCGCCCCCGAGGCGTACACGCCCGAGGACGCGCTCGAGCTGACCGTCGTCGCCTACAAGACGCACCCCGGCACGCTCGCGCTGAAGGCGAGCTGGGGCGGCGCCGACCTGGGCACGCAGTCCTCCCCGCCCGAGCACACGGGATCGCGGGTCGAGCTGCGCTTCGACGTGCCCGCGGACGCGGTGCCCGAGGGCCTGAACGCCCTGGACCTGCAAGAGGTCTCGCCGCCCCTGCCCAAGCGCACGCCCACCGACGTCTCGAAGGACCGCGGCAGCGTCTGGATCGACTCGATCGAGGTGGCCCTCGTCGGCGCCGAGCGACCGCTGCACGACGGCGCCGTCACGCCTGTCTCGGAAGCGAGCGGCAAGACCGCGCCCCCGACCGACGTCGCGCACCTGATCATCGCGGTACCCGGGCTCGTCGACGAGGCACGGCGGCTGGCGGCGCACCGCACGGCCACGGGCACGCCGTCGGCCGTCTACAGCACGGGGGAGATCGTCGGTGACCTGCGGGACGGGGTCCCGGGCGTCATCCAGGCCTCCGCGAACGAGGGCACCCTGCGGTACGTGCTCCTGGTCGGCGACGCGACGTACGACCGCACGGACCTGATCGAGACGGCCACGATCCCCACGCCGATGGCGCGCAGCATGTACAACGGCGCCACCTCGGCCGACGCGCTCTACCTGCCCGCCGACAGCCCGATCGCGATCGGCCGCCTTCCGTTCCGGAAGCCCGAAGAGCTGGGTGCCTACATCGACCGGGTGATTGCGTACGAGACGAACCCGCCGGCGCACCCCTCGCGGCGCATGCTGCGCTTCGTGACGAACGAGGGGCGCTTCGGCGCGTTGATCGACAACGCGATCGAGCACCTGTTCCGCGGCGTGCTCGCCGATCAGATCCCGCCTGCGTTCGACGTGGAGGTCACGTTCGCCAGCGCCAAGAGCCCGTTCCTCTGGCCGCCGCACGACATGAACAAGAAGGTGATCGACAGCCTGAACGCCGGCTCGATGTTCTTCACGTACGTCGGCCACGGCTTCCAGTTCGGCTTCGACAGCCTGCGCGTCGGGCGGGAGCGCTTCCCGATCTTGCATGCCCGCCACGTGCCCCAGGTGGACATCCAGGGCACGCCGCCCGTGACGTTCGTGCTCGCCTGCACGACGGCCCAGTTCGACGATCCCAAGTACGACGGGGTCGGCGAGGCGCTCCTGAAGCAGCCGCGCGGGCCGATCGCCTACTGGGGTGCGACGCGCGTCTGCCACCCCGTCGCGAACAGCCTGGTGGGGTTCACCATGGCGAAGAACACCGCGCAGCTCGCAAAGGAGCTGCGCCTCGGTGACGTGATCCGACGCTCGTGGGACGACGCCGCCGCGCCCGGCCCCGACGACGAGGGCCTCAAGCGCATCCGCCTCTTCTCCAAGCTCGCGGCTTCGGGCATCGACATCGACCGCCTCGTGCGCGAGGGCCGGGAGATGTACACGCTGCTCGGCGATCCCGCGCTGAAGATCGCCTACCCCAAGGACGGGATCAGGCTCACGCAGCTGCCGAGCGAGACGCCCGATGAGCTGCGCGTGCGCGTGGAGGCGCCGTTCCCGGACGGCACGAAGATCCACTTCTCCCTGGAGAAGACGCGCGACCAGACCGTGCACGAACGCATGCCCGTCACGAGCGTGCTCGATCGAAGGCAGGCCGCGATCATCCGCGAGAACCACCGGCGCTCGAACGACTGGGCGCTGCACCGCACCACGCTGACGCTCGAGGGCGGCGTGGCCGCGATGCGGTTCCGCCTGGCCGGGAGCCGCAAGCACCTGATCGCCAAGGCCTGGTGTGTCGCCGAAGGCGAGGTCCACCAGGGCGCCGCGCCGCTCGAGTAGCGGCGGGCGTCACTCCGTGAGCTCTTGGAGCCGCTTCCGCGCCAGCGCGACCGGCGGCGCATCGGCCTCGGGCTTCTGGCCGGCGCTCTGGGGGTCGTCCACCCAGGCCACGAAGGCGGCGTAGGCGTCGCGCGCCAGGACGGGCTCGCGTAGCGCCTCGGGCAGCCGGTCGTAGACAAGTGCCAGCTCGTAGTGCAGCCAGCCCCGCGACGCATCGAGCGCCAGCGCTTCCTCGAGCCAGAGCCCCGCGAGGCTCTGCGCGTCGCGGCGCTCGGCCTCGGACGTGGCGGATGCCTCGTCGGTGGCAACGCGCGCGTAGACCACGCCGGCCTGTTGGGCGAGGAACGCCCGGTGCGGCAGGCGGTCCTCCGCGCGCGCGTCCTCGAGCGCGAATGCCCGGCGGTACTGCCGACCCGCCAGCCACCACTGCTCGGCCTCGAACGCGCGGTCGCCCTTCTCCTTCTCGGCGACCGGATCCGTGGGTCCCGTCGAGGGGCGCGGGTCGACCACGAACCGCGTGGCCCACAGGAGGGCCATGACGATCAGGATGGTGGTCCAGGTGCGCTGGGTCATGCCGTCACGCTACCGTCCGGAGCGGCGCAGGAGGCGTTCGATCCGACGTCGCACACTGGACGCGCGCTCGCCGCCGGCCTCGACGTACCGCTCGTACGCGGCGCGCGCCTCCCCCAGCCGACCCAGGTACTCGAGCACGGTGCCGGACTTGTAGTGCGCCTCGATGGCCTCGGGGTCGCGCGCCAGGGCCTCGGCGTAGGCGCCGAGCGCGCGGTTCCAGCGCTCCGCGTCCGCCAAGGCGTCGCCGAGGCGGATCAGCGGCGCGGCGTCCCAGCTCCGGAGGCGCGCCGCCTCGCGGTACTGCCGCGCCGCGTCGTCGTAGCGCTCGAGCTCGTGCAGGACGACCCCGAGCGACTCGCGGTACGCGGCGTCCGCCGGGGCGAGCCGGGCCGCGGCGAGCCATGCGTCGAGCGACCCGCCGAGGTCGCCGCGCCGGAAGCGCACGTCGCCGAGACCGGCCCAGGCCTCGACGAGATCCGCATCGAGGGCCGTGGCCTGCTCGAACGCGCTCTCGGCGGCGTCGTAGGCGGCACGACGCGCTGCGCCGCCCGCCTGCAGGTCGCCCTCGACGGCGCGCAGGTAGCCGCGATAGAGCGCCGCCTCCCCCAGCCGCGGCGCCAGGCGCCCCGCGCGCTCGAGCGCGCGGTTCGCGCGATCGGCGGCGCCCTTCGCCTGCGCGAACCCGCGTCGCTCCTCGGCGTGGTCCCCGCGCGTGGCGGCCTCGATACGCTTCGCGTTCCACGCATCGGCCTCGGCGATCTCCACCTCCGCGAGCGCGAGCGGCCACCACGGGTTCTGTGGCTCGGCGGTGGCGGCCAGGGTGTACACGCGCCGCAGCGCCGACGACGAGCCGTTCGTCTCGAGACGCTGCGCCATGACACGATCGACGGGGCGCGCGTCCGGTCGCGCGGCGCGCTCCTGGTACTGCGCGCGCACCTCGCTGTAGCGGCCCAGCTCGAGCATGGCGGCGATGTAGCGCAGGTGCGCCGGGACCGCATCGGGCTCTGCCGCGACCGCCGCCTGGAAGCTCTGGATGGCCTGCTCGGGCTCCGCGCGGCCGGCTTGCGCGTCGCCGGCCGCGAGCAGCTCCCGCACCGGCGGGGGTGCGCTGTCCGGACCGGGCACGATCGGGGCGGGGCGGGCGCACGCTACGGGAAGCGACAGCGCCGCCACGATCAGCGCCCGGCGGAGGGCATCAGCCGCGCGGCGACGCATCCTCGGCCTCGTCACTCGGCGGGGCGACCGCGCGCGCCTCGAGCCACGACGTCCAGCGCGCCACCGCGGCGCGCCGCTCGTGGGGATGGTCGTCGGCGCGGTAGCCGAAGCGCTCCCCCGTGACCTGCTCGAGGACGTTGATCGAGCGGCTGCGGATGCGCGGATCGGAGTGCACCAACCCGTCGACCAGGGTCCGCATGCCGCGGGCGTCGCCCGCCCGCACGAGCGCGGTGGCCGCCTCGAAGCGCACGCCCTCGTGGCGATCCGCCTGGGCGCGGTCCAGGGCGTCCAAGGTGCGCGGGTCCTTCCAGCGGCCCAGCAGCCAGGCGGCCAGGAGACGCATGTCCTCGTCCTCGTGCTCGAGCAGCTCGATGAGCCGCGGGAGCACGGGCTCGCCGTAGCCCATCAACCGCTCGGCGAGCTGCAGGCGCTCGGCACCACGCGTGCCGGGCAGGGCGACGAGCACCTCGTCGATCGCGGCCTGCGTCGCCGGCGTACCGTCGCGGAACGACCGCGGGCTGACGTCGGGCGCGGGATCGCCGCCTGCACCCTGGGTGCAGGCCGCGAGCAACAGACCGAGCAGGGACCAGGCCAGGTGCCTAGGCATGGTGTGTCGACTCCTCGCTCCCCCTGAGACTGGGATCGGCTCCTGCGCGGGCTCGGGCGAGGACGCGATCCAAGATCAGCAGGATACCTGCGAGCAGAAGGAGCCACGGCGCCAAGGGCGCGCCCGCCGGGACATCCCGCGGGGGCACGGGCTCGCCCCCGACGAGGCGTCGGCCACCCCCGGCGCGGGCGATGCGCTGCATCCCGGAATCGTCGATGCCGGCGCCGCGGTGCTCGGGGGCCGGGCGGGCGGGCAGCCGCAGCGGACGCAGCGCGCCGCCCGGCACCTGCGCGGCCACGGAGCCGGGCGCCGCCTCCGGAATCGGTCCGCGGAACTCACCTGGCGCGCGTTCGACGAGGCGCGTCTCGAAGGGCTCGCCGGCGAGATCGATGCCGGTGACGGCCACGCTCGCCGCGCCCGCCGCCTCGGGCAGGCGCAGGACGAGGTCGCGCCCCACGTGCTCCGCAGCGAGGCCGCGATCGCCCGCCCCCGCGAGCCGGGCGATGGTCGGGCCCAAGGCGGCCAGCGCGCGGCGCCGGGCCTCGAGTCCGGACTCGAAGGCCGGGCCCCAGGCGAGCCCCCACACGACGCCGGGGCCCACGGCACGCCGCGCGAGGAAGGGCGCGCTGCGTCGCGGCCCCTCGGCCCAGATCACCCGCGCGAAGACGGAGCTGCCCGGCGCCGGCTCCAGGTCGTGCACGCGACGCGGGGCGAGCGCGTTCAGGTCCAGGGGCAGCGGCAGGGCCTCCAGGGTCTCGATGGCGGCGGGGGCCGGCAGCTCGTCCTCGCGCAGCCGCCGGCGGCGGACGAGCTCTTCCAAGCGCTCGCCGAACTCCTCGGCGTCATCGAGGAGGAGCACGTCCTGCGCCCGCCGGGCGAGCCCGGCGCGGATCGCCTCCGCGGCCGCCTCGTCCCCCACGACGAGCGCGGCGAGCTCGACCCCGGACTCGTCCAGCCGGGCGCGCAGCGGCGCCAGCGCCTCCGGCGCCAGGCTGTTGTCCGGATCGCCGTCCGTCAGCAGCACGAGCCAGCGCTGGTCGGCGTCGGCCGCAAGCAGGCGGTCGATGCCGCTGGCGACGGCCGCGGGGATGTCCGTGCGGCCGCCGGCCTTGACGCGATCCAGCGCGGTCAAGAGCGCCGTGCGCGCCGGGCGATCCGCACCGGGCACGAAGCCCGGATCCAGCAACGACGCATCGGGCGCGCCGGCGAAGGGCAGAATCCCCATGCGCTCCCCGGGCACGAGGCGCAGCGCAGCGGAACGGCCGGCCGCCTTGAGGTACGCCAGCTCGCGGTCACCCGTGCTGCCGCTTCGATCGAGCAGCAGGAGCATCGCCAGCCCGTCGCCCTCCGGCCGGTTGACGACCAAAGGCGAGATGCGCTCCTCGATCGACTTGCCCGTCCAGCCACCGGGTCGGTACGTGTGCGGCCCGCCGAGAATCAGCAGACGCCCGCCGCCGCGCACGAACGGCTCGAGCGCGTGCACCCCGCCGGCGAGCCGCGTCCAGGGCACGTTGGCGAGCACGACCGCGTCGGCCGCGGCGAGGCCCTCGGGCAAGAGCCGGGCGGCGGAGCGCACGGAGAGCGAATCCGGCAGTCCCAGTGGCTCGAGCTCCTCCAGACCGACGATCAGCACCGTCCGCACGTCGCTGCGCCATCCGAGCGCGAGCACGTCGTTGCCGGGATCGTCGTTCGGCGTACCGCTACCGGCCGCCAGGACGACCCGATAGCCCACGCCCTCGCGCGGCGGCTCGGCGTCGCGCAGCTCGATCGTGCGGCGCATCGCCGGCACGACGGTCACCTGGACGCGGTCGATGACGCGGTCGTCGCGCAGGAGACTCGCGACCGCGCGGCCGCTCGTGGACGCGACGAGCGTTGCGCGAACCACCACGCCCCCACCGTCCGCGACGATGCGCGCCCGCTCGAATCCGATGTCCGCCGCCGGCTCCGGCGGCGCGACGACGAACACGCGGCCACCGGCCGCGCGCACCGCGCGCGCGCCGCCGAGCGCATCGCGATCCGTGCCGCGACCGTCGGTCACGAGCACGATGTCGGCCCCGGGGAACGAGCTGGCGGCGAGACGCAAGCCTTCGCCCAAACGGCTCGCACTACGCGCCAATCGCGGTGCTTCGCTGCCGCCGACGATTTCGCGCGCGCCGTCCGCGACGACGATCCACCGCGGTCGCACACGTAGCGTCGAGGGCGGCGTGGGAATATCGGTTCCCATGCTGCGCGATACGTCAACCACGGCGACCGGGAGCTCGTCTCCGCTGCCGAAGCGCACCTTCAACGCAAGCGCTCCGGCGACGACGCATGCCACGATGGCGAGGCGCAAGAGCAGGTGCTGGAACGCTCGGTGACTCACGCAACCGCCCCGATACCCCGAAAAATCGGGTTTGCGGCGTCGCCGGCATTGGCTACGATTCCGCTGACACGCACGGTGGGTCGTCGTCGGGAGGAAGCATGAACAAGGCCGAAGTCATCGACGCAATGGCGCGCATCCTGGGCTCCAGCAAGGCTGAAGCAGAGCGCGCGCTCGGCGCGTTCGTAGAGGCGGTAAGTGAAGGGCTCGTCCGGGACGGCGATGTGGGCATCCTCGGCTTCGGCTCCTTCCGGAAGTCGATGCGCAAGGCGCGCATGGGCACGAACCCGCAGACCAAGGAGCGGATCCACATTCCGGCCTCGGTCGGCGTCTCCTTCCGGGCCGGCAAGCGCCTGAAGGAGAAGCTCGGCTAGGGCGCCACGGCGCCCGTCGTTCTTCTGCCGCTTTGCCGACCGGCAGCGGCATCGATCAACGCGCTCGATCGTCGAGGACGATCCCGTTGCCGTGCTAGCCACGGGCGGTCGCCTCGTCGCTCGCGGGCACCTCGTCCCGCGCAGCCAGGATCGTGCCGCCGCAGAGCACGACGTCGTTCTCGACGTATGCCACCAGCGCCTGCCCCCGCGCCGGCGCGAACACGGGTGCGTCGAAGTGGACCTCCACCTGCCCGTGCGGCAGCACGCGCAGCGTGCCGGCCTCCGCCGCGCCCGCGTGGCGAATGCGGGCGTGCACGGCGAACGACGCACCGGGTTCCGGCGCATCGCAGTCGACCCAGTTCACGTTGACCACGCCGACCACGCGCTTCTCCAGCGCGTCGCGCCCGGCGATCGTCACGCGACCTGCCTCCGCATCGACCGCCTTCACGTAGTGCGGCGTGCCCATGGCAGGCAACCGGCGGCGCTGGCCGATCGTGTAGCCCGCCGCGCCGTCGTGCGTGCCCACCACGCGTCCCGTCTCGTCCACGACCTCGCCGGGCACGAGCACGTCGGGCGCGTGCTCCGCGAGGTAGCGCCGGTAGTCACCGTCGGGCACGAAGCAGAGGTCCTGGCTGTCGCGCTTGCCCGCGACGTGTAGATCGAGCGCCTCGGCCTCGCGGCGGATGTCCTCCTTGGGCGTGTCGCCGAGCGGGAAGCGGGCCGCCGCGAGCTGCGCCTGCGAGAGCGGGTACAGCACGTACGACTGATCCTTGGACGCGTCGACCGCGCGGCGCAGCCGCACACGTCCGTCGGCGCGCGTCTCCAGCCGCGCGTAATGACCCGTCGCGACAGCGGCGGCACCGAGCCCGCGGGCGATCTCCACGAGCCGGCCGAACTTCACCTCCTTGTTGCAGATGACGCAGGGGTTCGGCGTGGCGCCGGACGCATAGGCGGCGACGAAGTCGTCCGTGACGGCGCGGAAGGCGTCGGCCACGTCGACCACATAGAAGGGGATGTCGAGCGCGGCGGCCACCTGGCGGGCGTCGCGCGCATCGTCGGCGCCGCAGCAGGAGCGCGTCCCGCCCGCGGCCTGGCCATCGGCTTCCACGCCGGTCCGCAGGTGCACCCCCACCACGTCGTGGCCGTCCCGCACGAGGCGGGCGGCGGCAACGGCGCTGTCGACACCGCCGGAGAGGGCACAGAGCACACGCATGGGCTGACGATCCCGGGGAACGGGCCCCGCCCGCGCCGGTTCGTGCATCCGGGCCGGGGGGCGTTGGAATTCGGCGGGAACCCGCCACGGGGCTCCTACCATGATTCGCCTTCAAGATACGGGGGGCTCCGGCGATGCCCGAGGACGGCATCGCCTAGGGCGTCCCCTGGAGAGGTGGTGACCCGTGCTCGGCGGCATCGACATCCCCGCACTCCTCGCCTCGGGCCTCCTGGCCGCCGAGGGCGAGCAGGGATCCGCGCTCGGCATGCTGATGCCGATCCTGATCGTCGTCGTGATCTTCTGGCTGCTCGTCTTCCGGCCCGCCTCGCGGGAGCGCAAGGAGCGCGAGGGCCAGATCAAGTCGCTCAAGAAGCACGACAAGGTCATCACGAACGCCGGCATCCACGGCACGGTCATGTCGCTGGACGACGAGAGCGTCGTCCTGCGCATCGACGACAAGAACAACGTCCGCGTCAAGTTCAGCCGCGCTGCCATCTGGCAGGTGCTGAGCGGCGACACGGCGGCCACCGGCACCTAGGAGCGAGAGCGAGTGAACGCGTACGAGACCCGACGCCGCCGCATCTTCACCACGGGTGGAGTGCTCACGGCCCTCGCGGTCTACCTGCTGCTCGCCTTCACCGCGTTCTCCGGCCGTGACTTCGCCGCCGGCGCCGAGGGTGCGTACGCCAGCGCCGGCGACCCCGGCGCGATTGCCCTCAGCGCGCTCGGCGAAGCCCTGCGCGCCGGCCCCGGCACGCCGCCGGCACCCGAACCCGTAGCCGGACTCGCGGGGATGCCGTCCACCACGACGCCCGCCCTCGAGCCCGTTGCCGGTGACGTGCGCGCCCTGCGCACGCCCGTCGAGGATCAGCAGGTCCTCACGCTCTGACGCACGGGACGACGGAGAGGGACCGCATCGGCGCCCCGTCGTCCTCGGCAAGCCGCGTCAGCAGACAAGAGGCATTGAAGCGCCCGGTCCGCGGTTCGAGGGAACCCCACCGGGCCCATGAGGGAACATCATGGAACAGATCAACGTACGTGGACGCGCCGTCATCATCCTGATCGTGACGGTGTTGCTCGCTCTGTCGGTACAGCAGAGCGGCATCAAGCTGGGTCAGGACCTGCAGGGTGGCACCATCCTGCGCTTCTCGCTGGACATCGACGCCGCCATCAAGAGCGGTCGCATCGAGTCCACCATCGACCGCGAGCAGTTCGTCGCCGACACGATTCGTGTCATCGACGACCGAATCAACAAGTTCGGTCTCGCGGAAACCACGCTGACCCAGGTCGGTGAGAACAAGTTCGAGATCTCGCTTCCGGCGGGCTCGGAGGGCGAGACGGAAGGCATCGTCGGGGTTGTGACCTCGCTCGGTGACCTGGCGTTCCGCATCCAGGTCCTGCCCGAGCAGAACAACCACGAGAACAAGAAGCGGGACTCGGCCTGGCCGGGCACCCCCGATGAGTTCAACAAGTGGAAGGAGAAGGAGTTCCAGCGCAAGCTCGAGCTCGAGGCCGCAGGCAAGATCTACGGCCCCGCCACGCTGATGGGCGAGCCCGACGCCGAGCCCTTCTACCTCGTCGTGCGCGAGGGCACCACGGGCACCGAGCTCCAGGACTACGAGGTGTGCGAGGTGCCGATCGAGCGCCATCGCTTCGACGGCCGCATCCTGACGAACCCGCGCGTCGCTCGCGACGATCGGGGCGGGGCGCCGGTCGTGGTGTTCGACGTGAAGACGGAGTTCCAGAACGTCTTCGGCGAGTGGACCGGCCTCAACATCGGCTTGCCGATGGCCATCATCCTCAACGAGGAGTTCACCGGCGACGGCCGGGCCCCGACGATCCAGTCGCAGCTCACCGACAGCGTGCAGATCACGCTCGGCAGCCTCAGCTTCTCGGATGCCAAGAAGCGCGCCGAGGAGCTCACGACCGTGCTCCAGACGGGCTCGCTGAAGATCCGCCCGGTGCTCGAGTCGAAGAACCGGATCGGCGCCTCGCTGGCCGGTGAGTCGCGCGACCGCGGCGTGCTGGCCGTGATCGTGGCCTTCGCGCTCGTGCTGATCTTCATGGTGGTCTACTACCGCCAGGCCGGCCTGGTCGCGAACGTCGCGCTGCTCCTGAACCTCGTCCTGTTGGTCGGGTTCCTCGCGCTGTTCCAGGCGGTGCTCACCCTGCCGGGCATCGCAGGAATCGTATTGACAGTCGGTATGGCGGTCGATGCGAACATCCTGATCAACGAGCGCATCCGCGAAGAGAGACGCTTGGGACGCAGCGTCAGACGCGCGCTGCACGAGGGCTACGCCAAGGCGCTCAGCGCCATCATCGACGCCAACGTGACGTCGCTGATCACGGCGGCCTTCCTCTTCAAGTTCGGCTCCGGCCCGATCCGCGGCTTCGCCGTGACGCTGGCCATCGGCCTCATCGTCTCGATGTTCACCGCCATCTACGTCACGCGCACGATCTTCGAGTGGCGCGTCGGCAGCGGCGGCATGCAGAAGCTCGGCACGCACGGCAACCCGAACCCGCCGAGCGTCAACTGGGTCGGCCTGCGGCGCTTCTTCGCCCCCATCTCGGTGATCGGCGTCATCTTCGGCCTGTTCATGTTCAGCGTGACGGACAAGTACACGCTGTACGACGTCGACTTCACGGGCGGCTACAAGCTCCAGGCTCGATTCCTCGAGCCGACGACGCCGGACCAGGTCCGCAAGGCCCTCGGTGCGGGTGAGACGAAGAAGATCGAGGTCACCGTCCGCGACTTCAACGAGAACGATGAGCTGGCCACGCGCCAGATCGAGCTGGACGTCGGCCCCTACAGGAACGTCGAGACGCTGGCCGTAGGCGACGAGGGCACGACCGTCGAGGTCAAGGTCCAGCGGCTGTTCGAGGAGGGCGCCGAGGGCGTCCGCGAGGCCGATCAGGCCGCCGCCTTCGAGCAGTACGTGCTGGACCTGTTCCGGGCCCAGCTCGTCCCCAACTGGACCGTCGAGGGCCCCGAGCGCTACACGGCGCCCGAGGACCTGCCGGAGGGCAGCGAGCTGGCGGAGTTCGGGGGCGGGATCTTCGCCCGCATCGCGTTCAGCGACACCAAGGGCCTGCTCACGGCGGAGACCCTGGAAGAGCTGCTCGTGAGCGAGTTCCCCTACTACACGCTCAAGGGCTCGGAGCGTACGCGCAACGACCCGGTCAACACGGCCGGCTTCTCCCGCAAGGTGAAGGTCGAGCCGGCAACCGACGCGAAGGCCGTCCAGGGTCTCTCGAAGTTCGACATCTGGATCAAGAGCACGCACAGCGAGCGGACCGTGGAGAGCGACCCGGATCGCATGCGGCAGTACCTGGGTGAATACCTCGGCGGCAAGCTGTTCCGCGCGTCGCTCGGCGAGAAGCTCGGGACGGTGACGGAGGCGGACCTCGCGGCGATCGGGCTCAGCGAACCCTTCCCGTCGCAGGACCAGATCGGCTCGACCGTCGCCGAGCGGCTGCGCCAGGACGCGATGATCGCGCTCTTCTTCTCGCTGGTCGGGATCATTGTGTACATCGCGATCCGCTTCAAGTCGCGCGCGATGGGCTTCGCGGCCGTGCTCTGCCTGTTCCACGACGTGGCGATCACGCTCGGGCTCGTCTCCGTGGCCAACACGTTGGGGATCGTCGACGCGAAGATCAATCTAGCGATGGTGGCGGCGTTCCTGACGCTGGTCGGTTACTCCGTGAACGACACCGTGGTCGTGTTCGACCGCATCCGTGAGGAGCGCGGCAAGCGCCCGACGATCCCGACGAGCATCATCAACCTGGCGATCAACATGACGCTGGCGCGTACGATCCGTACGTCGCTGACGTTCCTGATCGTCTGCGTGACGCTCTTCGGCTTCAACTTCGGCCAGCGCAACGTGCTGGAGGGCTTCTCGTTCCTCCTGATCCTGGGTTCGTTCATCGGGACGTACTCGACGATCGCGATCTCGTCGCCGCTGCTGCTCTACCTGCCGTGGCTGTGGGAGCGCATCCAGTCGTTCGCGCCGAAGGGCAAGATCGTGTCCGAAGCCGCCCAGAACGCAGCGATGCTGATCTTCGTTCCGGTCCTGGCCGTGCTCTGGGCCGTCTGGGCCTTGGCGTTCGCCGTGGGTGCGCTGATCACGGGCATCGCGCTGTTCGTGCCGTGGGCGATGAGCGACGACGCCGAGACCGGCGCCGCCGGCGCGGCCGCCTAGGCACATCGCCGATCGATCTCCGAGCGGAGCCGCGAGGCTCCGCTCGGGGTGACCCCCTACTCGTCCGCTTCGGGCTCCGGCAGCCCCGCGACGATCTTGCCGCCCTCGCGCTTGACCGCTTCGACGTGGCGCACCGGCAGGCGCACGTTCACGTGCACCGTGCCGTTCTTGAACTCCTGCTCCTGGACGTCGCCCCACTCGCGCAGGCGGGCCAGCAGGCGGCCGTTGCCGGGATCCGCCTCGATCTCCAGATCGAGGTGGTGGCGCGTGACGTAGGCGTAGACCTTCTCACGCAACGCGTCGAGGCCGGTGCCCTCGATTGCGCTGGTCTGCACCGTGTCGGGCAGCCGCTCCTCGAGCATGCGCAGGTGGATGGCGTCCGTCACGCGGTCGATCTGGTTGAGGACCGTTACGCGCGGCACCCCGCCGGCGCCGATGTCGAAGAGCGTCTCCTCCACGACCTCGACGTGCTCGAAGGCCTCCGGATCCGCCGCGTCGACGACGTGCAGCAGCAGGTCGGCGAAGCGCGCCTCCTCGAGGGTGGCGAGGAAGCTGCTGACCAAGTGGTGCGGTAGATCCCGGATGAACCCGACCGTGTCGCTCAGGAACACGCGCTTGCCCGGCACGACCTCCCAGGCGCGGGTCGTCGTGTCGAGCGTGGCGAAGAGGCGGTTCTGCACGAACACGTCTGCGCCGGTGAGCGCACGCATCAGCGTGCTCTTGCCGGCGTTCGTGTAGCCCACGAGACAGATCGTGAAGAACTTGCGGCGTGCGCGCGTCTGGCGCACGCGGTGCGCCTGCAGCTCGTCGAGCTCGCGGCGCAGGTCGCGGATGCGCTTGCGCACGAGACGGCGGTCCGTCTCGATCTGCTTCTCACCCGGACCGCGGGCGCCGATGCCGGCGGTGCCGGCGCGGCCGCCTTCGCGGCTGAGGTGCGTCCACAGCCGCTTCAGGCGCGGCAGCGCGTACTCCATCTGGGCCAGCTCGACCTGCTGCTTGGCCATCTGGGACCGCGCACGCAGGGCGAAGATGTCGAGGATCAGCTCGGTGCGGTCGATCACGCGCTTGCCCACGATCTTCTCGAGGTTTCGCGCCTGGGACGGCGAGAGGTCGTGGTCGACGATCAGGAGGTCCGCGCCGACGGCGGTCATGAGCTGGCCGATCTCCGCGGCCTTGCCCTTCCCGATGAACGTCTTCGGGTCGCGGCGCGATCGCTTCTGCACGACGGCCTCGAGCGTGTCGGCACCGGCGGTGTCGGCGAGCAGCTCGAGCTCGTACAGGCGACCCCGGTAGGCAGGCGGGCTGTCCGGGAGCTCGAGGCCGACGAGCACGGCCTTCTCCCGTTCTTCCCCATCCCGCTGGACGCGCGGTGCGGCGTCGAGCTTCACGAAGCCTGCCCCTGGGCCACCGGCGCGCGCAACAGAATGCGCTCCGGCTCCGGCTTGTCCCGCTGGTGGACGATGTGCACGGCCCAGCGATCGTCGTCACGCTCCGGGAAGTCGCGCCGCCAGTGCGTGCCGCGGCTCTCCTCGCGGAACAGCGCCGCCGTGGTGAGCAGGCGCGCTACGCAGAGCATGTTGACGAGCGTGAAGCGTTCCTCGCTGGGCGGACCGACGCGGAGCGCAAAGCCCTCCCAGCCGTTGACGGCGCCGACCGCACCGGCCAGCTGGCCGCCGCTGCGCACGATGCCCGCCTCACGCCAGAGCACGGCCTTGAGCGAGGTGCGCAGATCGTCGGTGTCGATGGAGCCGCGTCCTGCGCCCGTTCCCTTGCCCGATAGGCGCACGGGCTCCGGGGCGTGATCGGCGGCGTAGGCGCCGGCCACGCGACCGGACCGCCCCCCCATCACGAGCCCTTCGAGCAGCGAGTTCGACGCGAGCCGGTTGGCGCCGTGCAGGCCGGTCGCCGTGACCTCGCCCGCGGCGAACAGGCCTGGGACGCTGGTCCGGCCCGTGAGGTCCGTGCGGACGCCTCCGATGGAGTAGTGCGCGGCGGGCCGGATCGGAACGAGGTCGCTCGCGATGTCGAGGCCGTAGTCGCGGCACGAGCGCACGACGCCGGGGAAGCGCTTCGCCATGCGCGTGGCGTCGAGGTGGCGCATGTCGAGGAAGACGTTCTGGACATCGGGCTGTGCGAGGTGGTGCGTGATCGCGCGCGAGATGACGTCGCGCGGCGCAAGCTCGGCGCTCTCGTGCACGTCGAGCAGGAAGCGCTGCCCGCGGTCGTCCACGACGTGCGCACCCTCACCGCGGATCGCCTCGGTGATCAGCAGGCGCGGCACACCGGCGAGGTAGAGCGTCGTCGGGTGGAACTGCACGAACTCCATGTCCTGCAGCACCGCACCCGCACGGTAGGCGACGGCCACACCGTCGCCGGTGGCGCCGGGAACGTTCGTCGACTCGCGGAAGATCTGCGCGTAGCCGCCGGTGCCGAGCACGACGGCGCCGGCCCAGACCGCGCGCAGCTCGCCCTCGACGAACACCAGCGCGCCGCGGCACCGGTCCTCCTCGTCGGTCAGGAGGTCCACGAGATAGGCCCCGCCCCAGAGGTCGAGGCGATCCCGCTCGCGCGCGGCCTGAGCGAGGGTGTCGCGGATCTCCGCGCCGGTTGCATCGCCGCGGGCGTGCAGGATGCGCGGCACCGAGTGCCCGCCCTCGAGACCGCGCGCGACGCGCGTGGCGTGCGTGCCGGTGCCGATGGTGGCGTCGGGCGTGCCCTCACCGGGCTCGTCGAAGTGGGCGCCCAGCGCATTGAGGCGCTCGATCCCCTCGTGGGCACCGGAGACGACGTTTTCCACCACGCTGCGATCGCAGAGCCCCTGCCCCACAACGCAGGTGTCGTCGGCGTGCAGGGAGGCCGAGTCGTCCTCGACCCCATCGAGGACGGCCGCAATGCCGCCCTGGGCCCAGCCCGTGTTGCTCGAGCCGGGATCGCCCTTGGCGATCACGAGCACGCGCGCGCCCGCCTCCGAGGCCGCGAGCGCGGCGCTGTAGCCCGCCACGCCGGTACCCACGACCAGCACGTCCGTCAGGTGGTGCGGGAGGGCGTAGGTGTCGAAGGGAAGGAGATAGCGGGGCTGGGTATCGGGCATTCGCCCTCAGGATATCGGACCGGAGCCCAATCGGGCCGTTTGGGCGCGAATGGCGCCCTGATCCCCCCTCAGCGCGGCGGCGCTAGGGCCGGCCGGAGCCGAAGTCGTCGCCCGTGTGCGAGAGGCGCTTGAAGTCGATCACCTTGAGATCGAGCATGCGCACCCGCAGGTTGCCGAAATCGGTGTTCCCGCCCACGTAGCGGCGGCCCTCGAAGCGCTCGATCTGGATGTCGTAGGTCTTGCCCTTCTTGGTCGTCACCTTGGCGGGTGAGTAGCCCTTCGCAGGCAGGTAGGCCGAGATCTCGAGCTTGCGGATGCGGCGGAAGGGGATGTCGACCTTCGAGGTGCCGCGCTTCGCGTAGAGGATGTTCGCACCGGTCAGGAACCCGAAGTCGGTCGCCTCTGTGACGACCCCCTTCTGATCGGTCAGCTTCACGTCGTAGTCCGCGTAGTCGATCTTGTAGATCGGATCCGCGGCGGCCTCGAGACCGCTGACGGCCGAGCCGCCGACGGCCAACAGGGCCCCCATCACCACCAAGGCCGCGATTCCCCGTGTCGTCCGCATCGCGCGCTCCTCTCGTCCCGTACGTCCATCCTCTGGCGCCGGCACGCCTTTCGGCTTGGACGCCCAGCCTAGCGCGAATCCTCCCGAAAGCGGATTCCGGGTGGCGAAACCGCGGCCCCTGTCCCGATGGTGCCCGAGAGCCATAGATTGCCTCGGCGCCTCACGGCGCTAGACTCCGGCCCTTCCCGAGGGGGCGTATAGCTCAGCCGGCTAGAGCGCCGCCCTGATAAGGCGGAGGTCCCTGGTTCGAGTCCAGGTACGCCCACCATCTCTCCCTCGGCGGCCGCGATCGACGGCCGGGCGCCCGCAGACCTCGCAGGTCAACCTGCCGCTTCGGCGCATGCAGGACACATGGCGTGGGTGACCGCCACGCTCCCCTCGCGCGGGACGAAGTGGCCGACGGGCAGCCACCGCCCATCCTCGGGCCGTACGCTCTCGCACCACGCGCAGATCGTTACGAGCCCCTCCGCCGCGGAACGATCGAGCAGCGCGCTCCCGTGGGCATCCAGCAAGGCGGCGACACGGCGAAGCAGCGCGCGCTGTTCGCGTACGAACTGCTTGCGGAACGCGGCGAGCACGGCGGAGCTGCCGGCATCCTCCAGACCCAGCTCCGGTAGCTCCTGCGCACAGGCCTCCAGCTGACGCATGCGGATCAGGATCGCGGCCGCCACGAGATCGTGCGTGCGCGCCGCGAGCGCCCACTCGCCGAGGCGTTCGAGCTCCCGTGCCAGCACACTCCCCTCGTGGATCCGACCGGAGGCGAGCCCCTCCTCCGTCTGCACGGACTCGAGCAACGCGAACGCCTCTTCCGCAAGCGGCCTCGCCGCCTCTGCCTCTCCCAACGCCGCGTGGACCTGCACCGCGAGCGCCAGCTCCTTCAGGCGGTGGAACGGCGGCGTCTCCAAGCCGCGACCGAACTCCGTCACCAAGTGGCGCGCGTACGGGTAGTTGCCTTCGGCGTAGGCGAGCTGCGCCTCGCCCATGAAGAGCGCCCAGCGGAACACGCGTTCGAGTCCGTCGTGACGTTCGATGATGCGTCGGTACGCCGTGGCGTGACGGCGCGCGCGCTCGAGATCGCCCACGTTCCGTGCCCAGACCCCGGCGGCGGCGTGGTACTCGAGCTCGAGATTGGTCAGCTGCTCGGGAGCACGGTTGAGCACTGCCCGCAGAGCCTCGAGGACGTCGCCCAGCGGCTCGTCCAGGTCCAGCTGGCTGAGCGAGCCGCACTCGGCACCGAGTGCGAAGGCGAGCACGATGTCCGCCTCGACGCCGACGGTGCGTGCCTGCGTCGCGAGCCACCGGGACAACATGTAGGCCTCGAGGTAGCGACCGCCGCGCCCGTAGAGCGTGACGAGCGACTGCACGGCGAGGACGGTGTTGCCGAGGTGCGCCGAGCGCGCTTCGTCGAGCAGCCGGCGGAAGTGGGTCTCGGCCTGCTGGAAGTCCCCGCGCTCCGCGATCGCCCGCCCGTCCATGACGCGGTCCCGGAACGCATCGGTCGGTTCGAGTGTGTCCACCATCGTCCCGGAGTCCCTCCGCACGCCTTCTAGCAAGGCAGGTCCGCGCCCGCGAGATCGAGGTTTCGCGTGTCCGGATTGGTCCCTCGAGGCGCCGTGGACGGGTGTGCGTCACATCGCACGCGATCGACGATTGTTCAGACGCCTGAACAGATTGATAGGCAGGCGTACGCCCGGCGAACCGCGATGTGCACGACGCTAGACGGAAATTGCAGGTCACGAACCACCGGGCCGATTCGGTCAAGCTGATGCCGCGAGCGCCCATTGCATCGGCGCTCGGCAGTTCCTACGGTCCGGCTGGACCGCGGCGGGGAACGCACGTCCGCTGCGCCATCCACGTGTCGGTTTCCCTCAGCTGGAGCGTCCCGTGAGCAGTACTGCCAGCCCCATGGTCATCCGCGATGCATCGGCCGGCGGATTCGTCTGGACGAATCGGGAGTTCACCGAGCGTGCGGGACTGGACGCCGCGGAGCTTCGGGGACACGCCCTCCTGGACTGGATCGAGCCGAGTCACCATGACGCATTCCGGGAGCTGCTTCTCTCGGGTGGCGGCTCGCTCTGTGCGCTACATCGGACCAAGTCGGGCGCCCCGGTGCCGATGGCGTGGCACATCCGCGACGAACGCGGCGGTCCCGTTGCGCTCGGTGTCCTCGTCGAGACGGAAGACGCGGAGGCCCATCCGGACGCGGAGCGCTTCGACGTGCCGCGCGGGATGCCCGGCGGTCCCATCGACGACGGTCTCGCGGAGACGCTCCGGGCCATGGCGCTCATCGTCGAAGAGCGGCATCCGGGACGGCGCTGCTCGATCCTGCTTCTCGACCGGAAAGGCAAGCGCGTCAGCGTGGGCGCCGGTCCGAGTCTCCCGCGCGAGTACAACGCGGCGGTGGAGGGACTCCACATCGGCCCCTTCGTCGGGTCGTGTGGCACCGCGGCCTACTGGAACCGGCCCGTGGCGGTCGAGAACATCCAGACGGAGCCCCTCTGGAAAGACCTACGCGAGGCGGCGGCCACCGCGGGTGTAGCCGCCTGCTGGTCACATCCCATCCGGTCGCAGTCCGGGCGGGTCTTGGGCGCCCTGGCGCTCTACAACGACGTGCCGTCCGCCCCTTCCGCGGACGAGCGCGGCGGTCTGAAGCTGGCCGCCAGCATGGTCGCGCTCGCCATCGAGCGCAATCGCGTGGAACAGGCGCTCCGCGCCAGCGAGGCGGCCCTTCGCGAGAGCGAGGATCGGTATCGGTCACTCTACGAAGACAACCCCTCCATGTACTTCACGGTCGATCTGGAAGGAACGGTCCTCTCGGTCAACCGCTTCGGCGCGGAGCACCTCGGCTACGAAGCCGCCGAGCTCGTCGGTGCACCGGTGACGCAGGTGTTTCATCCAGACGATCGCGAGCGAGCGCGTGCACGCCTCAAGGAGGCATCGGACGGCGCCGGTGCCGTTGCGGGTTGGGAGCTCCGCAAGGTCCGCAAGGACGGGTCGGTCCTGTGGGTCCAGGAGTTCGCGCGCGCGGCGCGCGCCGGCGACAAAGAGCCCGTCGTTCTCGTCGTGTGCGAGGACATCACGCTGCGCAAGCAGGCGGACAGTCTGGTCCAGCTGCAGAGCGCCGTGCTCGAGTCGATCGCGAGCGGCGCCGACCTCTCGGCGAACCTCGAGCTCCTGTGCCTGCGCATCGAGGGGCAGCTGCCGGGCGCGCGATGCATGGTGCTCATGCTCGACGAGGCGGGTGAGACCGTTCGCCCTGTGGCCGGACCGAGCATGCCCGCAGCCATCTTGGGGGCGATGGACGGCGTGACCGCCGAGACGAGCTCCGGCTGCTGCGCCGCGGCCGTGTTCGAAGAGCGTCAGATCATCGTCGAGGACACGGAGCAGGAGGCCGCCTGGGAGGCGACGCGGCCGCTCGCACGGGAGCACGGGATCCGCGCGAGCTGGTCGACGCCCTTGCGTTCACGCGCAGGGATCGTGCTGGGGGCCCTGTCGATCTGCATCGACGAGCCGTCGGGCCCGACGGAGCACGAGCACCGCCTCATCCAGACCGCAGTGCATTTGGCGGGCATCGCCATCGAGCGCCGGCGGCAGGCGGACGCGCTGCGTCGCACACAGAAGCTGGAGAGCCTCGGGCTGATGGCGGGTGCGATCTCCCATGACTTCAACAACCTCCTGGTGGCCATGCTGGGGCAGAGCGCGCTTGCGCTGGCGAAGGCGCCGCCTCTCGATCCGTCGCGCGCTCACATCGAACAGGCCGTGGGCGCCGCAGAACGGGCCGCAAACCTCACCAATCAGCTGCTCGCGTACTCCGGTCGTGGTCACTTCGAGTTCCGGCTCTTCGACATGAACCAGGCCATCCAGGAGAGCCTGGAGATGCTCGACGTGGCGATTCCGAAGTCCGTCCGCATCCAGACCGATCTCTCAGCCGCGCTCCCGCTCATCGAGGCCGACACGGGTCAGATGCAGCAGGTCTTCATGAACCTCGTGATGAACGCCGCGGACGCCATCGGCTGCGACGCGGGTCACGTCACGATCCGGACGCGCGCCAAGGAGCTGGCCCCGGACGACGCACGCTACGGGCAGTACACGAGCGAGCCCCTTGCCGGGGGTCGGTACGTGGCGCTGGAGGTGCAGGACGATGGCGGGGGCATGGAGCCCGCCTCGCTGTCGCGCATCTTCGATCCGTTCTTCACGACCAAGTCGGAAGGCCACGGGTTGGGCTTGGCCGCCGTGCTCGGCATCGTCCGCGGTCATCGCGGCGGCCTCTCCGTCGTGAGCGAGCCCGGCAGCGGTACGGCGTTCTCGCTGGTCTTCCCGGCGAGCGATGCCGACACGCTCCCCTCCCCCGCCGAGGTCTATGCGTCACAGGATTCGACCGCGAGCGGGACGGTGCTCGTGATCGACGACGAAGAGACCGTCCGCGACGCCGTGGATGACTTCCTCGGCTTCTCGGGCATGCGGGTCCTGAAGGCGGATGGCGGCCTCGATGGTCTCGAGCTGTACGCCAAGCACGGCGCCGAGATCGACGTCGTCCTCCTCGACCTCTCCATGCCCGGCATGAGCGGCGAAGAAACGCTCCGGCGCCTGCGCGAGATCGACCCCGGCGTGCGCGTCTTGCTGTCGTCGGGCTTCGACGAGAGCGAGGTGACACGGCGCTTCAGCGGCACCAGCCTGGCCGGCTTCATCCAGAAGCCCTACATGCCGCGCGATCTCGTCGAGACGGTGCGCGGGCTGCTCTAGCGGTCCTCGAGGCAGCGCTTTGTTTCTCGGTCAGCCCCGAACGTGAGAACATGCGCCTCACGCGTGGGGACCGTGAGAGGTTTGGAGGGGTAGGGACTAGCCCTCCAATGGAGCAGCGGAGCTGCGACACAGCCTCCGCCCGGGTAGGGCGGAACACGACGAGGCACGCTTTGCTACGTCGAGAGCGCCCTTCGTGTCACCATGCGCACCCCGTGGGGGCATAGCTCAGTTGGCTAGAGCACCGGCTTTGCAAGCCGGGGGTCACCGGTTCGAGTCCGGTTGCCTCCACCACTCTTTCCAGTGCGTTCCGCGCTACCCGCGCGGACTCTGCACTGCGCCGTAACAGGACTCGGCGGAGAAAGAGACGCTCCGCGCCTACTCCGAGACGAACTCCAACTCCAGGTGCGTGAATCTGGCGAAACGGCTTCGATTGTGATTCGAGATGAGTGCCGCAACTCGACCTCTCAGCCGACACTTGCCGTCAGGCCCAAGGAAGACGGCGAGATCAGCTTCTCCTTCAGGTGGCGCCGATTGGACCTCCACCACGACACGAACCACACCTTCCGCGCTCTTGGTCCAGGTCCCCGCGTGTGTGTGCGTCCTCGGGACCTCGAGGCTCTTCATGGTCAGCTTTGCGCCCCCCTGTCGATGTAGCTCAAGGCGGAGATGATCGCGCAGACGCTGCGCAAGGGACGCGTAGTGCCGGCGAAGTTCCTGCCTGACGCCCTCCACGTCTGGAGCTCCACGTTCTTGCCCACCGCGCAGATCGCTCCAGATCGATAGCAGCCTGCGCGCGTCTATGTCATCAGGTAGTGCTCTGCGAATGAAGCCGTCCGCCTCGGCAGTTAGGGCGCGATCCACGGACGCGGCCGTTGGGCGGAACGTGACTCCCGCACACAGCCTACTGAGGGCCTGCTCTGGTTCATTCCCGCAGGCGCCCAACAGGACGGTCGCAGACATCAGGAAGACCGACATCGAGTGACGCGTCCGGCTGCGACTCATGCACAGAGGGTAACGCGTTGACCGGGGAGTCCGACATGGCCTGCAAGGCTCCTCCCCGCTGTCATTCGAGCAGCTTCCCCATCGCGATCTCGTCGACGTACTCACCATCGACCCGCAGCGAGCGACGTAGCAGTCCTTCGCGCTCGAATCCCACGCGCTCGTAGAGCTTGATCGCGCGCTCGTTGTGCGCCATGACCGTCAACGTAAGGCGTGTCATGTCATGCTCGCGCGCCCACGCCTCGGCGGCCTCCATCAGCGCTCGACCGTGTCCGCGCCCGCAGTGCGCCTGCACGACGCCGATCACGATGTAGCCGCGATGACGCACCTGCTTGCGGCGATCGCCGAGGACCAGGACAAACCCGACGATCTCCTCATCCTGCTCCAGCAGCAGCAGCGCCCGATGGTCCGACTGCGCAAGGCTCCGCAGTCGCTCCCCCATCTGCTCGAGGGTCGTCGTGCGCTCGCCCGGCTCGAAGAGCATGAACGTCGTCTCTTCGTCGAGGCGGCGATTCAGGGCGTCAACCGCTTCGGCATCGTCCGGCGTGGCCTCGCGGATCGGCATGCGGCGATCATACGCGCGCGACAATCGGATAGGATGCGCGCCTGGCAATCGCGAGCGAGGCAGGGGGCTCAAATGGCAGGCACTGGACTCACGGACGTCAACGGCATCGGGCCGGGCTACGCACTGAAGCTCGAGGCAGCCGGCATCGCAACGGTCGGCGCACTCGCGCGCGCACCGCTCGCGAAGCTCACGGCGATCCCCGGGATGGGCCCTGCCATGGCCACGCGATTCCAGGAAGCTGCCCGCGCCTTGGTTGGCGCTCCGAAGGTGTCCGAGGCGGCAGCCAAGCCCGCCCCCAAGAAGAAGCCCAAGCCGAGCAAGGGCAAGAAGGGGAAGGACAAGAAGAAGGGCAAGGACAAGTCGAAGTCGAAGAAGCCCAAGAAGAAGAAGAAGAAGAAGGACGACAAGAAGAAGCGCGGCAAGGGCAAGAAGAGCGACAAGAAGGGCAAGTCCAAGAAGGACAAGAAGAAGAAGAAGAAGAAGAAGTAGACGCTTCTCTTCGCGCTAATCGGGAAGCCCCCACAGCACCCAACCCGACCAGTACCACGGGTGCTTCCACTTCGGTTGCGCGGCCACGTAGGCCTGGGCCTGCCGTAGCGCCGCGGCAGCGCCGATGCCCTCGCCTTCCTTCGGGTGCCAGAGCTCGTAGAACTTCACCATGAGCGCGCGCGCCGCCTCGTCCTCCACGCGCCACAGCGACGACAACACACGCGGGGCACCGGCGAGCATGAAGCCGCGCACGAGCCCGAGCACGCCCTCGCCGCGCGCCATCTTGCCCAGACCGGTCTCGCACGCGGAGAGCGAGACGCAGTCCGAGGCGATGCGCATCTGGTAGAGCTCGATGGCGGTGAGGTAGCCGTCGTCCTGCTCGTCGGCGGTCACGACGAGCGAGGAGCGCAGCGGCTGCTCCTCGTCGACGGTGCCGTGGCATGCGAGATGGACGGCGCGCCACCGGCCTGTGGGGTTCTTCGCGAGCGCGGCCCGTAGCGCCGCCTCCGTGGCCTCCTTGCCGAGCAGGAGCTTGTCGCCGATGGCCTTCGCTTCCTCACGCGTCGCGGGCAGGCGCGGCAGCGTATCGGCACCCAGCACACGGCCGGTGTAGTCGGGGTCCGCCAGCGCGAGCACGCCGGTGCCGCGCTTGGTCTGCTGCCCACGCAGGAGACCGAGGGTGGTGCCCGAGGGCACGAGCCCCACATCGCGGTCGCCGAAGAGCAGCGCGACGGGCGTGAAGGCGATCGGGCCGGCCGGCGAGACGAGCACGCGCGTCACGTCCGCCCCGAGCTCGAGCGGCTTGACCAGCACGTCCTTCGCCTTCTGGATGGCGGCATCGGCGAGCGGCACGTCCGCGCTGGGCGGACGCACGGCCGCGACGATCGCGTCGAC
>JASJAY010000045.1 GCA_030066775.1 Planctomycetota bacterium
TTGAGGAGGCTGCGGGCGCGCTCGAGGCGGGTGTCGTCGGTGAGTGCTTCCAGGAGAGCTTGGCGGACACCGCGGTTGGCGATGGCGTAGCTCGTGGTGTTGGAGTGGTCCTGGATCGAGAGGAGGGGCGTGCTCGGGACGCGGGCGAGACCCGCACGCTCGCAGAGCAGGTCCATGACGGTGGCGTCGATCGCCGAGTCGATCAGAGCGATCTGCTCGAGGACCAGACGATCCGAGGAGGGCAGGACCGCCAGCTCCTCGGCGTGCTGGGGCGAGATGCCACGGCGTACCGGGTAGTCGTTGAGTGCCTCGAGGTTCCAGTGCCAGGCATCGGCCTCGAACTTGAGGTCCCCGCGTCGGGCCGCCTCACTCAGCAGGCCGGCGAGCACAGCCGGGCGACCCTCGGTGCGCTTGACGAGGTTGTCGCGGTCCTCTTCGAGGATGCGCAAACCGCCGAAGCGGGATTGGCAGATTGCTTCGAGGTCGTCCGCGGCGAGCGGAGCCGCTTCCTCGATGCAGCGATCCGGTTCTTCGCTATCCGGGATCAGGAAGTTGTCGGCAGCCTCCGCGCCGAGGTCGACGACGAGCGCCACGGCAGGCTGCGCTTGGCGTCCGCCGTGCTCCGCGCGGGAAAGCAGGTGGCGGGACAGGACCTGGACCGCCTCCTTGGCCTGCTCGGGCAGGTCACCGAAGTCTTCAACGACGAGGACGAATGGTGTGCGCGAGGCAGCTTCCTCGACCGTCTTCAAGAAGACCTCGATGGCGCGGCCACGCGCCAGGGCCTGCTCCTCACGCTGGAGGCCAGCGCCTTGTCGGAGGTCGAGACGAACGCGCTCGGGCTTCTCGCCCGGGGCTCGACCCAGGGCCGCCACGCCGTCGGCGAGGCGCCGCAAGGGGCCGCGTCGGTCCGCCGCGCGCTCGCGTCCTGCGAGGAGCATCGCGGGGAGTCCTTCTTCGCGCGCGTCGGCGAAGAGCGTCTCGACGAGGTGCGTTGCGCCACTGCCCGGTTCGCCGCGAATCAGGAGCACCGGCTCCTTCATGCCCGAGATGGGCTGGCGGCGTCGCGACTCGTCAGGAGCGGGGAGGTTCTGCGCGAGCTGACGCGCCGTCCGCTCGAAACGTGTGATGACGTCCTTGCGCCCGACCAAGGGCCCGCCGGCGGCGGCCTCTACGGCTTCGGCCTCCGTGAACACCGGGAGTGCGTCGCGGCGCGCTGCGGAGAGTCGCTCGAGCAGGGTCGACGCGTCGAAGGGACGCTCGTTGGGATCCCGCGCGAGCAGCGAGGCGATGATCTCGTCGAGTGCGGCCGGGATGTCGGGAGCGTGCGTCGAGGCGCGCGGCGCATCGTGCTCCCGTCGGGCCTTGAGGACCTCGCCGGCGCCGCCGGAGAATGGATCGCGACCCGTGATCATCCGGTATGCGACGAGACCCAAGGAGTAGAGGTCGACGCGGTGGTCGTGGCTGCCGGCTTCCGTGAGCTCGGGTGCCATGAACTGCGGGGTGCCGCGCGCCACGCCTTGTACGGGACCGACGTGGGCCAGACCGCCGTCAGTGAGCGTGAACGAGATCTCACCGTGATCGTCGCTGCGGATCACGTTGCCCGGCGTGAGGTCGTAGTGGATCAGACCCTGACCGTGGAGTGCACGGAGCACACGGGCCATGTCCTCGAGCAGGCGCCAGACGTGGCTGCTCGGCTGCGAGTCCTCGATGCCGTCCAGGCTGGCACCCGGGATGAACCGCGCGACCTGGAAGCGCGCCGCCTCACCGAGCGGGCCGGCGTCGTACACGGCCGCCCACCCGGGATGCCGGAACCAGCGCAGCAGCGTCTCGGCCGGGTTCGCGGAGGTCGCGCCGAGCGCGGTCTCGACGAGCTTGAGGGCGACGCGGGAGCCACCGCGCGCGAGGTCGTCCGCGAGGTATACGCGTCCGTGAGCGCCTTCGCCGAGGGGACGCCGGATCCGGTAGCGCCCCATCAGCAGCTCGCCGGTCTTGCGTTCGGTCGACATCCCAGGCCCTCAGCGCGCACCGGTTGCAGACCGGTGGTGCGGATGCCTGCCTATCGACCTTCCGTTGACACCTTCTGAACGCCTGCAGCCTCGGATCCGGTGGGGGAGTCAGGCTGTTTGTAGGTGTGGCGATCGAAGCGGTGCGGGGTGCCGTTGAGCAAGGAGGTTCGAAGCGCCGTGATGCGGCGCATCAGCTCGTCGGCAAAGGCCTGCTGAGCCCCGCGGCCGGGCTCGCCCGACCAGGTCATGGGCTCCTGCCCGAACGTCACGCGGACGTTCGCGCGGCGCGGCCGCCGGGCGCCGTGTCGCCATGCGCGCATCGAGCCCACGATGGCCATGGGGTAGACCGGGACCCGGGCGCGACGCGCCAGGATCGCAATGCCCCGCTGGGCCCGGTGCAGGTTGCCGTCGCGACTGAGTCGGCCCTCGGGGAAGACCACGACGACATGGCCCCGGCGCGCATGGGCGATGGCCCGGCGCAGGCCCGTGCGCGCCAGGCGTCCGCGGCCCACGGGGATCGCGCCCACCAGCGTAAAGAACCAGCGGCCCCAGCGCCGCGCGTAGAAGTCGTTCGTCATCACGAAGATGACGCGCCGGTGCACGCAGAGCTGCACGAAGGCGGGGTCGAGGTAGCTCGCGTGATTCGGGCAGAGGACCAGGCCCCCCTCGGGAAACTCCGGCAGGGGCCCGATCCGCCGCACGCGGAAGAACGGCCCGAAGATCAGCGCCGTCACGCCGCGGAGGCAGGCATAGCCCCACTCATAGGCGCGTCGCCACGCCCTGCCGAAGGGGCCAGGACGGTTGAGCCACGCGACGAGTCCCATGCTGACGTGGCCCCCGGCGCGGAGCGTCTGGCCCTACTTGGGGGGCGGGCAGGCGACGTCCAGCTCCTTCTTGAAGGCGAGCGCCTCACGAACGAGCTGGGTGCGGGTCTCGCCACGCGGCATCGCGCGTGCCGCCTTCACGTAGTAGCTGTAGGCGCGGCCGCCGAGGGCGCAGTCCTTCTGGCCGTCGAGGGTCCACTGGTTCGCGAACACGCGGGCGAGGTTCGTCGTGCAGTCGAGCACGTTGTCCGGCGCCCAGTCGGTGCCGTAGAACTCGGTGACGCGCAGGTAGTGCAGCGCGGCAACCGTCAGAAGGCCCTTGGCCGCGTCGATCTTCCCCTGGTCGCCACCGGACTGCTGGAGGTCGACCTTGGCCTGGCCGTACACCGAGTCGCCGAGGCCGTGGTACGCGGCGCCGAGGAGCGTCTTGTCCTCGACCGAGCTGTCGCTGGTGATGCGCTCGAAGGTCTTGCGGGCCTCTGCGTACTGCTGCATGCGCACGAGGCACTTGCCGGCACCGACCAGACCCCTGAGGTTCTGGATCTCGGCTTCCTTGCCCTTGCCACTCGCCTGGCGAGCGAGGTCGCGGTAGCGCTTCTCGAGCTTGCCGAGCTTGTCGGCGTCGGCACCGGCCTTCTTCAGCTCGAACCAGTCGAGCTTCGCGAGCTCCGCCGCGAAGTAGTCGCGCGCGTTCATGCCGGTCGTCGACGTGATGGCGTTGAGCGCGCCGAGCGCGTCACTCGCCTTGCCGCGAGCGATGTGAACACGAGCGCGAAGCATGTGCGCCTCGGGCACGTAGTAGCCCTGCGGATCCGCGGCGATCAGCTCGTCGGCCGCCTTGAGGATGGCAGCGGGCTTGCCCAAGGCGCGCACGGCCTGCATGCGCTTGAAGAGCGCGACCTGCCGGTCGGCACCCTCGAGATCCTGGGCGGCGAGGTTGAACTTGTGGGCGGCGGCCTCGTAGTCACCCGACGCGCCGAGCGTCAAGGCGTCGTTGTAGTCGGAGTTCGACGCGGCGTTGGTGGTGAACACGTCGAGGACGAGACCGGCCGACACCTCCGTGCTGCCCAGGCGCACACGGTTCAGCGTCAGGGTGGCGTTGCCCTTGCCGCTGTCGCGAAGCTGCTGGAAGGAGGGGTACTCCCCCGGCTTCAGGTCCTTGATCTTCTTGGGCAGCACGCGGCCATCGCGAAGGACGATGATGTCGGCGTGAGCCGGTGCAGACGCGGCGATGAAGAGGGCCGCGGCAAAGGCGGCGCCAAGCAATCGGGTCGTCATGAGGAGTCTGGCCCTTTCCGGGTCGGAATTCGGAGACCGGTCAGGCAGGGTACCGACCCCCCCGAGGGCGGTCAACCCGAGCCGGTGGCGCCCAAAGCCGCTACAAACCGCCTCCTGTGGCTCTCAACGGCCTTCTCCAGGCGGGGTTCGCGATCCCCGCCCGCTCAGTTGAGCCGGCCGGTCTGGTGCAGGGCGAGGAGGTCCATCGAGAGGGCCACGCCGTAGTGCAGGAGCCAGCCGTAGAGGATGGTGCCCGTGCGGTAGGAGAGGGCGCCGAGGACGAGGCCCGCCCCGATCGCGCCCATCGCCTCGGGCATCGGCTTGTAGTAGTGGATCATGCAGTACGGCGCCAGCATCACGAGCACGGCCGCCCAGCCCAGGTACGGCTTCAGGCCCAGGACCATGAAGCCCCGGAAGAAGAACTCGATCGCGAAGAACTGCATGCAGTAGACCGCCTCGAAGACGAGGAAGTCCGGGTCGGTGACGCGTTTGGCGCCCTTGTAGAAGGGGTAGGTCGCCTGGAAGTCTGGTCGTTGGGAGACCAGGTACACCACTGGGAAGAACATCAGGAACAGGTAGAGGTACGTCAGGCCGTCCCGTGCCGTGCCTTTGAGCTTGATGCCCAGCTTGCGTGGACCGAGTCCCGCCCCGAAGCGCCCCACGAGCATGGGGATCAGCACCATGAGCAGGACGCAGGCGAGACCCCACCACACGTAGTGGCGCACCTGCGGCGGCCCGGGGATCTCGATGTCCTTGATGAAGTCGACGAACGGCGGGTTCTTGCCCGGCGGCACGTCCACGTTGAGGCCGCGCTCCATGCGCTGGGTGCGCACCTCGTGGTAGCGCTTGTAGTGCCACGGTTGACCGTAGTACTCCATCAGCGTCAGCACGAAGGGCACCGTCACCAGGATCAGGAGCGGTGCACGTGGGATCGCGAGCAGGTCGCGCACGAGCTGCACGATCCCGCCGCGCGTGGACTCGGACGGCCCCTCGGGCGTGTCGGGATCCGCGGTCATTCGCCGTTCGTGGAGACGCGCGCCGGCGCGTTGCGGGAAACGATGCGCTGCATCGCCTCGAGCGGCATGCGCTTGCTGCGCAGGCCGTCGAGCTGGTTGCGTCGATGCGCGATCAGCTCGCTCACGATCGATACCGTGATCTCGCCGTGGGTCCCTCCCCCGATGTCGATGCCGATCGGCGCATAGAGACGGCTCAGGTCGATGCCCTCGAGGCGATCCTCGTCACGCAGTCGCGAGAGGATCGCGCGGATCTTCACCTGGCTGCCGATGCACCCCACGTAGCACGCGTCCGTATGGAGCGCGTAGTCGACGCAGGTCTTGTCCATCAGGTGCCCGCGCGTCACGACGACGCAGTAGGTCGACGCGCTGGGCTGGAGATGCTCGAAGCAAGCCTCGAAGCTCGACTCGGCGACGACGGCGCGGGCGTCGGGGAAGCGCTCTGCGTTGGCGAACTCCGTGCGGTCGTCCACGACCGTGACGCGGAACCCGGCCGTCGTGGCGACGGCGCAGAGGTCGCGGCTGATGTGGCCCGCCCCGAAGAGGATCAGGCTCGGCGTGGTGATCGGCTCGACGAAGACCTCGAGCTCGCCGCCGCACATCAGGCCGGTGGCCCCCGTCTCGGCCTCGGTCAGGCGGAAGGTCGCGCGCCGCGGTACGTCCGTCTCGAGCACGCTCTTCGCGAGCTCGATCACGTCGGACTCGACGCAGCCGCCGCCGACGGTGCCCACGACCTCGCCCTGCTCCGTTACGAGGATGCGCATCGTCTCCTTGCCCGGGGTGCTGCCTCGGGTGGAGACGACCGTCGCCAGGGCGGCCCGGACGCCTGCGGTCCGTACGCGTGCCACGGCCTCGAAGATGTCCTCGAATGTCCGACTCATCGGGGCCCATCGTATCCGGGAGCCCATTTGTGCGCCCCCCCGAGCGGGGTCGCTATCAACCCCCCTGTCCGAAACGTACTCTCTGTTGTCCCCCCGTGGAGGCCCTCGGACGCCCATGCCCACGCTCCGCCTGCATCGTCTGCTGCCGCTCGCGGCCGTCCTCTGCGTGTTCCTGGCGTCGCCGGCGCTCTCCCCGCTCGAGGCCGATGAAGACAACCCGCGGCGGGACCGGATCGTCAAGCTGGTCGAGCGCACGCGCAACGCCGTCGTCTCGATCCGGACGCCCAAGACCAAGTCGCGCATGGACTGGTTCCCGTTCCAGCTCACGCCGCGCGGGTCCGAGGACGCCTCCCTCGGGTCGGGCACGATCTTCCACCCCGCGGGCTACCTCGTGACGAACGCACACGTGATCGCACAGGCCGACACGATCCTCGTGGACGTGCCGGAGGGCGACGGGAGCGAGGCCACCGAGTACGAGGCCATCGCACTCGCCGCCGACATCCCGAACGACCTGGCGATCCTGCGACTCCTGCCGCGGAAGGGCGAGGACGCCCGCTCGTTCCCGCATCTGGATCCGGGCACGTCCGGCGACCTGATGCTCGGCGAGACGTGCATCACGCTGGGGCACCCGCTCAAGCTCGGGTTCACCGTGACCCGCGGCATCATCAGCGGTCTCGACCGGTCCTTGAAGATGGCCGGAGGCTTTCGCTTCGACGACTTCATCCAGGTGGACGCCGCCGTGAACCTCGGCAACTCCGGCGGCCCGCTCTTCGACGTGACGGGCAGGTGGATCGGTGTCAACACCGCGATCTACCGGCGCGGCGGCATGTCGACCGCCGAGGGCGTCGGCTTCGCGATCCCCATCGATCGCGTGCGCTCGCTCATCTCGAAGGCGTTCAAACGCCGCATGATCACGGGCCACTGGTACGGGCTCGACTTCGTCGAGGGCGAGGGCGGTGCGGCGCAGCTCTACCGCGTCTACCCCAAGGGGCCTGCGCGCGAGAGCGGGCTGCGCCCCGACGACATCGTGACGCACGTCAACGGCAAGCGCGTGGGCTCGCTGTACGACCTGCGCATGCGCATGGCCACGCTCCCGCTGTCATCCCAGGTCACGCTGCAGGTCTTGCGCGACGGCAAGCCCCTCGGTCGGCGCGTCGAGCTGCGCGACGAGGAGGTGCCCACGCGACGGCTCAGCTGGCAGCACCTGGGGTTCGAGGTCAGCGACACCGAGTTCAACGGCGTGCTCCTGACGCGGGTGCGCGAAGGCAGCCCGGCCGAGGAGATCAAGCTGCGCTCCGGCGACATCATCGAGGCGCTCGGGCCGTTCAAGATCCGCAACAGCGACGACCTCTTGCGCTTCCTGCAGGTCGTCGAGGCGAAGGACACCTTCGAGGTGCACATCAAGCGCTTCGAGCAGATCCGTGGCCGCACGCGCGTGGCGCGCATGCGGGGGACCATGAAGGCGGAGTAGGCCTCCGCCTGCGGCTACTTCATCGTGACGCGCTTGACGCCCAGGATGTCGGCGACCTTCTCGTCGATGCGGTTGATGCCGACGACGTGTTGGATCACGATCGGGTGCTGCTCACGCGGCGTGGTCAGGATCATCCGGCCGGCGCCGCACATGATCCGCTCGAGCACGTCCGGGATCTCCTTGAACCAGCGCAGGTCCTCGGTGCTGTAGCGCTTGATGTCCGCGAAGACGCCACGCCGGTGGATCACCTCGTTGTGGCGGAACTCCCAGTAGTCGAAGCGGGTCTTGAGAAACACGAAGAAGTAGATGAGCGTGAACAGTCCGAACATCGTCCAGTAGTAGTTCGCGTTCATCTGCAGCTTGAGGCTGGCGAAGAAGTCGCCGATCGGCCCCAGGAAGTCGAAGGCGATGCCGGCGAAGACGACGGCGCCGATGAGTGCCACGACCATCAGCGAGACGACCTCGGTGAAGTCGAAGGCGATCACGATCAGGTTGAAGGCGAAGACGCAGAGCCACACGGTGCCCAGGTGAGTGGGCGGGCTGCCTGCGTCCGAAGCGCTCATGATGATCGCGGCCACGATCGAGAAGACCCACGTGGGCCAGAAGAAGATGATCTTCGGGTAGGGCCGCACGGTCACCTTCTCGATGGCGCTCGGGCTCGGGGACCCAGGCTCGGTGGTTGCAGCAACTGCGAAATCGTCCGCCACGGGAGTCTCCTTGATCCGGGATGCCGGCCGGGGATCGGCATCATATCCGAGGCGGCAGCGGGCTACCCCCGCGCGCGGATGGCTCGACGCGCCAGCGCGTCGGCGCGCTCGTTCTCGGGGACGCCGGCGTGCGCCGGCACCTTCACGAACTGGAGGTCCGCGAAGCGCTCCATCTCCTGCCGGATCGCGGCGACCAGGTCCTGGTTCGCGCGGACGCGGTGGCCCTCCACGAGCACGCCGATCACATACGTCGAGTCCGTGTGGAGGCGGACGGGGAGCGCGGGCCGCTTCACGGCGCGCAGCGCGTCGAGGACGGCCGCCAGCTCGGCGACGTTGTTGGTGGTCTCGCCCAGGTAGCGCTGGATCTCCCGCCGGCGGTCGTGCCAGAGCAGCACGACCCCGAGCCCCGCGGGGCCCGGGTTCCCGGACGAGGCGCCGTCCGTGTAGATGTGGATCGTGTCCTCGGGCGCCGCGGCCGGCGGGGGCACCTCCGCCGCCTCCGCCTCCGCCTCCGGGTCCGGGACGCGGGCCTCGGGCTCCTCGAGCTGCTGGAGCTCCGTCGGCTTGACCGAGTAGGTCCGCTCGTCGTCGGGCTTGTAGCGCAGCGCAGCCAGACCGCGGTCGTCGAGGGCTGGGCGCCCTTCGTCGTCGACCCGGATCCAGACCTTGTTGCCGCGGTAGCGGTGGCGTTCCCACCAAGCCATGGGGGCCATCCTAGAGACCCGGACGCTTTGGCGCCGCCCCGCACCACGACCCCGCCTTCAGACGCGGGGTGGGGGTGGGTATCTTGCCCGGCTCCGGGCCCGTTCGTTCACCTCGCCGGCCGGGGGAACCGTCTTGCGCCCGGCAGGAGGCGCGATGCCGCGACGGGACGACGTCCACAAGATCCTCATCCTGGGCTCTGGCCCGATCGTCATCGGGCAGGCGGCCGAATTCGATTACTCCGGCACGCAGGCCTGCAAGGCGTTGCGCGAAGAGGGGTACGAGGTCGTCCTCGTCAACAGCAACCCCGCCACGATCATGACCGATCCCGAGACGGCGGATCGGACGTACGTCGAGCCGGTCACGGCCGAGGTTGCCACGCGGGTCATCGAGGCGGAGCGGCCGGACGCGCTGTTGCCCACGATGGGCGGGCAGACGGGTCTCAACGTCGCCATGGAGCTGCACGAGAAGGGCGTACTCGAGAAGTACGGCGTCACGATCCTCGGCGCCGACCCGGACGTGATCAAGAAGGCCGAGAACCGGCTCGATTTCCGCGAGGCGATGGTCAAGATCGGACTCGATCTGCCGCGCAGTGCGGTCGTCAACACCTTCGCCGAGGCGCGCGATGTCCGCGACGACATCGGGCTGCCCTGCGTCATCCGCCCCTCCTTCACGCTCGGTGGCACGGGCGGCGGCATCGCGTGGAACGTCGACGAGTTCGACGACATCTGCCGGCGCGGCCTCGATCTCTCGCCCGTGAGCGAGATCCTGATCGAGGAGAGCATCTACGGGTGGAAGGAGTTCGAGCTCGAGGTGATGCGCGACGTGGCCGACAACGTCGTGATCATCTGCGGCATCGAGAACATCGACCCGATGGGCGTTCACACGGGTGACTCCATCACGGTCGCGCCGATCCAGACGCTGACCGATCGCGAGTACCAGCTGATGCGCGACTCGGCGATCAAGGTGATCCGCGAGATCGGCGTCGAGACCGGTGGCTCGAACATCCAGTTCGCCGTCGATCCGGCAACCGGTCGCCAGGTCGTCATCGAGATGAACCCGCGCGTCTCGCGCTCGTCGGCGCTCGCGTCGAAGGCGACGGGCTTCGCCATCGCGAAGATCGCAGCGAAGCTGGCGGTCGGCTACACCCTCGACGAGCTGTCGAACGACATCACGCAGAAGACCAAGGCCTGCTTCGAGCCCACGATCGACTACGTGGTCACGAAGGTGCCCCGGTTCAACTTCGAGAAGTTCCCGGAGGCCAAGGCGGTCCTCACCACGCAGATGAAGAGCGTGGGCGAGGGGATGGCCATCGGCCGCACCTTCCGCGAAAGCCTGCAGAAGGCCCTACGCAGCCTCGAGACGGGCCGCTTCGGCTTCGGCTGCGACGCGAAGGAGGCCCAGAGCGAGCTGTACGAGAAGGAAGAGCTCCGGCGCCGGCTGCAGACCCCCGGGCCGAACCGCATCTTCCGCATCCGCGAGGCGCTCAAGTCCGGCTGGACGGTCGAGAGCCTGCAGTCGCACACGCAGATCGACCCCTGGTTCCTGACGCAGATGAAGCTGCTCGTGGATCGGGAGGAGGACCTGCGGGCGCACAAGACGCTGACCGACGTCTCCGACGACCTGCTGCGCCGGGCGAAGCAGGACGGCTACTCGGATCACCAGATCGGGACCATCTTCGGCCTGCCCGAGGCGGAGGTGCGCGCCCAGCGACGCGCGCGTGACATCGAGCCCGCCTACAAGCTGGTCGACACGTGTGCGGGTGAGTTCGAGGCGGCGACGCCGTACTACTACTCGACCTACGACGAGGAAGACGAGCTGCGCCCCGCGGCCAAGGACCGGATCGTGATCCTCGGCGGCGGCCCCAACCGCATCGGTCAGGGCATCGAGTTCGACTACTGCTGCGTGCAGGCGTCGTTCGCCCTGCGGGACGCCGGCTACGAGACGGTGATGGTCAACTCGAACCCCGAGACCGTCTCGACCGACTACGACACCAGCGACGTGCTCTTCTTCGAGCCGCTGACCGCCGAGCACGTGCTCGACATCATCGAGCGGACGGACGCGAAGGGCGTCATCGTGCAGTACGGCGGGCAGACGCCGCTGAACCTGGCACGCCAGCTCGAGGAGGGCGGCGCCCCGATCATCGGCACGAGCCCGGAGTCGATCGACCTCGCCGACGACCGCCAGCGCTTCAAGGACCTGGTCGACGAGTACGACCTGCGTCAGACGGAGAACGGCACGGCGACGAGCTACGACGAGGCCGTCGCGATCGCCCGCAAGGTGGGCTACCCCGTGCTCGTCCGCCCGTCGTACGTCCTCGGCGGACGCGCAATGGAGATCGTCTACGACGACGAGACCCTGAAGCGGTACATCGAAGAGGCCGTCGACGCGTCACCCGAGAAGCCGATCCTCGTGGACCGCTTCCTCGAGGGCGCGATCGAGGTGGACGTCGATGCCGTGGCCGACGGCCAGAAGGCGATCATCAGTGGGATCATGGAGCACATCGAGGAGGCCGGTGTGCACTCCGGCGACTCCACGTGCACGCTGCCCCACTACAGCCTCGGGGACCGCGCGATCGCCGAGATCCGCGAGTCCACGATGAAGCTGGCGCGGGCGCTCGACGTCCGCGGCCTGATGAACGTGCAGTACGCCGTGAAGGACGACGTCGTCTACCTGATCGAGGTCAACCCGCGGGCAAGCCGCACCGTGCCGTTCGTCTCGAAGGCGACGGGCGTGCAGTGGGCGCGGGTGGCCGCGCGCGTCATGGCCGGCGAGAAGCTGGCCGACCTCGACGTGCCCGAGTCGATCGACCTGCCGTTCTTCTCGGTCAAGGAGCCCGTGTTCCCGTTCAACCGCTTCCCGGGCACGGACATCGTCCTCGGCCCCGAGATGCGGAGCACGGGCGAGGTCATGGGCATCGACCGCGACCTCGGCCTGGCGTTCGCCAAGGCGAAGCTCGGTGCGTTCCTCAGCCTGCCGCGCGAGGGCGCGATCTTCATCAGCGTGAAGGACGCCGACAAACGCGGCATCATCCACGTCGCGCGCCGCCTTGCGGCCCTGGGCTACGACATCGTGTCGACCGCGGGCACACATCGGCTGCTCACGCGCTCGGGCGTGCCTGCGGAGATGATCTACAAGATCGCCGACGGCCGCCGTCCCAACGTGTTGGACATCGTGAAGAACCGTAAGGTCAACATGATCATCAACACGCCGAGCGGACGGGGAGCCCGTACGGACGAGGGGCAGATCCGTGGCGTCGCCGCGATGCTCGCGATTCCGTGCATCACGACGATGTCGGGCGCAGACGCACTGGCACACGCGCTCGAGTCGTATCGCTCGGACGCTCTCGGCGTGAAGCCGCTACAGGACTATCACGCCGAGCTGCGCGCAGACGCCGCGCTTGCGTAGCGGAGGGTGCGGGAGGCTAGCTGCTACCAGCCGCGGCGGCCGCCGTAGCCGCCGCCACCACCACCGCCACCGCCGTAGCCGCCACCGCCACCACGACGGGGCTCACGAGGCTTGGCCTCGTTGACGCGGAGCGTGCGCCCGCCGAAGTCCTGGCCGTCCAGGCCCTGGATCGCGGCCTGTGCCTCTTCCTGCGAGGCGAACTCGACGAAGCCGAAGCCGCGCGGGCGGCCGGTCTCGCGGTCCATGACCAGGGTGACGCCGACTACCGTGCCGAACTGTTCGAATGCGCCTCGGACCTCGTCTTCATTGGCGCTGAAGGGCAGGTTGCCGACGTAAAGCTTGTTCTGGGCCATCTAACTACTGATTCCATCGCGTCGAGCCGGGCTTGGCGGTCCATCCGCTCTTGCCGGTCGACTCACTTCCGAATGCTGAAGCCACGTTGGTGATTGCTTCGGAAGGGATCAAGTTCCCAGTCGCCAGCCGTACCGAACGAGGATCAATTGCGCCGAAGTCTAGCAGCGGGTGCCGCGCCGGTGCGGGGAATCCCGATTCCAGCCAGAAAGGCGAGAAATGCCGATTTCGCCGCTTGGATCAGCGGCTCTTGGCGATCGGCTCCCGGAACGAGACCCGGATCTTGGGCTTCGTGATCTTGTTGAACGGGGGCTCGCTGTTGACCTTGGCATCGGCCAGCGTCCAGGTCACGTCCTCGACGCGTAGGCGCGGGTTCCGGTTCTCGATGTTGAACATCAGGGCGATGAGCTGCTCGAGCGTGCAGGCCTGGTACTGGAAGTCGCGGTAGATCGTCTGGTAGCCGCGGGAGGCGACCTTGTCGCGACGCACGCTGCTGGCGTACGTCTGGGTCATGCGCGCCTGCTCGGCGGCGTAGGTCATGACGGTGTCCGAGATGTCGCTTCCGGCGCCGGCGGTACCGACCGCGTCGCGATAGGCGCTGACGTACTGGTGTACCTCGACCGCGAGGTCGTTGAGGACGAGCGGCCGGCCGGTGCGGCGATCGCGGGTTCGGGTCATGCCCTTGCCGGTGATCACGCGCTCGGCGTTCTTGTTGGCCTGCTCGTACGAGCTCAGGTCGCCGCTGATCTTGAAGTACAGCACGCCGACCACGACGATCAGCAGGCCGAAGACGATGCAGTAGTACTTCAGCCAGTCGGACTCGGCCTTGGGCCCACCTTTGGCCGCCATCACTTCTCCTCGTCGAACTTGATGGTGAACTCGATGCGCTTCTTGCCGTCGCGAAGCGTCTGGACGACGCCCGGCTCCACGAAGCGGCGGCCGCCCTTCGAGCGCTCCTTGAGGTACTCGCTCTCGGTCAGCAGGCGCTGCACCTTGTCGGGCACGACCGGATCGCTCACCACGATCTTGATCTGCAGGCGGCTCTTCGAGATCGAGAGCTGCGTGACCTGGAACCAGCGTCCCAGCTCCTCGCGGGGCACCTTCGACAGCGCCTTGTAGACCTCGACCCAGCACTCGAGCGCGCTCTTCACCTTGGGGATCTCGCGCGCCTGACCGAGCTTCTCCTCGAGCAGTCGATGGCGGCCCTTGAGGTGGGAGAGGATCTTGCCGACCTGCTTCTCGTCCTTGGGCTGACGCTTGAGCCAACGCTGCGCGAGGTCCCAGGCCTCGCCGCTGCGCTTGTTGCCCTTCACCTGCAGGGCCTTGTTCTCGACCTGGTTCAGGAACGAGGGCTCGACGCGCAGGAACATGTTCTTCGCCGCCCAGACCCAGTTGGCGTTGAGCGTCTTCTCGGCCTCGAGCTGCTTCTTGCGCACGAACGTGCCGCCGAGCACCGCCAGGAAGAGCAGCGTGATCGCAACGCTCAGGGCCGTGCGGACGACGTCGAAGGTGTTCTTCGGCGCGAACTCGTCCTGCAGCAGCTCCACGCCCAGGCCGCGCGCGCCCATCATGCGCATGCCGCACCCGATCGCAGAGCCGATCACGGCGCCGGCGTACTCCGGCTGCGCGCTGAGGGTCTTGCTCTCGATGCGGTCGAGCAGGTTCACCTGCTCCACGGGCAGGCCGAGGCGCTCGGAGAGCTGCTCGCCCACCTCGGGAATCAACGAGCCGCCGCCCAGGAGGAGGATCTTCTCCGGCGGGGTCTCCGTGCGTACGGAGACGAGCGAGCGGTAGGCCTCGCGCTGCAGCTTGTTCACGAACGCCATGCGGCGCTCGCCGACCACGTCCGTCTGGACCTGGGTGAGGCTCTTCTCCGACTCGGCGCCGGGCACCTCGAGCTCGGCCGCGGGCACGAGCAGGTCGTCGGCGTGGGGGCCGCCGCGCGAGAGGACGCGCTTGCGTCCCTCTTCGTGGGTCAGGCCCAGCTCGTGCTCGAGCTCGGCTTCGAGCGAGCCGCTGCCGAGCAAGAACGAACGCACGACGCGCGGCTCACCGCCCGTGACCATCATCAGGTTGGTCGTGTGCGCGCCGACGTCCACGATGATGCAGTTCGGCGTGTCCTCGAAGTAGCCGAGCGCGCCGAGCGTGTTGTGCAGCGCCGTGGCGTCGAGGTCCACGGAGGCGGGCTCGATGCCGGCGCGGCGCAGGATGGCGATGCGGCGCGCGAGATCCACCTTGGGCGACGCAAAGATGGTGAGGCGGCTGCCGTCGCGCGTCTCGCCGGTCTTGATGTAGTTGACGACGACGTCTTCGATGGCGTAGCTGTGCAGGTGGTTCTCGGCCTCGAACTTGACGATCTTCTTGATCTGATCGTCCTCGAAGAACGGAACCGTGATCTCGCGGATGATCGTGACGCCCGAGTCCACGCTTGCGCAGACGTCGTCCTTCGGGAGCTGGAGCTCCGAGAAGACGTCGTCGATCAGGTCGACGATGATCTGATCCGGGTCGTAGGCCTCTTCGCCTTCGACCTGCTCGACCTGCTCGACCGTCGGCGGGGGCGGGATCTCGCGAATCGCCATGCGCTGGATGCGCGGCGCCTTCGCGCTTCCGCCGAGCTCGACGACCTTGATCGATCGCGCTCCGATGTCTAGGCCAACGGCCCGTGCCATATCTCTGCCTCCCCGCCGGATTGGGGGCTGCCGAAGCAGCGTCGATGCGGGTCAAACCGCGGGATTATAGGGTCCTGAGGAGGTGGCCGCCGGGTTCCGGTGGCCTCCCTCCTGTCCTTTTTGTCGGTTCGTCCGGCCCTCGGGCCTACTTGCCGGATGCCTTGTCGGGCTGCGGCAGCTTCTTGGCCTTGTCGCCGAGGATGCGCAGCACGCGCGCCTCGGAGGTCCGGGTGATGTCGTCGAAGAGGTGCTGGTTCTCGCGCCAGAGATTCAGGATCTCGTCACGCATCTTGCGCTTCATGCGCACCAGCTCGTGGCGCAGCAGGTCCTTCTCGGCGGCGTCGAGCCCGCACATCTCGTCGTAGTAGCCGAGGCGCGCCTCGATCGCGGCGTCGGTCTTCGATAGACCGTCGACGATCTCCTGCTTCGGCGAGGCGATCAGCGAGCCGGCGAACACCCCGAGGGCGAGACCGGCCGTGAGCATCAGCATCGCGAAGGTCTTCACGTTGGTCAGCATGCCTAGCGTCCTTCCTCGTCGGCCGGTGCGACGAAGTCTTCCGGCGCCATGAAGTGCTCGTCCACGAGCGTCTCGATGAGCGTGCCTTGGATGGACGAGGCCGGCGGCAGGACCCGCTTGGGTCGGAGGTTCTGCGAGAAGGCGGTGCCGAGCACGCCCACGCTGATCATCAGCATGGCCGCGACCGCGTACCAGGTGGGGATGCCGGCGGCCCCGCCGGCTTCGCCCCGACCGACGGCCGCGAGCACCTTGTCGGCGATCTGCTCGGGGGCGACCGCGCCCCGCTCGGCGTCGTCGCGCCACAGCCCGACGGCCCGGCGATAGGACGCCAAGGCGTCGGATCGTGCCGGATCGGCCGCGATCTCACGCTCGAGCCGCTTGGCCTCCTCGGGCGGCAACGTGCCGTCCAGGAAGCGGCTCTCCTCCGGTGTCAGCGCAGGCGGCCGCTTGGGTCCGCGTGTGCTCATGACGTTCCTTTCCGACCCGATCGGGTCGCGTGCGCCGAGGAGCCCCCTGGCAAGCCGAGATCGGGATCCCGGCTCAGTAGCGAACGCAGGCGCCGTCGAGCCCGGAACAGGCGGCTCTCGACGGTACCCAGACTCAGGTTGAGGACGGCGGCGATCTCGTGATACGCCATCCCCTCGATCTCGCGCAAGGCGAGCACGGTGCGGAATCGCAGCGGCAGGCGCGCGATCGCGGCGTGGACGCGCACGCGGATCTCCCGCTGCTCCAGGCCCTCGATCGGCGGGCGGCCCGTCGACGGCATCAGCGTGGCCGGCGTCGGGAGGTCCTCGAGGGACGCGGCCGGGCGACGCTTGCGCGACTTGATGTAGTCCTTCGATGCGTTGACCGCCACGCGGTAGAGCCAGGTGTAGAGGCTCGACGTGCCCTTGAAGCCGTGGATCCGGTAGAAGGCCTTGACGAAGGTCTCCTGGACGACGTCCTCGACCGCGTCCCGGTCCCGCAGGATCCCGCTCACCACCGCCGAGAGGCGCTCCGTGAAGGCGTCGACGACCTCGCGCAGGGTCTCGGTGCATCCCTCCCTGAGGCGGGCGACCCACAGATCCTGTAGGGCGCGGTCGGGGGAGACCCCGCGGGTGGCCCGGATGCGGGCGCTTGGCAGCTCCCGCGGATGGGCGGGGCTCTGGCTGCGTGCGGCGCTGGGCATGGGGACGTCCGGACCTCCTGCGGGGCGGTTCCCCTTGGACGCCGCCGGGCCGTCGTCCTTCCCTTCGGGACGCGAGGAGTCCGGCGGCCGTCCTGTGTCGTCCGTCACGTCGTCGAGTAGGCCGTTGTTGGGTCGCCCCGCAGGCGATCGACGCCCTGGGCGCACCACCCCAGGTGGAGCCAGGGGCACGTGGTGCAGATCGTGGGCAGGTCGTCGCCGCTGACCGAGGCCGCGATGCGCTCGCGGATCGTCCGCCAGGGGTGGACCGCGCCGGCCTCGAGCCCCAGCCGCCTCAGGACCTCCAGGTCCTGGCGCCGCATGTGGGCCTCGTGGTCCGCTCCGCCCAGGGTGCAGCCGCCGTGGCGCAGGTGGACGCAGGCCTGGCAGAGGCGGTCCGGGCTCGTGATCAGCCGCACCGGGCGCTCGGGATCCTCCGCCAGCTCGCGGTGGACCCGGCTCATCTCGGTCACGAAGGTGACGGAGTAGCCCTCCCCCCGGTAGCCCTGGAGGCAGAGGACCTGGTGCGCGCGCAGGGTGATCGGCTCCGTCACGGCGCCCATTCTAGGGGCGCGGATCCGAATCCAGGGGGCGACGTTCGGCGTCCTCGCGGGAGGACAGCGCGCGAGCGGCCTCCGACGCGTGAAATCGTAAGCCGTTGAAATCAAACGACTTGAGAGATCCTTCCGCAGCCTCGACCCTTTGGCACGGTTCGTGTTCTATCCCCGGCGACTCAAATGCCCGCTGGTGGGCGACTCCGAGGAACACAGCCATGCTGAAGAAGATCCTGCTTCCCGTCATTGCGGCGGCCACGTTCGCTCTGGTCGCTCCCGAAGCTGCCGATGCCTCCCCGCTGAGCCCCCTGAAGGGCCCCGAGATGTACGGCGGCAAGGTGAAGATCGGCGTGGGCATCAACGTCCCGATCCGCAGCCGTCGCCACGTGCGCCACGTCCGCTATGAGGACCGCGGCTACTGGAAGACCGTCTACGAGACGCGCGTCACCAAGGTCTGGCACGCGCCCGAGATGATCGGCTACGACGCTCACGGCAACCCGGTCTACTCCCAGGGCCACCACGAGTACGTCGAGACCCGCGTGCCCGTCCGCGTCTGGGTGCCCCGCATGGTGCGCGTCGTCGAGCGCGGCTACTACCGCCGCCCGGTCGGCCACGTCCATGTCGGCGGCGTCTGGCGCATCCGATAGATCGGCCCCTTCCCGGGGCGGTAGACTCGCCCCGGGTTATCCATCCACTCCGAGCGCCGGGCGGGTCGATCCCGCCCGGCGCTTTCGCGTTCCTGGACCGGCCGCGGCAATTGTTGGAACAAGTGATTGGCCCCGTGCGTCAGGACGGGTGGATGGCCGAATGGCTATATCCGAGGTGAGTTCATTCCCTGCCCTACCCTCCCTCCCTCCCATGAACTCCCTCGACGGGCCGGGACTCCTCGCGAGTCCCGGCCCAATCTTTTTTGGGCCTAGGCTGCTCCGAGGCGTGGGAACGGGGGCGGCGGCGGCCGCTCAGATGACGTAGGGCGGCAGCTTCTCGACGTCGTAGTCGAGCTCCACGTAGGCCTTCGCGACCTCCTCGGCGGTGACCTTCCCGTCCTGGTGGAGGGCATAGAGCGCGGCGGCGGCGATCGACTCCGCGTCCACCTCGAAGTGGCGCCGGAGCGCCTCGCGCGTGTCGCTCATGCCGAAGCCGTCGGTGCCCAGCGAGACGAACGTGTTCGGGATCCAGCGGGAGATCTGGTCGGGGACCAGCTTCATGAAGTCGCTGGCCGCCACGATCGGACCTTCGACATCCTTCAGCACGTCCTCGACCCACGCGGTGCGCGGCGTCTCGGTCGGGTTGAGCCGGTTCCACCGCTCCGTCTCGACCGCGCGGCGCCGCAGCAGCTGGTAGCTCGTGGCGCCCCAGATGTCGGCCGACACGCCGAACTTCTCCGCGAGCAGGTCCCGCGCGGCGAGCACCTGCATCATGATCGAGCCGCTGCCGAACAGCTGGACGTGCTTGTCCTGCCGCGTCTCCGCACGCGCGAACGGGTAGAGACCCTCGAGCACGCCCGCCTCGAGCTCCTCGCGCGTGAGGTGCTCCGGGGCCGGAAGCTGCGGGTAGTTCTCGTTGTGGACGGTGATGTAGTAGAAGACGTCCTCGCCCTCGCCGTACATGCGGCGCAGGCCCTCGCGGATGATGACCGCGATCTCGAACGCGAACGACGGGTCGTAGGCCAGGAGGTGCGGGTAGGTCGTGGCGAGCACGTGGCTGTGCCCGTCTTCGTGCTGCAGGCCCTCACCGTTGAGCGTCGTGCGCCCGGCCGTCGCGCCGATCAGGAACCCGCGCCCGCGCGCGTCGGCGAACGCCCACGCGAGGTCGCCCACGCGCTGGAACCCGAACATCGAATAGAAGATGTAGAACGGGATCATCGGCTGGTCGTGCGTGCTGTACGACGTCCCCGCCGCCATGAAGCTCGACATCGAGCCGGCTTCCGTGATGCCCTCCTCGAGCACCTGGCCGTCCTTCGACTCGCGGTAGTAGAGCAGCTGCGCGCTGTCGACCGGCTCGTAGAGCTGGCCGTGCGCGGCGTAGATGCCGACCTGGCGGAACAGCGGCTCCATGCCGAAGGTGCGCGCCTCGTCGGGGATGATGGGCACGACCCGCCGCCCGATCTCCTTGTCCTTCAGGAGCTTCGTCAGCACCCGCACGAACGCCATCGTGGTCGACACGCCGCCCGGGTTCTTCGTGCCCAGGAAGAACTCCTCGTACATGTCGGCCGGCGGCAGCTCGAGATCGACCGTGTACATCGTCCGGCGGGTCGGGACGAAGCCGCCCAGCGCCTTGCGGCGCGCGAGCGTGTACTGCACCTCCTCGCTGTCCGCGCCGGGGTGGTAGAAGGGCGCGGTCTCGATCTTGTCGTCGTCGATCGGGAGCTCGAGGCGGTCGCGCAGGGCACGCAGCCGGTCCGTGTCCATCTTCTTCATCTGGTGCGTGACGTTCGTCGCCTCGAACCCCTCGCCCAGCGCGAAGCCCTTGACCGTCTTGGCCAGGATCACCGTGGGGCGCCCCTTGTGCTCCACGGCGGCCTTGTACGCGGCGTAGACCTTCTGCACGTCGTGGCCGCCGCGCTTCATGGCCCAGATGTCCTCGTCCTCCATGTGCGAGACGAGATCGAGCAGCTCGGGCGTGGCACCGAAGAAGTGCTTGCGGATGAACCCGCCGTCCTCGGCGCGATAGCGCTGGTACTGGCCGTCGACGCACTCGTTCATCCGGTGCACGAGGGCGCCGCGCGTGTCGCGATCGATCAGCGCGTCCCACTCGCGGCCCCAGACGACCTTGATCACGTTCCAGCCTGCGCCGCGGAAGACGGTCTCGAGCTCCTGGATGATCTTGCCGTTGCCGCGCACCGGACCGTCGAGCCGCTGGAGGTTGCAGTTCACGACCCAGGTCAGGTTGTCGAGGCCCTCGCGCGCCGCGATCGAGAGCGCGCCCAGGGTCTCCGGCTCGTCCGTCTCGCCGTCGCCGACGAACGCCCACACGCGCGAGTTGCTCGTGTCGACGATGCCGCGCGCCTGCAGGTAGCGGTTGAAGCGCGCCTGGTAGATCGAGAAGATCGGACCGAGTCCCATCGAGACCGTCGGGAAGGTCCAGAAGTCCGGCATGAGTCGCGCATGCGGATACGAGGAGAGACCGGTCCACTGCTCGGCCGTACGGTCCGACTCGCGCCGGAATCGCTCGAGGTGTTCCTGGCTGAGCCGTCCCTCGAGGAACGCGCGCGAGTAGATGCCGGGCGACGCGTGCCCCTGGATGTAGACCTGGTCGCCCGAGCCCTTGCCGTCGATGCCGCGGAAGAAGTGGTTGAACGCGACGTCGTAGAGCTCCGCCGACGACGCGAACGTCGAGATGTGGCCGCCGAGGCCGTCGAAGAGCTTGTTCGCGCGGCTGACCATCACGGCCGCGTTCCAGCGGATGATGTCGTTGATCCGGTTCTCCAGCGCTTCGTCGCCGGGATAGGCGGGCTCGCGATGGGGCGGGATCGTGTTGATGTAGTCGCTGGTGAGCAGCTGGTCGGGGAGATAGCCGCCGCGCCGCGCGCGGTTCATCAGGCGACGCAGCAGGTAGCGAGCCCGCTCCGGCCCCGTGACGTGCACGACCGCTTCGAGCGACTCGAGCCACTCGCTGGTCTCGGTCGGATCCGGATCGGTCGCCTCGATGTAGTCGTTCACCGGACTTCTCCGCTGCCTGGCGGTCGGTTCGAAAGGGCCGCACACGCTAACAGGCTGGACCGTACGTCGTCAGCCGCGGCGGGGAGGTTGTCGCGGTCCCTGGCACCTCCCGAAAAAGAATGCGGGGCGGTGCATGGCACCGCCCCGCGGGGGAGGAGGACCGACCGCTTGGCACGGTCGGCGGAGGGAACTGGTTGGGGGTCAGTCTTCGCAGAGCTGAAGACCGTGCTCCGGAAGGGCCGGGGCAGCGACGAGCGGCTTGCTCAACGCGACCGCGCCGCGGTTCGGCCCCGGGAGGCCCATGCGCAGCTTGTCGAGGTCGCTCTGGATGAACGCGTACTCCGCCTGCTCGTGGATGACCGTCGCGTAGTTCATCAGCGATCCGAGGCGGCTCGGGGCCGTGTGGATGAGACCACAGCTGTGGCCGATCTCGTGTGCGACGACGGCCGAGACGCTCTTCGCGAGACCATGCACCGTGTAGCTCAAGGCCTCGGCGCGGAGTCCGCTGATGGGCGTGTCGAAGAGCAGCGCCTTCAGCGTCGCGATGTCGCTCTCACGCACGGGCTGGTTGACGAGCTCGGGCCCGTAGTCGTCGAAGCCGACGACCACGTAGTCCGCAATGCGGTTCACGAAGACGCCGAGCAGATGGTCGCTGCCGGGCCCGTTGTGCTCGAGGTCGGGGTTGCCGACCGCGTCCACGTAGGCGGCGCCGAAGATCCCCAGCACGTTCGTGTCGATCAGGCTCATCACGTTGTACGCGTACGGCTGGGCGCGTACCCGGCCGCCGGACTCCGGCGTGACGTATCCCGGCAGGTCCTCGAACGGGAACGAGATGCCGAGCGCCTCGGCGTCGCCCGTGCCGTCGGCGTTGCGCAGGAAGAGCGGGTTGATGTGACGGAGCACCTCGATGCGGCAGACCATGTCGGTGAGGCGGTCCGCCTCGGTGCCGCCGGGACCCGTGGAGGCCGGATGACGCAGGCCGAGTCGCGCGAGCGTCGCGTGCCAGTCGGAGGCGAACGGATGCGCGCCGACCTTGCGGTTGAAGTCGATCTTCCACACGTCCGTGCTGCCGAAGCGCGCGATGTGGTTCGAGACGGGGTTGGCGCGGACGGGGAAGCGGATGTCCACGTACTCGCCGCTCGCGCTGTCGGTGACGCGCAGCTCGTCCGTCACCTCGGTGGTGAACACCTGGCCGGGCATGTAGGCGATCGTGCCGGTCTGGGGATTCACGCTCACGATCGTGCCGCCGCTGCCGTTCTGGAGGCTCGTGACCTCGACGGGGCCGGACGCGGCGGTGTAGCGCAGCGTGATCGAGTTACCCGACCACGCGTCGCCGAACTGGAGACCGGACTCGACGTACGCCCCGAAGCTGTCGACGGACACGCCCAGGAGCTGGGTGTCGTTCTCGAGGCCGTCGGAGGCGCCGACGGTGAAGGTGTAGAAGCCCTTGTCGAGCGGGGTGCCGAAGAGCGTGCCGTCGGCCGTGACCGTCATGCCGGGCGGCAGGTCGCCGTCGACGATCTCCCACGTGATCGGGCCGGTCGCGCCCTCGGCAGCAAGCTGCGTGGCGTTGTACGTCGCGCCGACGTTGCCGTCGGGCACCGTCGTCGTGAGGATCTCGAGCGCTGTCGGCTGGCCGCCGGGGCCGATCCCGGAGACGAAGCCCGCCTCACCTTGTGCGCCCCCGCAACCGGCGGTCAACGAAGCACAGGCAAACAGCAGAGCAATGGCGGACAGACGGCCGATAGACCGTCCATGAATCGAGCCTGTCTCTTGCATCTTGGGTCACTCGGACCCACACCCAACGACCGGAGGACCCACCACAGGCTTCCGGCCTGAATCTCACGTCCGATCGGGCTTATCGACCGGCACCCGGGCGCCGCATGAGCCCGTCGTTTCGGGAATGTCTCTGTTGGACCGATTCGGCCTTGTTCACGCCTGAACAACGGGCCAACGAGCGGCGTTTAGACTGCGGTCTGTGCGTGAACATGGGGCTTTGATGCGGATTGCTCGGACGGCGACATGGCTGCTGCCGCCCGTGATTGTTGGCGTCCTGTTGGCAGCCGTCGGCCTCGTGGCACGCGCAGACGAGCCGCCGCGCGAGCCGCAGCCGACGATCTTCGCCGACGACCTGCTCCCTTTCGGCACGCGCCGCCTCGGGCATGACCTCGCGGACGGCGACCCTGAACGGCGCCGGCGCGATGCCGTCGAGGGCGCCTTGGCGTGGCTCGCTGCGAACCAGGCCGACGACGGACGCTGGCGCGCCGCGAACGACGCGCACGATGTCGGCGTGACCGGGCTCGCCGTCGCGGCGTTCCTCCAGGCGGGCTACACGCATCGCGGCGTGCATCCGTACGCGCGGTCCGTCCGCCGCGGGCTGCGATGGCTGGCGGCGCAGCAGCAGGCCAGCGGCTGCTTCGGGCCGGCGGCAGACAAACGCTTCCTCTACGACCACGCGTTTGCCACCCATGCCGTCGTGAGCGCGTACGGCATGACGGGCAGCCCGATCCTGCGCCGATCGGCCAACGTGGCGCTCGACTTCGCGCGCGACTGCCGCAACCCCCGGACCGCGTGGAGCTATGGCATCCGCGACGGGAAGAACGACACCACGGTCACGGGCTCGCTGATGCTGCCGTTCGTCACGGCGCAGTTCATCACGCTGGCGTCGACGCAGGCGGGACGGCACCAGCCGTTCCCCGCGTGGGGGCCCGTCTTCGGCGGTACGCAGACCTGGTTCAAGGAAGCGTCCGACATCGACTCGGGCCGCGTCGGGTATCGCCACGAGGGCACGGCGCCGCAGCGCTATGGCGAAGGCCATCGCACCCACCCGGTCAAGTTCAGCGAATGCCCCACGGCCATCGCGCTGCTGTTCGCCTATCCCCCCAGTCGCCCGTTCAAGAAGGACGGCATGATCTCGCAGCGCATGCAGCTGCTCTTCGACACGCCGCCGCAGTGGCTGCCGAAGAGCGGCTCCGTCGACCTCATGTACTGGTGGTTCGGGTGCATGGCGATGGCGCGCATCGACGGGAAGCGCGCCGACGAGTGGATCCGTCTTGCGCACGAGGCCCTGCTCGAGGCCCAGCACCAGACGGGCGAGGTGTCGGGGTGGCGCGGGAGCTGGGATCCGATCGGTGCCTGGGGCAGCGAGGGCGGCCGCGTGTACGCGACTGCTGTCGGCGCGCTCATCCTCACGGCGCGGGCTGCGTTCCCATGGGGCCATAGCGAGAACGTCTCGCTCACGCAGCTGATCGGCAGCGCAGACGTCGAGACTACGCGGCGGCACCGCGCCATGCGGGCTGCGGCCGCGCAACCCACGCGGCAAGCGACCAACGGTGCGCTGCTCGCGTTGGCGGATCCCTTGCCCGACATCCGCCGCGCTGCGGTGGTGGCCCTCGGACGCATCGGGACGGTGGCGCGCTCAAAGCGCGTCATGGAAGCGCTCGTGCGTGCAGCCGTGGAAGACGACGATCTCCGCGTGCAGCGCGCGGCCGTCTGGGCCATCGGTCGCGTGGGGCAGGGACGCCGGGCGACGACCCGGACGCTGAAGAAGCTCGAGGTACCGGCGGATCCCGGCTGGCGCTTCGTGCACGCCGTGAGCATTGCGCGCGTACGCGGGAAGCCGCATCCGGGTCTGGCCGGGAGCCTGCGCCACGTCCGCGACCCGGAGCTGTTGCTCGAAGCCGCGCGGGAGCGCGGCCTGATTGACGGCATCCCCGCGACGACCGACGCCGAGACGGATGCCGCGCGCGTTCTGCGGTACCTGCGCCTGCCCGTGCGCGCGACGATCCCGCACACCGGCGCGGCCGTGCGCCCGCTCTCCACCCTCGACCTGCGCGCGTCGGGGCTCACGGCCGTCCTCGACGGCATCCGGATGCCGGGCACGCAGTACGCGGACAGCCGGCAGGCGATCGGCGCGGTCCTGCGCACGGTGGCGCCGCAGGGCGACCTGAACGCGGCCACGCTGCACGGCTCCGCGGCCCGGCTCGTGCTCGCCCGCCACGCCCGCGCGCTGATGCTCGGCGACGATGCGTTGCGGGCGCGCGTCGGCGTCTCGCGTCAGGCGCTGTGGGAGCACGGTCGGGCGCTCGCGTCGCGCGCGCGCACGGAGCTCGATGCGCTCCGCGCCGGCTGGGACGGACCGGAGGCGACGGCCGCGACCGTCACGGCGGCGCTGCTCTGGCTCGAGGCCGACTACCTCTGGTCCTGGTTCGGTCTCTCCGTCCAGGGCGAGGATCGCGGGCTGCGTGACAGCTTCGCTGCGCTGGACGAGGTGCTGTGGCGCTGGGACGGCACCCGCACGGCGCGCAGCCTCGTGCTGCGCAAGGCCGCCCTCCTGCACGACTTCGCGAAGGCCACGGAGGACGACGAGGCGCGCGCCGCGCTCTATGAGGGCGTCCTCCTGCTCTACGCCGACGCGGCCCTGGGCGACCCGCGCGATCTCCCCGACCGTCGTCTGACGACCCAGGCGTTCGCGATGCGTGCGCGGATCTGCCTCGAGGCGCGCCGCGTGGGCCGCTTCAACTTCCTCCGGCGAGGCCGGGAGATCGTGGCGGAGCTCGAGGACCGCGTGCCGCATCTCGGCATGGATCCGGGTGACGTGGCCGCGATCGTCGCCACGGCGCGCCTCCTCAACCGCGGCGGCGACCAGAACCGCGCGCTCGCACTGCTGGATCGGACGGCGCTTCGCGCGCAGCGCGCCGGGCACGTCGCGAGCGCCGAGGAGCTGCGCGCGCTGCGCGAGCGGCTCTTCCGCGGCGGGTAGCGACCTTCTCGCCGGGACCGGCGCCCGTGTAGGCTCCGACCCCCGTGCGTACGGTCCTCGTCATTCCCTGCTTCAACGAAGCCGCCCGTCTCGATCAGGCGGCGTTCCGTGCCTTCCTCCAGGAAGACGCGCACGTGGACTTCGTGTTCGCCAACGACGGATCCACGGACGACACGCAGCGCGTGCTCGAGGCCCTCGCCGACGAAGCGCCCGAGCGCATGCGCGTGGTGAACCTTCCCTACAACCGCGGAAAGGCGGAGGCCGTCCGCCAGGGGATGCTCGCCGCGTTCGAGTCGGCGCCCGACTGCGTGGGCTACTGGGATGCGGATCTCGCTACGCCATTCAACGAGATCGAGCCCATGCGCAGCGCGCTCGCGGAGAACCCGGACGTGCTGCTCGTCATGGCGTCACGCGTGAAGCTGCTCGGTCGCGACATCGACCGCAGCGCGATCCGTCACTACCTGGGCCGGCTCACGGCGACCCTGACGTCGAGGGTCCTGCGCATGCCGGTGTACGACACGCAGTGCGGCGCGAAGCTCTTGCGCGCAACGCCCATCATGCAGTCCCTCTTCGACGAGCCGTTCGCGATGCAGTGGCTGGTCGACGTGGAGATCCTGGCGCGAATGCGGAAGGCCTTGAAGAGCGATCCGTCGCCGTGCGTGATCGAGTACCCGCTCCGTCGCTGGAAGGACGTGCGCGGCAGCAAGGTCCGCCCGACGGACTTCTTCACGTCGATCGTCGGGCTACTCCAGATCTGGTGGCGCTACCGCTAGACCTTGATCGAGACGTCGGCACCGAGTCGCGAGCGATAGGGCGCCAGCGCGGGCTCGACGTGGTCGGCGAGGAACGCGCGCGTCTGCTGCGGCGCCAGCCCGACGAAGCGCTCCGGTTCGAGCAGCCCTTCGAGCTCGTCCTTCACGGCAGCGAACGCGTCGTCACCCGCGATGCGCTCCATGAGGTCGTTCTTGGCCGCGCCTTCTAGGATCCTGTCCTTGGCCGCGAGGCTGTGCACGCGGATCTGCTCGTGGAGCACCTGGCGATCGCCGCCGGCCTTGACGGCGCGCATGAGGATCTCCTCCGTCGCCATGAACGGCAGCTCGCGCACGAGGCGCGCGCGCGCGACGGCGCGATTGACGTGCAGGCCGCGGCCCACGTTGGCCAGGAGGCGCAGGATCGCGTCCACGCCGAGGAACGCCTCGGGCAGGTAGATGCGTCGCGCGGCGGAGTCGTCGAGCGTGCGCTCGAGCCACTGCTCGGCGGCGGTGTTCGCTGCCTCGGGCACCAGCGCGATCACGTGGCGCGCGAGGGCGGTGATGCGCTCCGAGCGCATGGGGTTCTGCTTGTACGCCATCGCGGAGGAGCCGATCTGCTCCTTCTCGAACGGCTCGGCCAGCTCGCGCAGCCCCGAGAGCAGGCGGATGTCGTTGGCGATCCGGTGGGCCGTGACGGCGACACCGCCGAGCGCCGCGCAGATCGCGTAATCGGCCTTGCGCGGGTAGGTCTGGCCCGACACCGGCACGGGCGCCGGGAAGCCGGCCTTCTCCGCGATGGCCTTGTCGAGGGCGAGGCACTTCTGCTCGTCGCCGTCGAAGAGTGCGAGGAACGATGCCTGCGTGCCGGTCGTGCCCTTCGAGCCCAGGAAGGGCACCTTGCCCACGGCCTCGTGGATCGCCTCCAGATCGCTCAGCAGGTCCTGCAGCCAGAGACATGCGCGCTTGCCGACCGTCGTCGGCTGCGCGGGCTGGAAGTGGGTGAACGCCAGGCACGGGACGTCCGCCGTCTCCTTCGCGAAGGCGGCGTACGCGTCGATGGCTTCCGCGAGCGAGACCTCGACCTGCTCGAGGGCTTCGCGGATCACCATCGCGTCCGCGTTGTCCGTCACGTAGCACGACGTGGCGCCCAGGTGGATCACGCCGCGCGCCTCCGGCGCGGCCTCGCCGTACGTGTGCACGTGCGCCATCACGTCGTGGCGGAAGCGCGCCTCGAACTCGGCGGCCTGGTCGAAGTCGATGTCGTCACGCGCGTCGCGCATGGCCGCGAGCTGCGCCTCGTCGATCTCGAGCCCCAGGTCGCGTTCGGCCTCCGCCAGCCAGATCCACAGCTGACGCCAGGCCTCGATGCGATGGCGGGCGGAGAAGAGCTTGCGCATGCCGCGACCGGCGTAGCGGGTGACGAGCGGGCTCTCGTATTCGTCGTGGGGGGACGTGCTCACGTGACGGGATCCGTATGTTCGAGTTCGGGGGGGCTCACGATCAGGTCGCCGGAGCCGTCGGGTGCCTCCTTGATGCACCAGCGGTCGGGCGACACGCCCGGGTACGCGGGGTCCGCGAAGCGGTAGTCCACGTACTGGGCGAAGTAGTAGAAGCTGCGCTGGATCGTCGCGCGGATGTAGCGCGTGCCGAGGTTCAGCGCCTCGTCGTTGTCGGTGACCTGCAGCGTCTCGAGCCGGCCCCCGACCTCTTCCTTGGCCTGCGCGGCGGCCTTGATGTCGGTCACGCTGGGCCACGGGTTCAAGCGCAGCGTGAGACCGCCGAGTGCGTGGTTGATCAGGTCGTAGTCGAGCGGGTGGCCCGCCTCGAGGTTCTCGTAGCTCGTGCGCAGGAGCTCGAGGTTGTTCAAGAGGTACGCCTGGGCCTTGCGGTAGGGCCATGCCTCGGGCGTCGAGAAGTCACGGTGGCGCGGCGGGATGATGCCGATGGCCGCGTCGTCGTCGGGCCACGTGCGCTGCAGGTTCAACAGCGCAGTCCAGTACCGTTGCGGTTCCGGGTACATCGCCTCAGGGTACGTTCGCCACCCAGCCCGACGAACCTAGGACACCCCCGTCGGCTCCCGGTTCGCGTCATCGTCGTCGTCGGGCAGATCGTCGGGCGGGAGGAGGATGTCGGTCAGCTCCGGTGCCGTGCCCTCGTCCGGTGCGCGCAGGAGGTCGCGGATCTTCTCGGCGTCTTCCGCCTCGAGGTTGCCCTTGCGCAGGGCGAGGTCCACCGTGCGCCAGCCGAGCAGGCGATAGAGCCGCACGGTGTCGCCGGGGATCGACTCCAGCGCCTTCATGTGGCGCTTGACCGTGCCCACGTCGCCGCGGGCGATCGGACCGGTCAACGCGTCCGGCAGCCCGACGGCCTCGAGGTTCTCGACCGTGCCCTTGATGAGCGGCAGGAGCGCGCCGAGCGCGGTCTCGCGCGGCACGCCGGCGCGGAAGAAGAGCTGCACCGCGTACTCGATCAGCGTGACGAGGAAGTTGGAGGCCGCCGCGGCGCCCGCGTGATAAAGCGCCTTGCCCTGGCTGCCCATGGTGATCGGGCGTCCCCCGAGCGCGATGACGGTCGAGCGCAGGATGTCGACCGCCTCCTCGTCGCCTTCGAGGAAGAAGAACGTGTCCGGCAGCATGCGCACCGCCGTGTCCACGTCCGCGAAGCTCTGCAG
>JASJAY010000046.1 GCA_030066775.1 Planctomycetota bacterium
GGGGGGGGGGGGGGGGGGGGGCGGGGGGGGGGGGGGGGGGGCCCCCCCCCCCCCCCCCCGCAAGAACGCGGTCGGAGGTCCCTCCTAGGATCGCGGCGCAGACCGATGAAGATCACCAAGAGGCTCGTCCTGTCGCTCCTCGCCCCCGGTGTGGTCTGCCTATTGGTTGCGGTCCAGGTGGCCTACGGCCTGCGCGGCTTCGAGGACCCCCGCGGGGGTCTGGCCGCCATCCTCGAGGTGCCCGGCCTGCTCGTGGGCTGGGGCTCGCTGCTCTTCCTGGGCCCCTTGCTCGTCTGGCTGGTGCTGGACTGGTGGGGCGTCACGTTCAGCGGCATCGCGCTCAAGTGCCTCGGTGCAACGGCGGTCGCGGTGGCCGTAGGCGCCATGTTCGGCATCGTGGGCGGCGTGAACGCGGGCGGACACCTCGGTGCCGGCCTGGCCGAGCTCCTGACGGCGACGCTGGGTACCGGCGTCTCGCTGGCGCTCTTAGGGCTCATGGCGCTGCCGGGCCTCGTGCTCACGTGCATCGGCTTCCTGCAGCACGGCGAAGGCGAGACCAAGACCGCCCCGCGTCCGGCCAAGGCGAAGCCCGCCAAGAAGCCCAAGGAGGCGAAGAAGCCGGATCCGACGCCGAGCCGGCCCGACTCCGAGGACGAGGACGCGGCGCCCAAGCGCTCGCTCTTCAAGCGCAAGAAGAAGGTCAGCAACCTGGCCGACCTCGTGCGCGACTCGGCCAAGCGCGAGCGCGAGCCCGGCGAGCCGTGGTACCCGGAGCGCCGCTTCGACGATTCCGGCAACGAGATGTTGATGGACTTCGGCGAGCACCGCGACGTCGGCGGCATCCGCTACGCGGACCCGGACCCGGAGCCGGAGCCGGAAGAGCTCGAGCCCGAGTCCACTCCGGAAGACGCAACCGTGGAAGCGGCGGCCGACGAGGCGACGGAGGACGAAGGCAGCGCCCTGCCGACGATCCCCGAGCTCTTCGCCGGCGAATACGACCCCGACGCCCTGGAGGAGGAGCTCGCCGGGGACGCGACCGAGAAGGCCAAGGGGGTCGAGGAGGCGGCCGCCGAGGCGGAAGCCGAGGCCAGCGCGCGCATGCACGTCGACAGCGGCGGGCGCGCGACGCACTTCGTTCCGGCCACGTCCGACGAGGCCGACCGCATCGTGGAGGGTGTGGGTCGGGTCGTCGGCAGCGCCGAGCCGGAAGACGAGCCGCTCATGCCCGGCGTGCGCTGGGCCGAGCCGACGCCGCCGCCCGTCGCGGAGGACGACGAGGTCGAGCCGGAGGAGGCCTTCGACGACGAGGAAGAGGCGCTCGGCGCCATCATGCGCCAGACGCCCACGCCGGCGGAGCCCGAGGAAGAAGAGGAAGAGGTCGTCGAGGAGACGCCCTCGGTGAAGGACTCCGTGCTCCAAGCGCTCGACGGCGAAGCCCACACGCAGTCGAGCAAGCGCTACCTGCAGAAGCTCGAGGCGAGCGGCATCTTCGACTTCATGGACGGTGGCGACGACGAGCCGGCGCCCCCCAAGAAGAAGGCGGCGGCGAAGAAGAAGGCCTCACGCAAGAAGGCGCCGGCGCGCAAGAAGGCCGCCAAGAAGAAGGCCGCGGCGAAGAAGAAGGCGGCCAAGAAGAAGGCCGCGCCGAAGAAGCGTGCAGCGAAGAAGAAGGCCGCCACCACGCACAAGGCGAACGCCGGGCGCAAGCCCGAGGCGAAGCCGGCCGTGAAGAAGAAGCCGACGCCGCCCAGCGTCAGCGTCAAGGACGCCAAGGCCACCGAGTCGGCGCCTGCGCCGCGGGATCAGTGGAAGACGGGCTCGTGGCGCCACGGTCCGCACGGGATCCAGGCGTCGGCGCGCCGTCCGGAGCCGGAGACCGTCTCCGAGTCCACGCGCCGGCGCGTCATCCGCGAGCGCCGCGACCCGCTCTTCACGCGCGCCGCGGAGGTGTGCCTGGACCGCGGGGCCGCATCACCCGTGCTGCTTACGCGCCGCCTTGGCATCGGCTACACGCAGGCGAAGACGCTGGTCGAGCGCCTGGTCCACACGGGCGTCCTCGGCCGCATGACCCCCTCGGGCTCGCACCCGACCGTCATGACGCCGGCCCAGTGGGAAGCGGCTTCCAAGTAGAGGCTCGCGCGTCCGGGCCAAGGGGCATCTCTCGCGCGCGTGACGTGCCGGGCTTACCGCGCGCGCTCCATCACGAACGCCTGGCCTTCTTCGGTGCGCACGGTCAGGCGGTCGCCCTCGAGGGTGCCCTCGAAGACGTCCATCTTCTTCGATCCCTTGGAAGCCGGGATGGCGATCCGGATGGCCTCGCCCTCGCGGGTCCACGTCCCGACCTCCTCGCCCCTGAAATGGCGCACGGTTGCGACACCATCCTCACGCAGGTCGATCCGAAACGCGCGCTCGTGGACGTACGGATCTTCGACGCGCGCCTTCCATGTCTCGCGCTCTGCGGTTTCTTCCTCGAGCCACTGATCCTGTTCCGCGATCTCTTCTTCCCAGGACTCCGGTGCCCGGTCTTTCGCCTGACGCTCTCGTAGGTCCTTCAGCTTCGCCTTCGTGTCCGCGATCAACCGATCGAGCCTCTGGACCCTCTCTTGGGCGCGGCGCCGCGCCTTCTCAGGCTCGTAGTCCTTCCCGAGAGCGACGTGCGTCGCCTCGACGTCCAGTTGCCAACGGCCGGCGGGCCCCGTGGCGGCGGCGTCCGAGTGGGCCTCGCCGCCGCAGGCGGAGAGCAGCGCGAGGGAGAAGGCGGCGAACAAGGGAAGCAGGTGGGTACGCATGGGGACTCCGGGAATGGGGACACTTCCGGAGGGCCGACGTCGGCGCAGTTTTCAGGAAAGGGGCCGCGCGCCCCGATTCCACCCCGGCGCGCCGGTTAGCGCGCCTCGTGGTCCTTCAAGAGCGCTGCCGCGTCCGATGCCACGCGCTCGTCGGGATCGTCGAGGTACCCGCGGACGAACGCGGCGGCGTCGTCATCCCAGTAGCGCGCCCGGCCGATCCAGTTGGACGCCAGCACCTCTCGGAGCACCATGCGATGGCGGTGCGGCTCTTTGGGATCGCGCGTCGCGAGGGCCTTGGCCATCCGTCGGAACGCATCCTCCCGGTCGTGTCGCATGACGATGCGCAGGAGGCGCGTGTCGGCCCCCCGTCCGGGCATGTCGAGCAGCTTCCGGGCCACGGCCAACGTCTCCGGGCCCCCGTACCGCTCGGCCAGGCGCGCATGCTTCTCCATGTCGAACGACCAATGGGTGAGCTCCTCGACGGGACGTCGGAAGTTCGCGTCGACGGCATCGAGATGTTCGTCAGGCAGGGCCGTGAGCGCGACGCCGCCATACCGCGGCGCCTTGCGCGCGATGTCGGTGAGGACGATCGCGCGGGCCTCTTCGGGCTCCAGGTCCACGAGGCGCTTCAGCGCCAGGGTCGGGACGTCGTCCACATGCCAGGGCGTGACGTGCTCACGTAGCCGTTCGATCTCGTGACGGAGCAACGGCGTGAAGCGCGGGTCGCGTAGCGTCGGCCACGACTGGGACAGCAGCCACTCCCGCATGTTCGTTTCGGTGTCGGGCCAGGCACGCAGCACGGCCTCGCGGAAGGCCGGACCGCGATCCCACTGCAACCGCGCCGCCGTATCGATCGCAGCGATGAGCGCCGGGCCGCGCTTGCGGGGCAGCGCCCGGTGCACGGCCGAGCCGATGCGCTCCTGCTCTTCGTCCGACAGGATCGGTCCGTACTTCGTGAACCCACGCCCGAACCCATGGCCGCCGTCCTGATCCATGGCCTCGAGGAGCGCCGTGACGTAGGCCCAGTCGACGATCGTGTCGGGGTCGTCGATCCCGCGAAAGAGCGCGGCGACGTGCGCTTCCCGGTAGTCGTCGATGGTGCGCGGCTTTGCGGGGGCCACCGCGTCCGGCGCGCCCCGGGCCATCCGCTCCGGCGCGCCCCCGTCACGCACGCAGCGGGCGCGGCACGCCCCGCAGAGGGCGAGGATCGTGACGGCGAACAGCCAGAGGGCGATTGATCTCATGCTCGGTACAACGCGTCGTGCGGGCGACGGTTCCCGGAATGGGACGCGGCAGGCCCGTCGGCCCGTACGCTCCGCACCTGCCTATGATGGCGGCCTGCTCGTGCGATGGATGCACCCGGAGAGCGTTCGATGCGAAGGAAGCTGTTGGCCGGTTCCCTCTTGGCGTTGGTCGTTGGCGGTGTGGCGGTGTACGCCTGCTTCGCGGGAGAGGTGTCGGGGCCGATCAAGCCGGTCGGCAACAACACCCCGAGGCAAGGCGGCTGGAAGCTCGAGACCGTGACGATGGGCCTGATGCGGCCGTGGGCCGCCGAGTGGCTCCCCGACGGCAAGACGATGCTGATCACCGAGCGCGAGGGGCGCCTCAGGGTCGTCGAGAACGGCAAGCTCCGCATGGACGTCGTCGAGGGACTCCCCGATGACCTGCTCGCCTCCGGCCAGGGCGGACTGCTCGACATCGCCATCCACCCCGACTTCGCGAAGAACCGGTGGGTCTACCTGACGTACTCGGCCGGGACCCGCCGGGCCAACCAGACCCAGCTGGCGCGGGCGAAGATCAACAAGGCGTTGACCCGACTGAGCAACCTCGAGGTGCTCTTCAAGGTCAATCGCGTCAAGTCGGGTGGGCAGCACTTCGGCTCGCGCCTCCTCTGGCTGCCGGACGGAACGCTCTTGATGAGCATCGGCGACGGCGGCAACCCCCCCACCAAGCTGGGCGGTCGCTACATCCGCGAGTACGCCCAGGACCTCTCTGCTCACCTGGGCAAGACCGTGCGCATGACCGCCGACGGCAAGGTGCCCGCCGACAACCCCTTCGCGGGCGACAAGGACCCGAAGACCGACCCGTACGTCTACACGTACGGCCACCGGAACATCCAAGGGATGGCGCTTCGCCCGGGGACGCGGGAAGTCTGGGTCACGGAGCACGGCGCCCGCGGGGGCGACGAGCTGAACGTGATCGCGAAGGGGGCCAACTATGGCTGGCCGCTCGCGACCTACAGCAAGGAGTACTTCGGGCCGCGCATCTCCGACAAGACGACCCTGAAGGGCGCCGTCGACCCCAGGGTCGTCTGGACCCCGTGCATCGCGCCGTCGGGCCTGACCTTCTATACCGGCAGCGACTTCCCCGACTGGCGGGGTGACCTCCTCGCCGGCGGCCTGGTGCTCAAGCAGATCCGCCGCGTGCGCTTCGCCAAGGACGGCCGGATCGTCGGTCAGACCACGCTGCAGTTCCGACAGCGCATCCGCTGGGTCGAGCAAGGCCCCGACGGGAAGCTCTACGTGCTCACGGACGAGATCGACGGCGCGCTACGCCGCATCGTGCCCCAGTAGGTTCGGCAAGCCGCAGCACGCTCTCGCGCACCGCCCAGCGCCCTACCTCGCTCATCGGAACGCGTCGGTGCGTTTGTGGCGAGCGCGTGGAATCGCTAGCCTGGGGGGTTCAGGTCGGCCCTGCGCGGTGAATTGGGAATGCGCGGGCCCAATGCGCGAGGAGCACGTGATGAGGATTCGATGGGTTTGTGCGGTGGCGATCGTGGCCGTGGGCATGGGCGGCTGGGCGGGCTTCAGCCTCGCCGACGAGACGCAGCCGAATCAGGACGAGATGATGGCGATGCTGATCGAGATGCATAAGCCCGGGCCGGCCCAGGCGGCGATCGACTCGCTGGCCGGGGAGTGGAGCGCCAAGACGTTCATGCACATGAAGCCGGGCGAGCCCCCGGTCGAGGGCAAGGCGTCGGCGCGCAACGAGTGGATCCACGATGGACGCATGATGCGCGTCTCCTTCCAAGGCGAGTTCATGGGTGAGCCCTTCCAGGGAGAAGGCCACCTGGGGCACGACAACTACGTGAAGGAGTACCAGAGCACGTGGACCGACAGCATGAGCAGCAACATCTTCACGTCGACGGGTAGCTACGACGCCGCGACGAAGAAGCTCACGATGGAGGGCATGTGGAAGTCGCCGATGGGCGACATGCCGCAGCGCATGGTCTACACGCTCGTCGGCCCCGACGAGTACACGCTCGAGAGCTACGGCATCATGGGCGATCAGGCGGTGCTGCAGATGCGGATCGTCTTCTCGCGCAAGGCCGCGGCGGCCTCGAACCGCTGCTGCCCGAAGAAGAAGATGCCCTACACGGGTACGCGCCGGCCGTAGGCGCCCCGCGGCCTCCGCGTCGAGGTCAACCCGTCCGGGATTGGACGCGGCTCCCCCACTGCGGGACACTGGGGGGCTATGTCGTCGTCCCCGGTCACCGAAGCCACCGCGCCCCTGGGCCGCGTTGCGCTCGTCTCGCTCGGCTGCGCGAAGAACCTCGTGGACAGCGAGCGGCTCGTGCAGGACCTGGGCGCCGCGGGCTTCGCGCTGGCGGAGACCCTGCGCGAGGCCGACCTGGCCCTGGTCAACACGTGCGGGTTCATCGACCCGGCCAAGGAAGAGTCGATCGAGACGATCGTGCGCGTCGCGGCGCAGAAGGAGTTCGGTCGGCTGCGCGGCGTGATGGTGGCCGGCTGCCTCGTCGAGCGCTACGCGCAGGAGCTCGAGGAGCAGATCCCCGAGGTCGACCGCTGGCTGCCCTTCAACAGCTACCCGCGGATCGTCGAGTCGGCGCGTGAGCTGATGGACCTGCCGCAGGTGCGCGACCTCGCGCCCGAGCGCACGCTGCTCACGCCCTCGGCGTACGCGTACCTGAAGGTCAGCGAGGGCTGCGACCAGAAGTGCGCGTTCTGCGCGATCCCCTCGTTCCGTGGTCGGCTCGCGAGCCGCACGATCGAGGCGAACGTCGAGGACGCGCGGTCCATCGCCGCGCGCGGCGTGGGCGAGATCAACATCGTCAGCCAGGACACGACGGCGTACGGGCGCGACCTCTACGGCAAGCCGCGCCTGGCCGAGCTGCTGCGCGAGCTCACGAAGATCGAAGGCCCGAGCTGGTGGCGCGTGCTCTACCTCTACCCCTCGATCCTGCGCGACGACGTCATCGACGAGATGGCCGACAATCCGCGCATCGCGAAGTACGTCGACCTGCCGCTGCAGCACATGAGCGACGGGATGCTGCGCGCGATGCGCCGCGGCATCAACGCGAAGCGGCAGATCGAGCTGCTCGAGCGGCTGCGGGACCGGATCCCCGACGTCGCGATCCGCACGACGCTCATCACCGGGTTCCCCGGCGAGACCGACGCGGATCACGCCGAGAACCTCCGCCGCGTCAGCCAAGGCTGGTTCCAGCGCCTGGGCGTCTTCACATACAGCCCGGAGGAGGGCACCCGCGCCTTCGATCTTCCCGACGCCATCCCGGCCGAGGTTGCCGAGGCGCGTCGCGACGAGTTGATGGCGGCGCAGCAGCCGATCCACTTCGCGCACGCCGACGCACAGGTCGGCCGTGTGGTCGACGTCCTCCTGGAGCAGGTCGAGCCCCTCGCCAAGCGCGCCGTGGGCCGCACCCAGCACGATGCCCCCGACGTGGACGGCACCGTACGTGTGCGCGGCATCGAGGCCGGGCGGGCCGGCGCCGTGGTGCCGGTGCGGATCGTTGCGCGGGAGGACTACGACCTCGTCGGTGAACCCGTCGGCGCCCCGGAGCCCCTCGGGTAGGCTCCAACCCTCTGGGGGATTGGGAGCAGGGCGCACACGATGGGCTGGGCCAACCGCATCACGATCGGTCGCGGCATCTGCACGATCGTCGTGTGGGTCCTGATCGTCGTGGGCACGTTCCATCCGTCGGACGGTCTGTGGTGGACTGCCTTCCTGCTCTTCGCCCTCGCCGCCGTCACGGACTTCGTCGACGGCATGGTGGCGCGACGCCTGGGCGAGGTGAGCCAGCTCGGGCGCAACCTCGACCCGCTCGTCGACAAGCTGCTCACGATCGGCGCGATGACGCTCTTGCTCGGCGTGCCCGGCGCGCAGGCCGTGCTGCCGGCGTGGATGGTCGCGCTCTTCCTCATGCGCGAGCTCGTGGTCACGACCCTGCGCGGCAGCGTCGAGAGCCACGGCGGCAACTTCCAGGCTGTGACGATCGGGAAGTACAAGATGACGCTGCAGTGCCTGGCGGCCGGCGGCGTGATGGCGCTGCCCCTGCACTGGCCCTGGGCCCACGACCCGATCCCCTTCCTCGACTGGCTGCCGGTGGTCGTGGCGCCCTGGAGCCTCACCCACCTGATCGTCTGGATCGCGCTCGTGATCACCGTCTACTCGGGCTTCGTGTACGTCGCCCGCGCGATCCGCATGCTGCGGACGCCGCCGCGGAACCGCGGCGATGCCTGAGCGCCTGGGGACCGCCCCGAGCGCCCTGCTCTCCTTCTTCGGGGTCGGCTGCTCCCCCATCGCGCCGGGCACCGTGGCGTCCGTCGTGACCGCCCTGCTCGTGCACGCCGTTGCCCTGCGCGCGCCGGAGCACGCCCTGGTCGCATGCGGCGGCCTGATCGCGTTCGGGTGCATCGCGACGCTCGCCTGGGGCGGCCTGCCGACCTCGGCCTCCGGAAAGGGCGATCCCGGCTGGGTCGTCGCCGACGAGGTCGCCGGGCAGGCGCTGGCGTCCGTGCCGGCCGTCCTGGCCGGCGGCTGGCAGGCGCACCTGCTCGCCCTCGCACTCTTCCGCGTGTTCGACATCCTCAAGCCGCCGCCGGTCAAGCAGGCCGAGGCGCTGCCGGGGGGCGTCGGCGTGTTGCTGGACGACGTGGTCGCAGGCGCCCTCGCCGCGGCGCTGACCTACGGCGCATGGCAGGCCGGGCTGTTCGCCCATCTCGCGTAGCCAACCCGAAACCCCCTATACTCGGCCCCCTTCGCGCGCTCCGCGCGAGTGGGAGAGAGCCATGGCCAAGTCACCCCGGCGCCGTCGCAGTGGAGGCCGCGCACCCAGGCGGTCCGGCAAGCCGCCCGCGGCCAAGCCCGTGAAGCCGGTGCAGCCCGTCCAGCCGCCGGTGGCCAAGCCCGTCCCGCCCGTGGCGCCGCCCGCCGCGAAGCCGGTGCAGCCGCCGGTTGCCAAGCCGGCGCAGCCCGTGCGGCCCGCGGCCGCCAAGCCCGTCGCCCCGGCCGCGAAGCCGGTCAAGCCGGCGGCGGCCAAGCCCGCGAAGCCGGCGCGCGCCGGACGCCGCGCGGCCGAAGAGGAGATCGGCGGCGGCGGCGGCGGAGGTCGCGCGCAGCGGGGCGGTCGTGCGGCCGGCGGCGGCTACGCCGGGAGCGGCGGCATGGGCCTCGGCGGCAAGGTCGGCCTCATGGCCGGGCTCGCCGCGCTCGTCGTCGGTGCGGCCGCTGCGCTGCTGAGCGCCGGCGGCGGTGAGACCGGCGGCGAAGACGGGATGCTGAACGAGATCGGCTTCCGCGCCGCGGGGCAGGTCGCCGCGATCGAGTCCTCGACGTGGACCGGTGGTCCCAAGACCAGCAACGGCTTCAAGAAGTTCAAGCGCACGTTCATCCGGCTGTTCGGCGTCCAGGGCGAGGAGCGCTGGGACATCCTGGAGCAGGACGTCACCGATCAGAGCCTGCTCGAGGACATGGACGAGCAAGAGAAGCAGGAGTGGCAGGACCGCTTCAACAAGTTCCAGGAAACGAAGAAGCTGATCGACAAGGGGACGATCGGCGGCGGCCCGAAGACGGCCGGCGGTGAGGTGCTCCTCGACCGTGTGCGGCGCGTGCAGCGCTTCGACCAGGAGTCGGAGGCGCAGGTGCTGGGCGCGTGGGTCACCCAGGGCCTGCTCTCCTGGCAACCCGATTGGCTCGCGCAGAGCCGCGGGCTCCAGAAGAACCAGCTGGCCGTCGATCCGAGCCAGTTCAAGAAGGCCGGACGCGGCGCGTGGGGCGACGGCAAGCTGACCATGTCGGGCCAGACGTATGACGTCCGCGTCTTCGGCGTCGCGAGCGAGCAGACGACGCCGCGCGTGACCGGGTGGGTCGCGGTCTACAAGCCCGCGTCCGCCGGCGGGGGCTCGAGCGGCAAGGCCGGCCTCGGGCTCGGCATCGCCGTGCTCGGCGCGGTGGTCGTCGGGTTCGTGGCCTCGTCGGTCGCCGGCGCGCACACGAAGGACATCCGCGGCCTCGCTGGCGAGATCGATCGCCTGGGTCGCTCGGGCGATCCCTCGCGTCAGCTGCGCACGAGCGGGGCGGAGGCGAGCGCCGTGGCCCGGGCCGTCGAACGCATGGTCTCGCACCTGGAGTTCCGCGAGAAGCACGACGGCGCGGACATGGACGAGGTCGTCTCGCGCGAGCAGAAGATCGCGCAGGAGATCCACGGCTCGCTCATGTCGAAGAACCCGCCGCGGCTCTCGAACTACGAGGTCGAGACGCTCTTCAAGCCGGGCTTCGAGATCGGTGGCGACCACTTCGAGTACTTCCGCATCGACGACAACCACCTCGGCGTGGTGCTGCTCGACACGAACGTTCGCGGCGTGCCCGCGGCGCTCGTGATCTCGCAGGCCAAGGCCTACGTGCGCGCCCACGCGCCGGCCCAGCTCTCGCCCGCCGAGGTGCTGAAGCAGGTGAACCGCAGCCTCGCCGGCCAGCTGCCGGGCGGCCGCCACGTCACCGCGCTCTACGCCGTGATCGACCTGCAGGCGGGCAAGGCGACGATGGCCAGCGCCGGCCACCTGCCGCTGATCGTCTACCGCCATAGCTCGGGGAAGGTCTTCAAGGTCAACCCCGAGGGCATCGCGCTCGGCCTCGACAAGGGCCCGGTCTTCGACAGCTCGCTCGAGGAGGGCGACATCCCGATCGGGGTCGGCGACCGCATCGTGCTCTACACCGACGGCGCGCTGATGATCCAGAACGAGATCGGCGACGAGTTCGGCGAGCAGCGCTTCTATCAAGCCGTCTCGCGCGAAGCCCCCAAGAACAGCCAGGCGTTCGTGAACTTCGTCGGCTCGGCGATCGACCAGTTCCACCTGAACTCGCCGCAGAACGACGACATCACGATCTCCACCGTGAAGCGCCTGAAGTAGAGGCCCCGTGCCCGAACCCGACCGGCCCGAGGACGCCCTGCCGCCGCGGGGCGCCCTGCCCCCCCACCGGGGCCTGGCGGAGTTCCAAGCCGTGATCGAGGCGATCTATGGCGAGAAGGACCGGGCCCGCGGGCTCGAGGGCACCTACATGTGGTTCGCCGAGGAGGTCGGGGAGCTCGCCCGGGCCCTCCGGCGCGGGGACCCCGAGAACCTGCGGGTCGAGGTCAGCGACGTCCTGGCCTGGCTCTCGACGCTCGCCTCCATGGCCGGCGTGGACCTCGAGGAGGCCGCCCGGCGCTACGCCGAGGGCTGCCCGCGGTGCGATGGGACGCCCTGCGCCTGTGATCGGGGCCCTGGCCGGGCCTAGGCCTCGCCCAGGCCACGCGGACAAATTTTCCTCACTCGCAACCTGCTGGCATGAAGCGAGTTACGAAAACATGGCCGAATTCAATGCCGTGCGAGTGGCCATACTGTGCGACACAAGGTACTGTACGAACGTCTGCTTGAGAGACATAGGCGTCTTCCCCCCTGGATGCCTCGGGTCTCGAGTCAGAGGAAAACGGGTGACGGCCCCTCGACCTCCCAGGGCGAGGGGCCGGTTTTCTTTCCCCCCCGCACCTCTCGCGGGTCGCCCGATGAGCCCATCCCAGGCGCGTATGGAAGTGTCGGTCTGTTCGCACGCGTGCTAGATTCCGACCCCAGGACGGGTTAGGGCGGTCCAGAGTGGGAGAGGTCCCGCTTCGCGGACGCCCGAGGAGGGAATTCGGCCGAGCCGAACGGGCTGAGGAAGGCCTCGAGCGAGGGCAGCGGAACCGCGGGGGAGCGGCCGCCGACAGGGCAGACGTTTGCGTCCTAGCCCCTGTCCAGAGCGGTCCCGGGAACCGATTCACTCGTAAGGGCCGGACTCTGCTCAGGCTCGCCGAATCACACCAGGAGAGCACCTCGATGCAGCTCAACAGGATCCTGATCGCCATCGGGCTCTTGAGCGTGGCGGTCGGCTGCCAGACGACGCCGCTCGACAACATCTGGCCCGGATGCGTGAACTGCGAGCCGACCCCGGCGGTGCAGCCCCAGGGCCGCATCCCGTGGGAGGTGCGCATCGACGAGCGCGTCTCGCCGGCCAGCGACTGCAACCCGGTTCGCACGCAGCACACGCTCGTGGCCACCGTCTACGACCAGTGCGGGGCGCCGCTCCCCGGCCAGCGCGTGGAGTGGATCCTGAACCGCTTCCCGACGGCCGTCGGTGACATCGTCGCGCACGACGACCAGTACGGGCAGGGCGCCATCGCGCCGCTCACGAACGTCTACGTGGGCAACAACGGCAACAAGATCGACAACCAGTACGCGATCTCGTTCACCAACTTCGGCAACGAGCTGCTCGACGCCGGCAACAACTACCCGTACACGGGCGCGAACGGCGCGCGCCTGCCCGACATCACCGTCGGCCCCGGCCAGTCGTGGCTCACGATCACCTCGAGCCGCGAGGGCGTGACCGACATCACCGTCTACGTGCCCGGCATCCGCGACGGCACGAAGCACAAGATCTGGGCCAAGAAGGTCTGGGCGGACTACCAGGTCGAGTTCCCCGAGAACGCGACGAACACGCTGCCCAACAACACGCACCCCTTCCCCGTGCGCGTGACGCGCACGAACGGCGATCCCCTGCCGGACCAGGTGGTCGAAGCCGAGATCCTCGACGGCCCCAGCGCCTCGATCGGCGGCAGCGGCCAGATGAGCGAGGTGCGCACCGACAGCAACGGCGTCGCCAACTTCACGCTCACCAACCAGAGCGGGGAGTCCGGCACGAACCGCGTGCGCTTCACCGTGAAGGGACGCTTCTTCGACGAGCTCTGCCCCAAGTCGGCGATCGTCTCGAAGACCTGGCGCCGCGTGCAGCTGAACATCGACTGCTCCTTCGCCGGCGGCCCGGTGCCGGTCGGCAAGGTGGCGCAGAAGACGATCACCGTGACGAACACGGGCGACGCGCCCGCCGAGGGCGTGATGGTCGAGGACATGCCGGGCGCCGGCCTGCGTCTCGTGGAGGGCACCTTCCCGATGACGCTCGGCACGCTCGCGCCGGGTGAGACCCGCACGATCACCGCCGGCTTCACGGCGGACGCCGAGGGCCGCTACGAGAACCGCGTCCGCGTGCGAGACGGGGGCTCCGGCTCGGCCGAGTCCAGCTGCCCCGTCGAGTTCGTGAAGGGCAAGCTCGAGATCACGAAGATCTGCGAGCCCACGCGCGCCAGCCGCGGCAGCGAGGTCCGCTTCGTCGTGACCGTGCGCAACACGGGTCGCGGCCCGCTCGAGAACGTGGTCGTCGTCGACCAGTACCCCGAGGGCATCACGCCCACGAGCAAGAACAGCGCAACGATCGGCACGCTGCCGGCCGGCGAGAGCCGTGAGGTCATCTTCACGGGTACCGCTGATCAGGTCGGCGCGTTCACCAACTTCGCGCGCGCCACGGCCGACGGCCATCCCGAGCAGGAAGCCACCTGCACGCTCACGGTGGTCGAGTGCCGCCTCGAGATGGAGCTGATCGGCCCCGACAAGATCTACTACGGCGAGGAAGCCAACTTCACGCTGAAGGTGGTCAACGTCGGTGACGGCGACGCCGAGGGCTGCACGGTCCGCGTGACCTACGGCGGCTGTCTCGGCGGTGGCTACCAGGACTTCAACATCGGCCCGCTGGCGCCGGGGGAGGACTGGGTCACGGACTTCAGCAAGACGGCCACGGCCGTCGGACCGTGCATGATCGAGGCCGACTCGAACTGCGGTGCGAAGTGCGCCATCAAGCGCGAGGCCGAGCTGAAGGTGACGGGCCTCACGGCGCTCCAGCTGGAGATGACCGACAAGGCGCTCGACGGCACGGAGGAAGGCGTCTTCCGCACGGGTGAGACGTTCATCTACCGCCTGCGCGTCGAGAACGACGTCGGCACCGAGGCCACCCCGCCGCTGCAGCTCATGTGGGAGCTGCCGCCGGAGCTCGAGTTCATCACCGGCAAGTGCCTCAACGGCCAGGTGGACGTCACGGGCTCGGCCCAGCAGGCCGCCTCGACGGAGTTCACGATGGGCGTCGGCGGCTACCTGGACTTCGAGATCCAGGTACGCGTGCTCTCCGCACCGGACAGCAACCTCGTCAAGGCCGAGGCGATCGTCACGCGCGTCAGTGACGGCGTCCGCCTCGCCGAGGAGACGGAGTCCACGACGCTGAAGCGATAGGCTTCGGCCACCCGACTTCCGCACATCCAACGCCCCGCGGCCCATGAAGGCCGCGGGGCGTTCTTCGTAGGGAGGCCGCTCCGCAGGCCCCCGCAGGCGGGAATTCGACGGAATCCGAGGCGAGCGCGGGCATCATTCCCGGACCCACGGGCGCGGAGGGCCCCCCATGAAGTCCGACCTCGAGATCGCGCGCTCCGCGACGCTCCAGCCGATCCAGGCAATCGGAGAACAGCTGGGCCTCTTGCCCGACGAGCTCGAGCCCTACGGCCGCCACATGGCCAAGGTCTCGCTGTCGGCCATCGAGCGCCTGAAGGACCGTCCGCAGGCCAAGTACGTGGTGGTCAGCGCGATCACGCCCACGCCGCTCGGCGAGGGCAAGACGGTGCACACCATCGGCCTCTCGCTCGCGCTCGGACGGCGCGGCAAGAAGGTCGTCACCTGCATCCGGCAGCCCTCGATGGGCCCGCTCTTCGGCATCAAGGGCGGCGCGGCCGGCGGCGGCTACAGCCAGGTCGTTCCCATGGAGGAGTTCAACCTCCACCTCACGGGCGACATCCACGCCGTGCAGGCGGCGCACAACCTCATCGCCGCCCACGTCGACGCGTCGGTGCTGCTCAAGAACCGCTTCGGCTTCGATCCCGACAAGATCGCGTGGCGCCGCGTGACGGACACGAACGACCGCGTCCTGCGCGAGATCATCATCGGCCTCGGCGGCCCGCGGAACGGCATCCCGCGCCGCACCGGCTTCGACATCGCCGTCGCCAGCGAGCTGATGGCGATCCTCGGCCTCGCGGACTCGCTGAAGGACATGCGCGAACGCATCGGCCGCGTGATCCTCGGCTACCGCCCGGACGACTCCGCCATTACCGCCGACGAGACGAAGTGCGCCGGCGCCGCGACCGTCGTGATGAAGGACAGCATCAAGCCCACGCTGATGCAGACGATGGAGGGCACCGCCTGCTTCGTGCACGCCGGCCCCTTCGCCAACATCGCCCACGGCAACTCGTCGATCGTGGCCGACCGCATCGCGGTGCGCCTCGGCGACTACGTCGTCACCGAAGCCGGCTTCGGCGCGGACATCGGCGCCGAGAAGTTCTTCAACATCAAGTGCCGCGCCTCGGGCCTGAAGCCCGACGCCGCGCTGCTCGTGTGCACCGTGCGCGCGCTCAAGAGCCACAGCGGCCGCTTCCGCATCGTGCCGGGCAAGCCGCTCCCCGACGGCCTCCTGCAGGAGGACCTGGACGCGCTCGACGCGGGCCTGCCGAACCTCGGCAAGCAGATCGAGAACGTCAAGTCGCACGGCATCCCGGTCGTCGTGGCGATCAACCAGTTCCCGGATGACACCGACGCCGAGCACGAGCGCATCAAGGAATACGCGCTGGCGAACGGCGCCTTCGCGTGCGAGGTGAGCGAGGTCTTCGTCAAGGGCGGCGAGGGCGGACTCGCGATCGCCGAGGCGATCGAGCGCGCGTGCGAGGAGGAGAGCAACTTCGACTTCCTCTACCCGCTCGACGTGCCGATCGCCGAGAAGATCGAGACGATCGCCAAGCGCATGTACGGCGCCGACGGGATCGAGCTCCTGCCCAAGGCCGAGGCCGACATCGAGCGCTACGAGGCGCTGGGCTACGGCGGGCTCCCGATCTGCATGGCCAAGACGCACCTGTCGCTCTCGCACGACGCCAAGCTCAAGGGGCGGCCCGAGGGCTTCACGCTGCCGGTGCGCGAGGTGCGTCTGGCGGCCGGCGCCGGCTTCCTCTACCCGCTCTGCGGCACGATGCGGACGATGCCGGGCCTCGGCTCGAAGCCCGCGCTGGAGCAGGTCGACATCGACGAGAACGGCGAGATCGTCGGTCTGTTCTAATCGGCACCATGATCGCGGCCGAGGTCCACCCGCTTCCGCCCCGCTCCGAGAAGGGGCGCTTCGCCCTCGTGCGCAAGGTCGCCTTCGGCTGGGTCAGCTTCTTCCACACGATGTTCTTCTTCGTCCTGGCCACGCTGACGCTGCCGTTGCCGCCGCGGCCCGGACGGACCTCGTTCTGGATCGTGAAGCTGTGGTCGCGGCTGATCATCGGCATGACCGGCTGCCGCGTGCGGATCGAGGGCGCCGAGCGCTGGAAGCCCGACGAGTCGCGCATGATCGTGGCCAACCACTGCTCGTGGTACGACCCGCCGGCGGTCTGGCAGAGCTTCCCCGGCCAGTGTCGCTTCGTGCTCAAGCAGGAGCTCACCAAGGTGCCGTTCATCGGCTGGTACGCCGGCTGGGCGGGACACTTCCTCCTGGACCGCGCCAACCCGCGTGAGGGCATGGCGCTCATGAAGCGCGCGATCGAGCGCGCGCACAAGTACCGCCTCTCGCCTGTCGTGTTCCCCGAAGGCACGCGCTCGCCCGACGGAGGCCTCAAGGCGCTGCGGGCCGGGGCGTTCCAGCTCGCGATGTCGGGCAAGATGGCCGTGCAGCCCGTGGCGATCCTGGGGACGTACGCCATCTGGCCCAAGGGCTTCACCTACACCCGGCGTTGCGCGGAGATCGTCGTGCGCGTCGGCGAGCCGATCGACACCACGCCCTACAAGGGCAGCCGCGGGCGCAAGGAGCTGGCGGCGGTCGTCCGGCAGGCGTTGATCGACCTCGGCGTCCCGGACGGGCTCGCGGACGAATCCGACTAACGCTGACGGATGAGCAGCGTCTCGCGGATCCGCTCGGCGCGGATCACGTCCTCGGCGTCCTCGAGGAAGCGGCGCCCATCGGTCACGTAGCCCGCGGTCGGACGCAGCGCGGGCTTGCGCTCGAGGAACCAGGCGTTGAGGCGGTCCATGAACAGCTCGCGCGCGAGCTTGGCCGCCATGCTGGCCCAGCCCACGGCGACGCACCGACGGTCCCCGCTCGTGAGGAAGCGGAAGCGGACGACACGGTCGGGCAGCTCGACGACGTAGCGCGACTCGCCGGCCGGCGCCTCGACGCGCGTGACCTGCGAGAACGGGAAGTGCTCGGCGAGGTACTTGCCGTAGTGCGTCCGGCCGCCGTGGCGGTCCATGCTCACGATCGCGTCCTCGCCCGGGAAGCGATCCAGGATGCTCAAGACGAGCGTGGCCGAGAGCGTGCCGAGCACGCGCGCCTTGTTGCCCGTCTCCTCGAACGCCGCGTTCAGCTCGTGGGCGGCCACGGGCAACACGCGCAGGTCCAAGGCCGTGATCCCGCGCTCCTCGAAGCGGTCGTCGAGCACCCCGAACCACGGATAGCGCGGCACCTCGCAGGCCTCGAGCCGCTCGAACCAGGGCGCGTCTGCGAGCTCGTCCGGCCCCCGATCGGAGAACCGCATCACGAGGTCGTGGAGGGTGGCCGGCGGCGGGGTGCCCATGGCCGCCGCGAAGGCGCCCACGCCCTGGGCCAGGCCGACCAGTCCGAGGCGCTGCTTCACGCGCTTGCTGTCGTCCACGGGCACGGGCAGCGGGCCGTCCCTACGGACGCGCCCCACCGGCGTCGCGCAGACCAGACCGTCGAGGGCGGCACGCAGGTCGAGCTCGAAGCCGTCGGGGCTGAGCGCCTGCGGCGCGCGGAAGGCCGAGGCGGCGACGCAGAGCGGGCCCAGGAGCGGGCCGTAGCCCGCTTCGTCCACGCCCAGGTAGAGCGTGCGCGATCCCGCTGCACCCTTCGGCCTCCGCACCATGCGCACGAGTGTGCCAGACGGGGGTGTCGTCTGGGAGCGCGGGCATAATCCCGCTCCATGAGCAACGCCAACAACCCCCTCGTCGGCATCGTGATGGGCAGCGCGAGCGACGCCCCGACGATGCACAAGTGTGCCGCCGTTCTCGACCAGCTCGAGATCCCCTACGAGATGATGGTGTGCTCCGCGCACCGCACGCCCGCGCGCGCGCACACGTTCGCCACGACGGCGGAAGAGCGCGGCCTGCGCTTGATCATCGCCGCAGCGGGCATGTCGGCGCACCTCGCCGGCGTGATGGCGGCGCTCACGCACCTCCCGGTGCTCGGCGTGCCCATGGACGGCAAGCTCGGAGGCGGCCTCGACGCGCTGCTCTCGACCTGCAACATGCCCAAGGGCATCCCGGTCGGCACGATGAGCATGGGCAGCCACGGCGCCGTGAACGCCGCGCTCTTCGCCGCCGCGATCCTCGCCGGCTCCGACCCGGCCCTCTGCGAGCGCCTCAAGGCGTACCGCGCCGCCCAGACCGCCGCGATCCCGGAAGAGGTCCCGCCGGCCGAGTAGCGTCGCCCGCCGACGCCAATTGAAGACGGGCGCGCCCCCGGAGAGGCGCGCCCGCAGGTAGGTCCGGTTCGACCCGCTACTTCGTCAGGTCGATCCGCGCGGCGGCTTCGTCGCCGACGTCGGTGTCGATCGCGAGCTTGCTCGCGCTGTTCGGCGAGTAGCCGTCGATCTGCACGTAGATGCGGTTGTCCAGCAGGTTCGTCGGCACCCAGCCCTCGTAGCGCGCGACGACCTTGTCGCCCAGGCGCACGAGGCCCGTGCGGCGGAAGTGCATCTGCTGCCCACCCGTGACCGTGATCGGCGTGCCGTCGCCGCGGATGGCCTGACGCGAGTTGATCGCGTAGCTGGTGCCCGCCAGGAGCGTCTCCGGCGTGAACGACTCGCGCTTCGCCGTGATCGTGAGCTTCATCTTGCCCTCGACCGGAACCGTGATCTTCGCCTTCTTGAGCGTGTCGGGCACGAGCGGGATGGCCGCCTCGACGAGACCGTCTTCGATCTCGATCTTCGAGTGCGTCCACATCGGCGGGGCGAACTCGACCCAGCCCGACCGCTTCTCGACCGTGAGGCGGATGGGGTCGTTCGACGCCACTTGGCCGTCGATGAAGAAGCCGTCCCCGTGCGGGATCATCGCCACGCGAAGACCCTTGAGGATCCTGCCGCTCGGGCTGACGAAGCGCAGGCGCTGCTTGGCCGGACGGGCGTCCCAAGCCGTCTTGGCGTATCCGGGGCGCTCGATGCTGGTCAGGCTCTCGATGAACGCGACCAGGTCCTTCACGTCCTCGTCGGACGCCTCGAAGCCCTTGATGCGCTCGTCCTGGAGCGGATCCGTGCTGCCGCCCTTGGCGTAGTAGCGCACGACCTCTTCGAGGGTCTTGAAGCGGCCGTCGTGCATGTACGGCGGACGACGCTTGGCGTCGCGCAGCGTGGGCGTCTTGAAGGCGCGCTCGTCGCTCGCGTCACTGGTGAAGCGCTTGCGGCCGAAGTCGTTGGCGGCCTTGTCCACATTGGTGCGCAGCCACGCGATGCCCGTGTTGTGGAAGGCGTAGTCGGTGAGCAGCGCGTGGTCGCCGTTGAGGCTGTGGCACTGGGCGCAGCCGGCGCGGCCCTTGAAGAGCTCGAGACCGCGCTTCGCGGATGCCGTGAGCGCCGTCTCGTCGCCCTGCTTGAACTTGTCGTACTTGCTGTCGGTGCTCTCGATCGAGTGGCAGTACGCCGCCATCGCATCGGCGATCTTCGCGACCGTCACGTTGCTCGTGCCGTACACCGCGCGGAAGGCCTCGGCGTAGCGCTTGCTGTCCTCGATGCGCACGGCGACGGACTCGTCGATGGGCGACGAGCCGGTGTTGCCGCGACCCCGGAACCCGCGCGCGGGAACCGGCGGCGGCACGGGCACCGTCGGGCTGCCGCCGGCGATCGGACCCTGGCCCGACGTCGGCGGACGCGTGGTCGGACGCGCGCGGCGCGGACGCGTGGGCGTCGTCGGGGCGACGGGCATGTCGACGCCGTAGTACTGCTGCACGAGCGGACGGCCGATGCGGGCCTTCACGGCCTCTTCGACGTTCTCGAACTCACCGTCCCAGTGCGTGCTGGGGTTGCTCGCCGTGTTGAGGATCGGCTGGCTGTGGCGCGGGGAGAGACCGCGCTCGTCCTGGCTGAACCGACGCTTGTCGGAGAAGCCGTGGTTGGGGTCGTGGCAGTCCACGCACGCCTGCGCGGACGTCTGGCTGACCATCTTGTCGTAGAAGAGCCGGCGCCCGAGCTCGATCTTCTTCGCCGTCTTGGCGTTGACCTTGAACGGCTGACGCCCTTCGTCTTCCTTGCCGGCGTCGGCGCTCGGCGCGAGCGCGATGATCAGCGCCGGGGCCAGCAAGATGAGAACCATGACCGCGCGCTGGATGCGGCGCCCCCTCGAATTCCCCATCGTCATGAACAACCTCCTCGTGCGGGCCGCCTCGAGTTCCGTAACCCACTCTACATACGCGTGAGGACCGCGCGGGAACCCGATACCTCGATTTTCGCTCGAATTCTGCGTCGGATGACGCAATTGCACGCCGGCCGTGCTCGCAGGACGACGCTCGCGGGCCATCCGTGATCCGTATGGGACGGTCTCGGCGGCTGCGCTCCCCCATGGGACGCGCTACGGACGCGGATCGTCCAGCAGCTTTCGGATCGCCGCTTCGAGCTCGTCGGGCTGGAAACCCCACGGCCCGCGACCGCCGCGATACGCGATCGAGCCATCCTCTGCAACGAGATAGAGACGGTCCGGTTCGGCCGCATACGCACGCGCGACGGCGTTGTCCATGCCGTCCACGACGGTCGGGATCATCGCGAGCTCGAGCGCTTCGACACACTGCGCCGCGACCGCTTCGCGCTCATCGAGCGTGATCGGCTCCTCGATCAACGGATCGCCGGGCGCCGCCGAGGGCGCTCGGCCGTCGATCGCATGCGCCTCGCGGATGTAGACGATCAGGAAGTGAACCTCGCCTTTGTACTCGTCGTAGATCGCGCGCAGCCGACCGGCCGCGTGGCGGAAGGGCTGTCACGTGTAGCTGCCGAAGATGAGCGCGACGGGCTTCACACCCGCGAAGCTCGAGAGCGTCACGCTCGTCTTGCCTTCGGGATCCATCAGCGTGAAGTCGGGGGCCGGCGATCCGGGGGCGACGCCGCCCTGCATCATCGGCGGCAGCTTGGCCGGATTGGGCATGCGCCGGAGCTTCCAGCTCGTGGCGCCCTCCGGGGCCATCTGTGTGAACCAGCCCGAGAGCTCGGCCAGCGAGAGGCGATCGTTCTTGTCCGCGTCCGCCATCGCGCGCACCGCGTAGAAGGGATCGACGCCGGGCGGCATCTCCGGCACCGGCAGCGTGTCGTCGCCCGCTTGGCGCTTCACTGCGTCCGCGAGCTCACGCCGCGACAGCTCGCCGTCGTCATTCGCGTCGATCTCGGCGAAGCGCGCCTCGAGCTCGGCGAGCGTCAGCTCGGGCTCGGCGTCGCCCTGGAACAGTCGCGCCACAGCCATGCGCGAGATGAATCGGTCCATGCCCATCGGGCCTTCGAAGTCCGCCTTCGTCAACACGCCGTCCTGATCGGCGTCGAGGCGCTTGAAGCCGACCTCGCCGCGCCCGTACTCCTCGGGCGTGATGCGGCCATCCTCGTCCGCGTCGTACTTGTCCGCGTGGAAGGCCCACACATCCGGTGCCTTCGCGCGTGCGGGCCGCGTCACGACGGCGGAGGGCGATCCCGTCGCGCACGGACGCTTGCAGCACCGGGTCCCGCGTGGGCCCACGCACCCCGCCGCCACCAGGAGCACGCTCGCAGCTGCCAGCGCCGTCGTTGCTCGTCGAACCATGCCGCCTCCCGCAGGACGGAGTCTACGGGCGCGCGCCGGTTCAGGTCACGGGACGAGGGTCTCGAGCAGCGCGAGGGACTCGGCGCGCTGGATCCACTGCTTCGTGCGGTGGAAGTAGTCCACCTCGACGACGCAGAGCTGCGTCGTGAGGTAGAGCGCCCGCTCGGCGAAGCCGGGCGTCGCCAGCGGGTAGACGTCGAGCATGCGTTCGAGCAGCCGCACGCCGCCCCACGTCACGAGCGGGGCGAAGTCGGCCGCCGGATCGCCGAGGGCGGTGTCCCCCCAGTCGATCACCCCGGCGATCGACATCCCGTCCTCGCTGTCCATCAACACGTGCTCGCAGTGCACGTCGTCGTGGATCAGCCGCGGCGGCCCCGCGTGCGCAGGCGGAATGACCGCCGGGTCGTCCCACCAGGCCGTCACCCGCTCGACGACCTCGTCCGAGGCGCAATGCGGCAGCGACCGAAGCAGATAGCGCCGCCGCTCCCGCGAAGCCACGAGCATCGTGGCCGGGTCCTCCCCCTGCCAGAGGTGGCGGGCCAGATCGGCATCGACGGGCACGGCGTGCAGCACGCCGAAGAACCGACCCAGCGCCTCGCCGACCGCGTCGACGCGCGCGCTCGAGGGCTTGATCGGGCACAGCATCTGTCCCTCGATCTTGGCGTAGCCCGAGAACGCATACGGGAAGGCCTCGGCCCGGAGCAGGGGCCAGCGGTAGCCCGGGACGGGCAACGGCAGCGTGTCCGCCAGGCGGCCGAGCACCGCGAGCTCGCGCTCGAGGCGCTCGACCTCGCCGGCGCGGCGGGGGAACTTGAAGACCCACGCGCCGTCGACCTCGTACGCGTCGAAGTCCCAGCCCGAGCCGAGCAAGGCGACCTCGTGGCCCGCAAGCTCCGGCACCGCCTCCGCGATCGCCTCCGTTGCCATCTCCAGCGTCAGCTCGCGGTCGGCATCCCAGGGCTGGCGCTCGGCGTCCGTCACGACGCGGCATGTTACGGGCGGGAGGCGTTCATCCGGATGCGGCGGCCCGGAGGTTCTCGCCCGTCGCTCCATGCGACGTAGACGTTCACGCTGCTGCAGCAGAGCGCCGGTACGGCGGACATGGCGACCCCGTCCGCGGTCGTGTTCATCGGCAAGCTGGGCGCATTCCACGTGCGGCCGTCGTTCGTGGACCACGTGAACCGCACGTTCTCCGGGCTCCCCTCGACCCAGGCGGCGTAGACGTTCGGCCCATCGCAGCACAGCTGCGGGCGCACGGACGCCGAGCCACCGGGCGCGCCGTCGTCGAGACGCAGCTCGGGGTCGAAGTCGAGCCCGAGGTTCGTGCTGCGCCGCACGAAGAGATCGGCGGCCCCGCTGCGTGTGTCGGTCCACGCGACGTAGACCTCGCCGCGCTCGCAACAGAGGTCGTAGCCGCCCACCGCCGCGGGCGGCGTCGCGGCCTGGTCCATGCGCAGGTCGATCGAACGCCACGTGCGGGCACCGTCCACGGAGCGGTTGAACCACACGGTGCGTCCCGTGCGGTCGTCCTCCCAGGCCGCGTACACGCGGCGCGAGGTGCAGCACAGCCGCGGCCGACGCGAGTCCGCCACGCCGGCGACCCCGCGATCGATACGCACGCCGTCGGGCTCCCAGGACGATCCGCCGTTCGCGGAGCGGTTGACGTAGATGTCGCCGAACCCGTCGCGGAAGTCGGCCCAGGCCACATAGACCTCGCCGTCGTCGCAGCAGATGTCCGGCTCGGCCGGCAGCGCGATCGGCGGGTGCACGACCTGCGGCGCGCCACTGAACGCCGTGCCCGCGGAGAAGGAAACCGCGACGCGCAGCAGCTCGTCTTCGACCACCACGAACGCGAGGTGGACCCGGTCCCCCTCGCAGCACATCCGCAGGCCCGCGTGGGTGAGCGTGCCGGCTTCGTTGACGTTCACGCGGATGTCCGCGCCGAGCCACGTCGTGCCCCCGTCGAGCGAGCGGTTGAAGCGCACGTCCGGCAGCCCGTCGCGCGTATCGAGCCACGCGACATAGATGCGGTTGCCGTCGCAGCACATGACCAGCCCGTCGCTGCCGCCGAAGCCGAGGGGGTCGGTGTCGAGGCGGCGCGGGATCGGATCGAAGCTGGCGCCGGCGTTCGTCGAGCGCGTGAAGAGCACGCGGTTGTCGAAGGGCCCGCGCCGATCGATCCAGGCCGCGTAGACGCGGTTCCGATCGCAGCACACCTGCGGCGAGTCGCTGCGGGCGGTCACGGGCGAGGTCGGGTCGATGGCCCGGTCAGCGTCGAAGAAGTTCGGGCGGAAGCGCGGGGGCCCGCTGCCGCCGCCACAGGCCGAGGCCAGGGCGGCCAGGAGCAACGCCAGGGGCCACACGCGGCGCACGCGGTCGGACATGGGTCTCCTCGAGACGTGCATCGTAGGGGCCGGATCCCTCCCGATGCACGCTCCGGCCGTGCGGCCTCGTCGTTCGGACGCGTGCCGACGTGCGGCCCTTCCCGCAGTCCGGCCGCGCCCGGGCCGCCTCCGAGGGACCCGGCGATCCCCAAAGGTCCCGCTTCAAGGGCGAATTCGAGACGCCACGGCCGAAAGGTCGTCCCGGCGCCCCCGGCGCAAGGGGTCGGCCCCGTATGATGCGCCCGTCGGATCACCGGAGGATCGACGATGCGCATGACGTGGATTCCGCGCGCCCTGGCCGGGCTCGCGATCGTGGGGCTCTTCGCGCTGAGCGCGGGGCCGAGCCATGCCGAGCTCGGCGTCGGCGAGGAAGCGCCGCCCGTCGAGGGCAAGGAGTTCTTCAACACGGAGTCGATCACGTACGCCGAGCTGCGCGGCCGGCTGATCTTCCTCGAGCTCTTCGCCACCTGGTGAGGCCCCTGCAAGACGCAGGTGGGTCACCTGAACGAGCTGCACGACGCCTACGCACACAAGGGCCTCACGATCCTGGCCGTCTCCAACGAGGCGACCAGCGCGATCGAGGCCTTCATCGAGGAGTTCGGTCCGAAGTTCCCGATCCTCATCGACGCCGGCAACGCCATGGAGGACTACGGCGCCGGCGGCTACCCGAGCTCCTTCCTGATCGGGCCCGAGGGGGACATCGTCTGGGCCGGCCATCCGGGCAACCTCAACAACGAGATCATCGACGAGCACATCGGGGGCGTGCAGCTCCTGCCGGAGATCCCGAAGAGCCTCAAGACCGTCGAGAAGGCGATGAAGAAGGGCAAGTACGGCGACGCCCTCAAGAAGGTCGAGAAGCTGATCACAGCCGGGCGCCTCAAGGACGGGGACGACGAGGTCGCCGAGAAGATGCGCGCCCTCATCGACGGCATCGCATCGAAGGGCCTCGAGCGCGCCAGCAAGGACCTGCAGGCAGGCAAGGTCTACAAGGCGTTCCTCGCCTACGAAGACATCGAGCGCAAGTTCAAGGGCCACGACTACAGCAAGAAGGCGAAGGCCGAGGTCAAGCGCGTCGAGGGCGTGAAGGCCTACAAGATGGAGATCAAGGCCTCGGAGAAGTGGGCCAATATCAAGCCCAAGCTGAAGGACATCCCGGCCAAGAAGGCGCTCGCCCTGCTCAAGCCGCTGCTGTCGAAGAAGTACGCCGACACGAAGGCGGGCCAGAAAGCGGCGGCCAAGGAGCGCGAGCTCAAGCACGCGATCCGGTAGGGAGGCTCGCGACTACGGGGACGTCTGTCGCGGCGACGCCGCGACCGGCTTCAATCCGGCCCGCGTACCCACGATCGTCTCGAGCAAGGCCGTGACCCAGCCGTCCCGGCGCGCTCTGCGCATCTCCCACGCGACCGTCGGCTCGCCCGGCTTTGCGGCAAGGCGAATGCCCCAGATGGACTCGAAGCCGGCGTCGCTCGTGATGCGCATGTCGCCGACGACGGGCTCACCGTCCGGCGTCCACGCCAGGTAGCCCTCCGCGAAGCGCCCGAAGCGCTCGAGCACGTCCCGCGCACGCGGGCGGTCGGCCTCGGGCACGCGCGCCACCGCCTCCTCGACGCTGATGAGCGGCGTGTTGCCGCCGCCCAGATACGTGGGCTCGGCGAACGGTGCGGTGCGCACGAGGTCGGCGTGAAGCGTTCCGTTCTGCTCGTAGATCGAGCGCCACACGAGCAGGCTGCCCGGCGCCGGCATCACGCGGGCGCGCTCCATCGTGTGCCCACGGCGATCGGCCAGCGTCTGCTGCAGCTCGCGCGCGTTCCCCTGCTGGAACAGCGCCGCGGCCGTGTAGAGCCCGATGAATGCCCACGTCGCCACAGCCGGCCATCGTCGGGCACCCCGTGCCGCGGCAATCACGCCCACGAGCAGCGCGATCGAGAAGAGTGGATCCACGATCGGGAAGAGGTCCCCGGTGTAGCCATCCATCGAGAAGGGCCAGAGGATCTTCGTTCCGAACGTCGTGCACCAGTCCAGCGGCCCGTGCGTGAACGTGGCCACGATCGCCGCAGCGATCACGAGCTTCGCGTCCTTGCGCATGGACTTGAAGAGGAAGAACGGCAGCGCGGCGAGCAGCCCCATCACGGGTGCCATGACGAGCGCGTGCGTGAAGTGCCGGTGCAGCTCCCAGGGCAGCGCCGGATCGGCGAAGGGCTGCAGGAACACGTCCGCGTCCGGCAGCGCGCCGGCCGCGGCTCCCACGATCCAGGCACGGTGTCCGAGGCGCGGGCCCAGCACGAGCTGGGCGGCGGTGGCGCCGATCAGGGCCTGCGTGGGCGTATCCATGGCCGCGAAGCCTACGTGCGCCGATGGGTACCGGGGGATTTCGTCTCACCCCGTGCCCAGGAGGCACGGGTGAGCCGAAATCCCCCGGTACCGATTGGCGCGTGAGACGACACAACCCGGTACGGCGCGGCTACTTGTCGCCTTCGGGGACCTTCGTTTCCTCGCGCGCCTCGAGCTGCAGCACGAGCGGCCCCTCCATCGGCACCTTGACCGCCCGCGAACCGGGATGCACGTAGCCCAGCGGCTGCACGACCTGGACGAGGTAGCGCCCCGCGGGCACCGGTCCGTAGCGGAAGCGCGTCTCCCCCGCCTTCGTGCGAATGGCCTTCTGGATGCCGCCCTTCGCGAGCGGGACGGAGGTGATCATGATCTGGAGTGCCGGCGTCCTGTGTCCCGCGGGCACCTCGATCTGCCCCTCGATATAGCGCGCGCGCTCGAGCCGCAGCTCCACCGGCTGCACGGACAGGTCGGGCACCTCTCGTTCGACCGGCGCGTACTCGACGTCCTGCCACGAGAACGCATCGACGCGCACGAACAGCCTCGCCTCGGGGTGAACGCGCTCGAAGGCGAAGCGCCCCTCCGCATCCGTCACGGCCTCCTCCGTGCGCCAGTCACCGATGCCGAACAGCCGCCAACGAAGCTTCACGGACAGGTTCGGGAAGGCCTCCCCATCGAGACCGACCACGCGTCCGGCAAGTCCGCCTGGTTCGAACAGCGTCACGTCGACCTCGGTGTCGGTCTGGACGCGTCGCTCCGGTTCCTCGATGAAGCCCTCCGGGACCCGCACGACCAGCTGCGCCGGCATCATCGTGAACCCGACGAGCTCGAAGCGGCCCTCCGCGTCCGTCACCCCGGCCCGAACGATGGTGAATCGCACGTTCGACACGCGCTGCGTCGCCTGGACGGGGACCCCCGCAAGCGGCTCACCCGTGCTCGTGTGGACGACGCCGTGGACGACGTGTCCGGCGCGCAGACGCACGCGGTACCCATCCCCGTGCTCCTGCATGGCCTGGAGGCCCGTCATCGGGGCGAGATCGAGCCGCCGCCCCACGGCGTCGCGCGGATCGACGATCGCGACGCGCTTGCGCTCGTGCAGCTCGCTACCGGGAACCATGGCGAGTCCGTCGTGCACGGTCCCGATGCGCCCATCGGGCCCGATCACGATCGCGGAGCCGATGGGCTCGCCTTCGGGCCCCATGACGTGAAGCGGGACCAGGGCCGGCTCCGGGGGCAGCACGTACGGGATCTCCGTGACCCCCTCGTCGCCCACCGGAATCGCATGGTCCGTGTTGGCGCCCCGCGCCGATGCGCCGAGGCTTCTGGTCGTGACGTGACTCACCGAGACGCGGCCGTCCACGTCCGTCGTCAGGTAGATGCGACTCCAGCCGCCTTGGGCGGTCTGATGGAGCATGACCGGCTGGCCGGCCACGGGCAGCCCGCCTTCGGTCACGACGCGCACGTGGGCCGTGCTCGCGCCCGGCAGCTGGAGCTGGATATCGATCGGTTCGCCGTCCGGCGGCGGAACCACGACCCGGTCCCAGCGGATGTGCTTCGCCAGCCCCGAGACCTCCGGCAACCAGGTCCCCGCGGGCACCTCGCGGAACCGGAACCGGCCGGCGGCGTCCGTCCGCACGCTCGGCGGCGCGGGCGGCCGGGGCCCGAACGCCCGCGGGATCCCGTCGTCGTTCCTCGGCAGGAACCGCAGTCGCACGGCCACGCCTTGAAGGGGTTGTCGGCTTGCATCCACCACCTGTCCGCTGACCGGCGTGCCCCGGCGCCTGTACATGCGCACGGGCTCGGCGGGCGGACCGAGGGCGAGCCGGAGGGGAATGGTGTTGGACGTCGTCGTCGCATCGGGCAGCGCGAGCGTGAGGGTGCCCCCTACCGGAAGCCCGTCGAACGCGAAGCGCCCCGCAGCGTCGCTGTAGGCGCGCCACTGCGTCTGCGAGGCGGACATACGTGAGCCCGGCGCGAAGTCGGCGAGGACCTCCGTTCCCGCGACCGGCGCGCCGGAGGGCTCCAGCACGTATCCGACGACGGGCACACCGCGGCGCATCACCGAGATGGACTCGACCGTCGCGCCCTCGACGACCTGCACGGTCCAGGGGCTCGGATGCCAGATCGCCCGCGGGGCGATGCGTACGTAGGCATCGTGCTTCGCATTCACGTACACGGTGCCGGCCGACACACCGCCAAGGGTCCAACGGCCCTGTTCATCGGTCCGTGTCGTCCAGCGCGTGAGATGGCGTATGTCACGGCGTTGGCGGAGCTTGAAGGAGATCTCCTGAAAGAGCTCGATCTCGGCGCCGACCACCGGTCGGCCGACCTCGTCTACGACCTCACCGCGAACCTGCCCGCCGACCGCGAGCGGGACGTCCATCTCGAGGGCGTCGCCGGCCTTCATCGGTCGCCGAAGCGAGGGGAGGACGTGAGGCGGATGCCCCTCCCGCAGCACGAGCACGTCCTCGATGTGCCCGGGGGGAAGACCGGAGAGGACGTAACGGCCGTCGGCGTCCGTCGTGTCCGCCGCCAGCACCAGCGGGAGGTTGCGCGTCCCAAACCGCGTGTCCCAGGCCGAGGCAAGGAACGCCGGCTTCGCACCGGAGCGCACGACGGGTGGCGCGGGAACCACCCGCACGAAGACGCGGGCCCCAGCCAGACCCCGCCCCGCATCGTCGAGCACACGCCCGTGCATCGAGGCACCGGCAGCTTCCTCCATGGCGATCGCGTAGACCCCCGGGTATCCGCGCGGCACCATGACGCCGTGGCGCACGCGCTTCCCCGCGACGCCGCAGCTCAGCCGGACCGAATAGCCGTCCGGCACCAGGATGCGGGCCTTCCCCTCCGCATCCGTGCGCACGAGGGAGGGCGTGTAGCCAAGCGGGCCGCCGGCGGCGGCGTACCAGTGCGTTGCGGTCGGCAGGAACAGGGCCTCGACCCAGCCCCGCACACCCTTGCCATCGCGGCCGACGAGGCGCACGTGGACCGGGCTTGCGCGATGCCGGTTCACGACGATGTCGCGCGCAGCCGCCGTCCCAGCCCGCACGACGACGATGTGGGACGCGTGGGTCTCGCCCGGGGCCACGGTGACGCGGACCTTGCGACCGACCTCGGGCGCCCCCATGAACCGACCTTCGGCGTCGGTTCGCACGACCTGCCCTCCGGCCGTCGCCGGCCCGTCGAGGTGTCCGGGCTCGATTCGGCCCGCGGGGAGGATCGGCGCGACCTCGTCTCGCTCCCTCGCGATGCGGACGGGGATCCCGGCAGCCGGGCTGCCGTCGGCATTCCTGACGACGCCCGCCACCGAAACGAAGCCCTTGATCCGCGGCTTCTCCTCGGCTCGGCTCGCGGCGGGCCAGGGCAGGAGCGCGAGGAGGGCCCAGAGCGCGACGGTGCGCGCGCGCGGGCCTGCGGCCATTCCCGGTCTCCTCGTCACCTCGCGGCCATCCTAGCGCCTTGGAGGCGCTCCTCCGGGCGGCACCTGGGGTTTCGCGCGGCGCCGCGTCGCCCCCACGGGACGCGTGTGACGCGGCCGGGACGAATCGACCGCCCCGTCCCCGCACGTCCCCTCCACACACGCGGAGAACCGACAAACGGGTTCCCCCCTCCCGCGTATAATTGCGCACTGACGCGCTCGGTGCCGGCCGAGCGGCGTCCTTTTCCCGGAGGTAGCGGGATGACGATCGGGCGCAAGGCCTCATTCCGGCTGGCGGCCGTGCTGGTGCTGCTGGTCGCAGCCACCGGCCTTCTCACCGCATGCGGCGGCGGTGCCGCAGCAGGCGCACTCATCGGTGCAGGCGTCGGCGCGGCCATCGGTAGTACGTACGACGACTGCTACTACTACGACTGCGGCTGCTACGACTGCGATCCGTACTACTACTACAAGGCGGGTGACGGCGACTACGACGAAGCCTTCTGACGGAGACGACGCGCCGGCACGCCGTTCCTCGCGAGCAGCACGAGCAACAGGATTGCTGCGCCGGCACTCAGCACGAGCATCGTGCTGCCGCCGAGGAATGCGTCGAAGACCGCCGGCTCCCGTAGCCGCCGTCCCTCTGCCGCGAGCCACCACGCGCTCCCGAACATGACCATGTTCCACGCGGCGTGGAGCGCCCAGGCGTAGCCGATGTGGCCCGCCAGGAGGATCGCTGCGTGCCGCACGCAGCCGATGCACACGAGCGCGACGAGCGTCGTGGGCGCGAGCGTCATCTGCATCACGCCGTAGCGGTACATCGCGAAGTGCAGCGCCGCGAACACGAGCGCCAGGCCGACGGCCCAGACGAGCGGCCGCCCCCACCGCTCGACGAGCGGGAAGAGCAGCAGCGCGCCGAGCAGCATCTCCTCGTTCAGCGCCTGGAAGGGAAAGTAGGCCACCACCCACCAGGGGTGGTGCGCGGCCACCACGCCGGCCTCTGCCGAGACGTGCGGCACGAGCAGCAGCTCGAACGCGGCCCAGAGCCCCGCCCACGCGACGAACACCCCCGCCACGTGCCGGCGTGACATCGCGAGGCCCAGCTCGTGCCACGCGCGCCTCCGCCACATCGCCGTGAACATCGCGAGCAAGAGCACGCTCGACAGCGGGAACGGCCACCAGCGCAGCTGCGCATACGGCATCACGAAGACGGTGACGATGAGCAGCCACCAGGCGACCTGACCGAGGACACGCAGCCGCTTCACTCAGCGACCCCCTTGCGGTTCGCCGTCCGCACGATGCGCGCCCCCACCGGCAGGTGATCGCTACCCACATCCGGTCCCGTCCACGCCTCGACGGACGTCAGCCCCGGGCCGATGTAGACGTGGTCGATGCGGATGCCCGGCACGTACCGGAAGACCGAGTGCACGGGCCAGGAGGCGCCGCGCCCGCGGCCCGAGATGGCGTGCGCCGTGTAGAAGCCTCGCGCGTGCATGGCCGCGCCGAAGGGGCCGTGCTCGACGAAGTTGAAGTCCCCCATCGCGATGCACGGCCGCCTCTCGCGCTCGAGGCGCTGCAACAGGTCGGCGAGCTCGGCACGGTGCCGCACGTACTGGGACACGATGGGCGGGCGCACGTGGATCCCGTAGACAACGAGCGGCGCGCCGCCGACATCCATCTCGATCCGGAGCTGGGGCGTGCCCGTTCGAGCCAGGTTGAAGACGTCGAGCGACGTCCACGGTCGCTTGCTGAACACGGCGATGCCGAAGTTGTCGCTGCGCGCGACCGCATGCACGTGGGGATGGGTCGCCTCCAGCACGGACCCGAGGGTCCGCTTGCGCTCCGGCGTGTACTCGAGCAGCAGGACGAGCTCCGGATCCTTGTCGTCGATGAGGCGCATGACCTCCGCGTCCGCGGCCAGGTCGCCACCGAGGTTCATCGAGAGCACGCGGAGCGGCGACGTGTCCGCACGCGCCGTCCGGTCGGGCGTCGACCACCAGAGCGTCGGGAGCGCCGCCCAGGCCGCCACGGCGACGACGACGCCCGCGCGGCGGATGCGACGAACGAGCAGCAGATAGGCGACGAGCGGCGTGAG
>JASJAY010000183.1 GCA_030066775.1 Planctomycetota bacterium
GACGCGCGCGAAGGGAGCCCCATGCTGAAGCGCCTCGTTGCCCCGGCGGTGATCCTCGTGCTCGTGACGGCGTGGCTCGCCGCGCCCTCGCTGTCCAAGGAAGACGCGCAGGCGAAGCGCTTGGCTGCCGCCGTCAGGTACATCGAAACGAACAAGACGTACACGCACGCCTTCCTCGTTCAACGCGGCGACCAGTTCGTCCTCGAGCGCTACTTCGAGGGCTTCGACAAGGACAAGCTCCACCCACTGCAGTCCGCGACGAAGTCGATCACGTCGACGCTCATCGGCATCGCCATCGACAAGGGCCACATCGAGGGGGTGCAGCAACCGCTGCACGAGCTGCTCCCGAAGTACGACGACCTGCTCACAGGAAAGAAGCGACGGATCACCCTCGAACACGTGCTGACCATGACGACGGGCCTCGAGTGGCGGGACTGGCGCACGGGCCCCACGGGAAAGTCCTCGTTCGACGACATCGAGAATGCCGCGGACTCGATCCGCTACGTGCTCACGCGTCCTCTCGTGACGGAGCCGGGCGCCGTCTTCCACTACAACACCGGCAGCTCGCACCTCCTCTCGGCGATCATCCACCACAACACGGGCATGACGACGGCAGCCTTCGCCGAGCGGCACCTCTTCGGGCCGCTGGGCATCACGGCGTACCAATGGCCGGCCCTCTGTGACGGCATCCATCAGGGCGGCTGGGGCATGTCCATGAAGCCGCGCGACATGCTGCGCTTCGGGCAGCTGATGCAGGGCGAAGGCCTGTGGCGGAAGAAGCGAGTCGTCAGCAAGGCCTGGGTCGATGCGGCCACGCGGCGCCAGGTCGACGCGGTCGGGTTCGAGCCAAACGGCTACGGCTACCACTGGTGGATTCCGCGTGACTACGGAACCGACGTCGCCGCCGCGATGGGCTATGGCGGACAGGACATCTTCGTCCTGAAGGCCCTCGACACCGTGGTCGTGTTCACGGGGGACACGCGGTACCCGGCCATTCGCCTCGCGGAGCCGGCCAAGATCCTCAAGACCTACGTGCTCGGCCGCTAGGCCGCGCATCCTTTGCGGATCCGTCCGGAAGCGGACGCGCGCCACGAAATCGCTGGACGGCGTCCCGGCTCCGCCCGTACCACCTCGCCATGCGCGCACGACGTCGAACCTTGCTGGGGCTCCTGCTGATCCCCCTCTCGCTGCTGATGCCGCTCGGCACCGAGCATGCGGGCGCGACGAACGAGGATCCGGACCGCGTGCGCACCGAAGCCACGACGGTCGCCTACCACGGCGCGCAGTACTGGGCCGTGCGCTCGCTGGCGCTCTTGAACCTCGGCCCGCGCTGGCACCCCAAGGGGGCCGGCATCGTGCTCGACGCCCTGCGCGACAAGGACAAGCGCCTGCGCGTGTACGCGATGGAGGCACTGTGGGCCATGCGTGCGGCGGATCTGCGCGTCGTGCTGACGCCCGCGCTCGTGGACGAGCTCGTCACGAAGCAGCTGAAGAACAAGTCGAAGCTGTATCGCAAGCGCGTGTTCCAGGTCCTCGCCAAGGCCTTCCCAGAGGCCCTCGCGCGCAAGCCCGCTGAGTGGATGCCGTGGTGGCGCAAGACGCGCGAGACCTACGCGCCCCCCGCGTGGGAGGAGCGCGTCCCGGAACCGGATCCGGCAAAGGAGGGCGCGGAAGGGTCCCCCTCGCACACCGTCGAGGCGACGTCGATCGTGAACCGCGCGCTGGACCTGGCCCAGAGCGGCGTGGAGCTGGTCATCGTGCTCGACACGACGAGCAGCATGACGCCGACCATCAACGCGGCGCGCGCCGGGCTCGAGGACCTGGTGACGCTGCTGCGCGGCCTCGCGCCGACGTTCAAGCTCGGACTGGTGCACTACCGGGACCGCGGCGAGCTCGGCCCCAGCAGCGGGCCCGGCAGCGGCGCCGACCACGTGCTCTCGCTCACGACGAAGGTACGGACCGCGCAGAAGGAGCTCGCGGGCCTGCGTGCGGTGGGCGGCGGCGATCCGCCGGAGCGCGTCGAGTCGGGCATCTGGCACGCGCTTCAGAAGAAGATGCGCTGGTCGCCCGAGGCCAACAAGATGATCGTCGTGATCGGCGATGCGCCGCCCCACGACAACGCCCTGCGGCGCGCCATCAAGCTTGTCACCGAAGCGCGCGAAGACCCGAGCATCTGGCTCGAGGGGAAGAAGAAGGCCAAGAAGAAGCCCGCCGTGACGGGCGGGAACGGGAAGAAGGGCAAGCAGAAGCCCAAGCCGCGCCCCTTCTTGACGTCGTGCGTTGCCGTCGGACCGCAAGGCGCATGGCCGCGCACGGCCGAGACCTTCAAGCAGATCGCCGAGGCGGGCGGCGGGGCCTACGCGGAGCTCGCCACGCAGGGCGAGCCGCGCATTGCGAGCACGGAGCTCGTCAGCCGCCTGGTCGAGATGTCCTTCGGCGAGAAGTACGTCAAGCCCGCACGCCGCTTCGTGGCGCTCTACCTCGAGTACGCCGAAGCCGGCTACCCCATGCGCTGAGTACGACTGCGCCTCGGAGGAAGCGACATGCGCATCATGGGCTGGGTGATGATCGTGTTCGGTCTCGTGGGCGTGGTGACGTGTGCCTACGGCATCGTGCTGACGAACCGGACCGCCGATCGTGCGGAGGCCGCGACGGCATCGCTCGCGAAGGAAGCGCGCGGCCTCCTGGACCGCGTGGATCGCCAGCTCGTGGACGTGCCCGGCCGCGTGACGCGGCTGGTCCAGCGCAAGGACGAGGGGACCATCGGCCGCGAGCTCGGCCGACTGGAAGAGGCACTGGCGGCCTCGCACGAGACAGGCTCGACCATCCTCTCGCTGCTGCGGGTTGCCGCACGCCTCCGCGGCGACGCGACCGTGAACGAGGAGTTTCCCAACGCCGTTGCGCTGCACGGAGCCCTGGGAACGGCCCACGGCCTCGTGCGCGACCAGCGCGCCGACATGAGGACGTGGACGCTGCGCGCCGCCGCGGTGAACAGGGCGATCGAGACCGCGCGACGGGAGATCGCCGAGGCGCGCGAAGCGACGCAGCGCGTCGAGACGGGCACGATCGACACGCTCGCGCTCGTCGCACTGCTCGGCAGCCTCTTCCTCGTCTGGATGGGCGTCGGCCAGCTGGCCCTCGCCCTGCTCGGGCGTGGGAAGGCGAGCGCGCCGGCCTGATCACGCCCTTGATGCTCGACCAGCGCCCACACGACGCCCACAGAGCCGTCCGTCACTCGCTGACGCTACGTCTCATCCAAGAGCGCTTCGATGTCGGCCAGGTCCTTGGCTCGGCCGGAAGCGCGCTTGTTTGCGATCAGCTCTGCGCGGCCCAGCACTGGGATCTCCAAGTCGCTGACCTTGGCCGTGATGCGGCCCTTCCAGGTCTCCTCCCACGCGACTCCCGAAATCGACATCAGCAGGTCCACGCGGCTGGGGGGAACGCCGATCTGGAGCTCGAGGTCGGGCTCGCATAGATCGTCCTCGCCGAGCTCCGTCAGCGGCGCCCCGAAGGCTGCGAGAGCTCGCCACACACGGGCGGCGTTCGCACGGGTGGGGCGAACCCAGATGTCGAGGTCACCTGCGGCCCGTGGCGTGCCGTGCGCAGCCAGGGCGTGGGCGCCGACGATCAGGTACTCAGCGCTTACCTCGGACAACGCGGACAACATGTCGAGGAAGTCGCGGCTCACTGGCTTCTCCCGTCATGAACTCCCATGCCTGGAGCGTGATGGGCCAGACCATCTCGATTCGCTGGCCTGGCGAGAGGCGGCGGAGATCGGCGTCGTCGTCCGGCTCACTCAGACGCTTGCGGCGCGTGGGATACTGGCTGCGGTCCACGGCCCTGATTCTACGCGAGCACATGAACGGCTCAGCGCCTCACTCGTGCAGATAGGGTCGGGCTACTTCTTGATGAAGCCGATCAGCACGCGCTGCGTCTTGCTCTTCACCGGACCCTTGTCGACGGTGAGCGTCTCTTCGACCACGAAGCCGGGCACGGTTGGGCTGACGAGCATGGTGCCCGTGACCTCGCGCCCCTGCACGAGGAGCTGACGGCACTCGATCGTCTGGTCGCCGACCTTGCGCGTGACCGCCAACCGGATCACGGTCCAGGTCATGCGCGGCCCGGGCCCCACGCCGCCGCTGTACTTGAGCACGCCGAGATCCTCGTGGACCCAGAGCGTGCCTTGCTCGGTCTTGTCGGCGCCGGCGGGGCGGGTCCCCGCGTACTTCGTGCAGGCGTAGTCCTTGTCGCCGATGCGGATGTTCTCGACGACGGCGCGCTTGTTGGCGTCGCGCACGATCTCCGCCTTGCCCACGGCGGCGCCGGCGAGCGTCTCGGTGATGTCGCGCTGCTCCCAGCGCTTGGCGGCGGGCGACACCCGGCGCTCGACGCGGATCGTCGCCGTCGTGTCGGACTTCGCCGTGAGCGTGCGCTTCTCCTCGAAGACGACCTTGCGGCCCTCGGCTCCGGGCACGTCCATCGTCGTCGTCTTGCGCATGTGCGTCATGGTGCCGACGCCGAAGTCCTTCCAGGCGGAGTCCTGGCGCAGCCAGTCGTCGAGCGCGTGGCCTGCGGCGTCGGCCGTGGCGGCCGCGAGGAGGAGCGACGAGACGAGCAACAGCGGCCAGCCGATCCGACTGCGCGTGCGCAAGGCTCACCCCCGTTCGCATTCCGAAAGGGCGCCGGCCGCGCCCGGGTCGATCGTACCTCCGGATTCCGGACGCGTGAGCAACCTCGCCCCGGCCTCGCCCGTCGTCCCTGATAGCCTCGCCATTGGCGACGTGGAGACGCCGGCCTCCACCCGCCTACAGGTCCCGCGGGAGCGCGGGACGAGGAGAAGGAGAGCCATGCGCACTCTGTTCTGGGCGGCGGTCCTCGGGACCGCCCTCGCGGTGCTCTGTGCACCGGAAGCGGAAGCCGGTCCGCTGGATGTCACGAAGGGGTTGACGGTGGCGCCCGACGTCTATGTCGGGTTCGGCTACAGCAGCGGTCACCACCACCCGCGCCGGCGGTACGTGCGCCGGTCATATGCGCCGCGGCGCGTGGTCCGGACCTACGCGTACTACCCGAGCTACACCACGTACACGTACGCCCCGCGCTACGCGTACTACCCCTCGTACCACTACACGTACCCCCGCTACTACGGCCCCTCGGTGTCGTTCTCGTACGGCTACCACCGGGGGCACCACCACCACCGCGGGTACCACCGCCACGGCCACCGCCATCACCGGTCGTATCGCGGTCACCACGGCAGCCGCCGGGTCGTCGGCCGCCGGCGCTGACGATCGGTCGGTTTCGCGAGAGGGGCGCGGTGGACAGCCGCGCCCCTTTTTCGTTGGATCTCGGGCGTGCTGAAAGACGACCTCACGCTCGACGAGCTGCCTGAAGGACTCCGCCCCTACACGCCCGGTGCGCCGGTGCGCTTCGGCACGTCCTCGTTCAGCAGCAAGGACTGGGTCGGCCCCTTCTATCCCCAGGGCATGCAGCCGGGGGCGTTCCTCACCCACTACGCGAAGCACTTCGACGCGGTGGAGATCGACGCCACCTACTACGCGGTTCCACGCGCGCGGATCGTCGACGGCTGGGTCGACAAGACGCCCGACGGCTTCGCGATCTGCGCGAAGTTCCCGCGCTCGATCGTGCACGCGGGCAGGAAGGCCACGCCCGACCCGGCGCGCATCCTCATGCCGGACGCGACCTACGACGACCGCGACGACTTCCTGCGCGTCATCTCGCGTCTCGGGGATCGGCTCGACACGCTCCTGATCCAGTTCCCCTACTTCAACCGCAAGGTGTTTCCCTCACCGGGACCGTTCCTCGAGCGTCTCGACGTGTTCCTGCGCGACCTGCCCAAGGAGGGGTTCTCCTACGCCGTCGAGGTGCGCAACAAGGCGTGGTTGAAGCCCGAGTTCGCGGCGATCCTCGCCAAGCACGGCGTGAGCTCGACGCTCGTGGACCAGGCCTGGATGCCGCATGGCGACCGACACGTCGAGCAGATCGAGACGCACACGGGGCCCGTGCAGTACGTGCGCCTCCTGGGCGACCGCAAGAAGATCGAGACGGTCACGAAGACGTGGGAGGAAGAGGTCCTCGATCACGGGCCGTCGATGGAACGCTGGGCGCGCCTGCTCGCGGCCTTCATGCAGCAGGGGCGGCGGACGCTCGTGTTCGTGAACAACCACTTTGCCGGCCACGCGCCGACGACGGTGCGTCGCCTGCGCAGCATGTACGCCGATGCGTTGTCGCGCGCCTAGCGCGTCGCGCCGATCGGAACCGCTACCGCCTTACGGCGTGTAGAAGAGCTGCGTCCACCAGGGGCCGCTGTAGACGCCGCCGGCCCCCTCCTGGACGCCCATGCCCAGGTTCGTGAAAGCGCCGTTGACCATGTTGGCGTAGTGACCGGGCGAGTTGACCCAGGCCTGGACGACGGCGGCGGGCGTCGGCTGTCCGACCGCGACGTTCTCCCCGGCCGTCCGCCAGCTGATGCCGGCGTCCGTGAGGCGATCCCACGGCGCGTTGCCGCCGGGGCCCTCGTGGCTGATGAAGCCCTGCGCCTGCTGGAACAGGCAGTGGTCGTAGGCGACCTGCGAAGCCGGCTGGTCGTACGCGAGCGCAGGGACGCCCGCCTGCTGGCGCTCCTGGTTGGAGAGCACGAGCACCTCGAGGGCGTACTGCTCTTCCGCGGCCGACATCACGTCGCCGCTACCGGGCGCCGGAGGCGCGCCGCCCCCGGATCC
>JASJAY010000047.1 GCA_030066775.1 Planctomycetota bacterium
CCCCCCCCCCCCCCCCCCCCCCCCCCCCCCCCCCCCCCCCCCCCCCCCCCCCCCCCCCCCCCCCCCCCCCCCCCCCCCCCCCGGCCGGCCCCCGCCCCCCCCCCACGCCGGGGGGGCCCCGCCCCGGGCACGGCCCCCGTTTCTCGTTGAGGCAGACCGCCTCAGAAGCGGGCGTCGTAGAGCGCGTTGGGCGCGTAGCCCTCGGGATAGGCCACGACGAGCGAGACCTGCCCATCGCGGATGTGGAACCAGTGGCGCTCGCTCTCGTCCTCTTCGCAGCACCAGGTGACGCGCAGGTAGTAGATCCCCGGCGGCATGCGCACCTGGTGCGCGTCGCAGCAGGTGAGGTCGACCGCGCAGGCCAAGCTCCCCTCGTACGCGGACTCGATGCGCACCGTGCGCAGCGCGTCGTCCCCCAGGCCGTTCATCAGGCGCAGATAGCCCGACTCCGTCAGATCGACGCCCGGCCACGCGCGGCAATCGTCCGCGGAGCGTAGCGAACGCCGGTCGAGCTCGTCCGCGAGTCCACAGCTCGCGACGCACGTCGCCACGGCGAGGGTGAAGAGGATGCGCCCCATGTCCGGTCCCTCCACCGGGGGCTACGCGTAGGGCGAGACGGCGTTGGCGCGGTTCCCGCCGTGCGCGCCCGAATCACGCGAAGGGGCGACGCGCCGTGCCACGAATCCGTCACCGCGTACGAATCGCGCCTGCGGGCGCGTCTACACTCGGGCCATGGCATCGCGCATCGTCGATCGTTCGATCTGGTTTGCTTGCGGCCTCGGTGCAGCGTTGCTCGGCTTCTGGATCTCGAGCCTCTCGGCCGATCCTGGCCCCAGCGAACGCGAGGAGCAGATCGCGCGCGACCTGCGCATCGCGAAGGAAGTCGAGCGCGACCTCGCGCGGCTCCGCCTGAAGGAGGCGGAGCAGCGCAACACGTTCAAGGTGCGCCATCCCCCGACCCGAGGGCACTGGTCGTCCCCCCTCTCGGAGCCGCAACGCCCCAAGTTCGAAACGATGAAGCCGACGTCGCCGACGGAGATGATCGGCCGCTACACCGACGACGACACCAACACGATCTGGGTCGAGCTCTTCGAAGACGGTCGCTACGAGTACGAGGGCATCCCCGGCGAATTCCTCGAAGGTCCCGACATGACCGAGGGCTACCAGGTCATCACGCAACCCGACGGCACCGTGATTCGCCGCCCCATCTGGCGGACGCGGCGCACGAAGCGCATCGTGCCCGGGTACGCGCAGTCTCACGCGGGCACATGGACGTTCGAGAACGGCGTGTTCGTCATGGAGCCCTACGACCCCATGGACAACGCGTACCTCACCTTCACCTGGAACAAGACCGAGGCCGCCATCAACGTCCGCTTCCTCGGCGTCGCGCCCAGTCACCTCACGCAGACGGTGCTCCGCCGCATCGTGAAGGACTAAGGCTCGCGGCTACTCACCCCGCGGGCGGAAGAGGTAGTGGGAGACGAACCACTCTTCGCCCCGGTCGTAGCCCCACAGCTCCTCACAGGCCATGAAGAAGACGCGCCAGCGGTTGATGGTGGGCTCGGACGTCCCGTTGAAGCCCTCGGCCTCGAGTGCGTCCCGCACCGCGGCGCGGCGCTGATCGAGGTTCTCGAGCCAGGCGCGCGCCGTCTTCGCGTAGTGCGTGCCGTTCACGCGCCAGTGGTCGACCAGCTCGACGTGCGTCTGGAAGTACAGCAAGAGGTTGTCGGACGGCATCTGGCCACCGGTGAAGAAGTGGCGCCCCATCCAGCTGCCCTCGTCGCCCTCGGCGACGAAGGGATAGGCGAAGTCCTTGTGCACGAAGATGTGCACGAACAGGCGCCCATCGGGCTGGAGCCAGCTCGAGACCTTCTGGAGCAGTGCCTCATAGTTCTTGGCGTGCTCGAACATCTCGATCGAGACGATGCGATCGAAGCGCGCATCCGTGTCGAAGTCGTTGATGTCGGCGGTCACGACCTGCAGGTTCTCGAGGCCGCGCGCACGGCACTGGGCCTCGATGAAGGCCCGCTGCGTGGCGCTGTTCGAGAGCGAGGTGATCCGGCACCCAGGGAAGTGCTCGGCGATCCACAGCGACATGGAGCCCCAGCCGCAGCCGACGTCCAGCACGCGCATACCGTCCTCGATGCCGGCACGCGAGGCGCTCAGCTCGAGCATGGCGGCTTCGGCTTCATCGAGCTGCGTCACACCCTCGGGCCAGTAGCCCGAGGAGTACTTGAGGTGCTTGCCGAGCACGCGCTCGTAGAACGCCGCGGGCACCTCGTAGTGCTGCTCGTTGGCCGCGTCCGTGCGCTCCGCGATCGGGCTCCGGCGCAGGCCGTCGATGTAGTCCATCAGCCGCGCCTGGTTGGCCTCGGTGCTGCCCTGGTCCTCGTCCCGGAGGCGCTGCTTCAGCTGCTTGCGAATACCCCGGCGCAGCAGCCAGTCCGGCAGCGTGCCTCGATCGATCAGACGGTCCACGTTCACGACACGGCTTCCTTTCGCGGCGGCCACGGAACGAAGGCGCTCGTCGTGGCCTGATAGCGGCGGTACGCGTCTCCCCGGGTCTTCAGCATGTGATGCTCCGTGGCGGGGATGCCCGTGAGCTTCAGCACGAAGACGAGGATCAGCAGAGGCGAGAGCAGCCCGACCCAGCCCGACGCCGCAGGCAGGGCCAGCAGCGCGAAGGCGCACCACATGAGCCACTCGAAGAAGTAGTTGGGATGGCGCGACCAGGTCCAGAGGCCGATGTTGCAGACCTTGCCCTTGTTGGCCGGGTCGGCGCGGAAGCGCTGGAGCTGCTTGTCGGCGATCGCCTCGCCACTCCAGGCGGCGACGAACACCAAGGCGGCCACGATGTCGAGCGGGCCGAGCGCGACGCCCGGCGCAAACGCCGCATACGCGAACGGCACGGCGAGGAGCGCGGCCAGGAGCGCCTGCCCCTGGAAGAAGGCCAGGAACCACAGGTTGGCGCGGCGTCCCCAGTACGCGCGCAGCCGCACGTAGCGACCCTCCTCGGGATGGCCGAGCACGCGGTCACCGAGGAGATGCGAGGTCAGGCGGAACGCCCAGATGCCGACCATGGCGCCGAGCAGCCAGCGCCGCCCCGGGTCGGAGGTGCCCGCCAGGGCCAGCCCGACGCCGATGCCGCCGATCGAGGCGGCCCATCCCACGTCGACGAGGCCCGCATTGCGCACGCGGATGCTGATCACCCAGAGGACGAGCTGGAGGGCGGCAGCGGCCCCCAGCGCGGCGAGCAGGGGCGTGGCGGGCGGGAGGGCGATGGCCAGGAACGATGCCATATCCCTCTAGACTCTGGACAGATTCTCCTGGTGTCCAACTTTCGATTTTGACATTCTGGACACCACGACCAGGTTTGAGCCGTCGAGGGGACAGCACCTAGAGGGAAGACGCTTCTTCATGCGCATCGTCGTCATCGGATCCGGGATCTCCGGCCTGCTCGCCGCCCGGCGGCTCTGCACGGAGCACGAGGTCACCGTCTTCGAGGCGGGCCCGTGGATCGGGGGGCATACGAACACGGTGCGCGTCCCGGAGGGTGACCACGAGGTCCCGGTCGACACGGGCTTCATCGTCCACAACACCCGCAACTACCCGGGCTTCACGGCGCTGATGGACGAGCTGGGCTGCGCGACGCAGGACAGCGACATGAGCTTCAGCGTCCAGTCGAGCCGCACCGGTCTCGAGTGGAAGGGCAGCACAGACAACACGCTGGGCTCCATCTTCGCGCAGCGGAAGAACCTCTTCCGCCCCACCTTCCTGCGGATGCTCAAGGACATCCTGCGCTTCAACCGCGAGGCGCCGGGCGACCTGGCGACCGCCTCGGACAGCCTCACCCTCGGGGCGTACCTCGAGGATCGGCGCTACGGCAGGCCGTTCATCGAGCAGTACATCGTGCCGATGGGCGCGGCGGTCTGGTCGGCCATCCCGAGCATGTTGCTGAAGTTCCCCGCGCGGTACTTCGTGCGCTTCTTCGAGAACCACGGGTTCCTGCAGCTGAAGGGGCGTCCCGTCTGGCGCGTGCTGGTCGGTGGTTCGTCGGCGTACATCGATCCGCTGATCGCCCCCTTCCGCAACCGGGTGCACGTGAACACCCCCGTCCGCTCGCTGGCACGCCGCGACGACGGCGTCGAGGTCTGCCTCGACGACGCGGCGCCGCTGCTCTTCGACGCCGCCGTCGTCGCCACGCACAGCGACCAGGCGCTGCGCCTGCTCGCAGACCCCACGTCGGCCGAGCTCGACGTCCTGGGGTCGATCCCCTACCAGGCCAACGACACGGTGCTCCACACCGATGCGCGCATGATGCCCGAGACGCGTCGCGCGTGGGCCGCGTGGAACTACCACGTACCCGCCGGTGACGACCGTCCGGCGACGGTCACGTACCACATGAACCACCTGCAGTCGCTCGACGGGCCGGTGGACTACTTCGTGACGCTCAACCGCACCGAGGACATCGACCCCTCGACGATCCTGCGGCGCTTCACCTACCATCACCCCGTCTACACGCCGGAGACGCGGCGGGCCCAGCAGCAGAAGCAGGCGATCAACGGCGTGAAGCGCACCTGGTACTGCGGGGCGTATTGGGGCTACGGGTTCCACGAAGACGGCGTGCAGAGCGCGCTCGACGTCGTCCAGGGGATTCGAGGGGAGGCCGTCCATGCATAGCTGCGTCTACGTCGGCAAGGTCCGGCATCGTCGTCGCACGCCCGCAACGAACGACTTCAGCTACGGCATCTACTTGATGTATCTCGACCTCGACGAGCTGCCGCGCCTCTTCCAGCGCCGCTGGCTGTGGTCGAGCAAGCGGTTCAACCTCGCCTGGTTCCGGCGCAAGGACTACTACGGCGATCCCGACATGCCGCTCGCCGATGCGGTCCGTGACCGGGTCGCCGCCGAGACGGGGAAGCGCCCGACGGGGCCGATCCGCCTGCTCACGCAGATGCGCACGTTCGGCTATGTCTTCAACCCCGTGAGCTTCTACTACTGCTACGACGAGACGGGGCTGCGCGTCGAGACGATCCTGGCCGAGATCACCAACACGCCGTGGAAGGAGCGCCACAGCTACGTCCTGCGCGTGGCGGACCAGCCCCGCTCGAACCGACTACGTTTCGCCTTCCGCAAGGCGTTCCACGTGTCGCCCTTCATGCCGATGGAGCTCGACTACGACTGGCGCTTCACCGAGCCCGGCACGCAGCTCGGCGTGCACATGGAGAACGAGGGGCCCGAAGGCCGCTTCTTCGACGCGACGCTCACGCTGCGTCGCCGCCCGCTCACCGGCCGCACGTTGGCGCGGCTGCTCGTCACGCACCCCTTCCAGACCCTGAAGGTGCCGCTGGCCATCCACTGGCAGGCACTGAAGCTGTGGTGGAAGGGCGTGCCGTTCCACACCCATCCCGCGAAGCGGGCCCGACCGCTGAAGGAGAGAGTCGATGAGGCCGCCTGACGCCCCCCTCACGGGCTCCCATCGGATCGCCCAGCCGACCGCGACCGCGCGGCCGCTCGGCCTGGCCCGGCGCGCCGTCCTCTCTCGCGTCGGCCGCGTGAAGGAGGGCTCGATCGTCCTGCGCGAGGGCGAGACCGTGCACCGCTTCGGCGACCCCGACGCCCCTCCCGAGCTCTCCGCCGACATCCGCATCCACGACGACGCCGTGTGGACCGACGTGTTGACGCGCGGCATGCTCGGCGCCGGCGAGGCCTACGCCGCCGGCGGATGGACCGCCGACAACCTCACGGCGGTCGTGCGCTTCTTCGTGCGCAACCGGCACATCATGGAAGCCCTGAACGGCGGGCTGGCGCGTGCCTCGCGTCTCGCCCTGCGCGGGCTGCTGGCGCTCGGCCGCAACACGCGTCGCCGCAATCGCCGTGATATCGCCTTCCACTACGACCTGGGCAACGCGTTCTTCGCCGCCTTCCTCGATGAGACGATGACGTACTCGTCCGGGATCTTCGAGCACCCGGACGCCACGCTCGCCGAGGCGTCCACTGCGAAGTACGAGCGCCTGTGCCAGATGCTCGACCTGCGACCCGGGCTCCGCGTGCTCGAGATCGGCTGCGGCTGGGGCGGCTTCGCCGAGCACGCCGCAACGCACCACGGCTGCCACGTCGTGGCGACGACCATCTCGCAGGAGCAGTTCGCCTACGCACGCGAGCGCATCCGCCGCGCTGGGCTCGAGGACCGCGTCGAGATCATCCAGCAGGACTACCGCGATCTGACGGGCCGCTACGACCGCATCGCGTCGATCGAGATGATCGAGGCGGTCGGCCACGACCAGCTCGACACCTACGTGCGCACGTTGAGCGACCGGCTCGAGGACGACGGCCTCGCCGCGCTGCAGGCGATCACGATCGCCGACCAGAACTACGACCAGGCGCGCAAGACGGTCGACTTCATCAAGAAGCACATCTTCCCCGGCAGCTTCATTCCCTCCGTCGGGGTCATCAGCCGCTCCGTGGCCGCGAACGGCGACCTGCGCCTCACGGGCCTCGAAGACTACGGCCTGCACTACGCGGAGACGCTGGACCGGTGGTGCCAGCGCTTCCAGGCGAACGCCGACACGATTCGCGGCATGGGCTTCCCCGAGTCCTTCCTGCGCGCGTGGGAGTACTACTTCCGCTACTGCGAGGGCGGGTTCCGGGAGCGCTACCTCTCGGTCGTGCAGCTCGCACTCGCGAAGCCGCGCCACGTCCCCACCAGGTAGCGACGGCCACAGCGCGCTACGGCTAGCATGTCCGGCGCATGGAGAGCCAGTCGCTAGCCAGCAGCCTGACCGAGGAGGGGCGCTCGTTCCTGCAGGGACGCGTGGCCACCTTCGGCTTCGTGATGGCCGTGGTGAACGCCTTCGGCCTCATCATGCGGCTCGTGCTGGCGGCCGCGAGCGGCTCGTTCGAGGCCCTGATCGTCCACCCGGTCTTCCTCTATCAGGTGCTCGCCACGGCGTTCTTCACCGGTACGTGGCTGGTCTGCCGCCGCGGGAGGCACAGCCGCGAGTTCGTACGCCGGGCCGAGGAGGTCGGCCTGCTCGGGGCCGTCGCCGCCACCGTGCTGATGGGCACGGAGATCCCGGTCGAGGCGCGGCCGGACATGATCCTGCTCCCGCTGCTCACGTTGGCGTTCTTCGCGCGCTGCATCTGGGTCCCGAGCACGGGCCGGCGCACGCTGCTCCTGGGGCTGATCATCGGCGCCGTCTTCGTGGCTGCGGTCTATGCGGCGTACCGCGACGTCGACCCCGGCGTCCACGACTGGGCCACGGATCAGTGGACGGCGTGGAGCGAAGACCAGCTGGGGTGGGGCTTCGCCGTCGGGGGCGCGATCTGGTGGAGCGGCACGCTTTTCCTGTGCTGCGCCACGTCGGCCGTGATCTACGGGCTGCGCAAAGAGGTGAGCAAGGCGCGCAAGCTCGGGCAGTACACCCTCGAGCGCATGCTGGGCGAGGGCGCCATGGGCCAGGTGCACCGCGCGCGGCACGCGTTCCTGCGTCGCCCCACGGCCGTCAAGCTGCTGCATCCCGACCGGGTGGCGCCCCGGGATCTCGCGCGCTTCGAGCGCGAGGTGCAGCTCACCGCCGACCTCACCCATCCGAACACGATCACGGTGTTCGACTACGGACGCACGCCCGACGGCACCTTCTACTACGCAATGGAGCTGCTCGACGGCGCCACGCTCGACATGCTCGTCGAGGCCGCCGGGCCGCTGCCCCCCGCGCGCGCGATGCGCTTCCTGCGCCAGCTGGCGGGCGCCCTGGGCGAGGCGCACAGCATCGGCCTCATCCACCGTGACGTGAAGCCGGCCAATGTGATCGTGACGACCCAGGGGGGCGAGCACGACGTCGCGAAGCTGCTCGACTTCGGCCTGGTGCGCGACCTGTCGGGCAGCACCGGTGAGACGCTCTCGGAAGCGGGGCACATCTCGGGCACGCCGCTGTATCTGTCCCCCGAGGCCATCCGCTCGCCGGACACGATCGACGCACGCAGCGACCTCTACGCACTCGGTGCGCTCGGCTACTTCCTGCTCACGGGTGCCCCCCCGTTCGTCGGTGAGACGATCGTGGACGTGTGCGTGCAGCACGTGAACGAGACGCCCAAGCCATTGCGTGAAGCCCACCCGGGCGGCGGTGCGCCCGAGGCGTTGGAGCGCCTGGTCCTCGACTGCTTGGCGAAGGACCCGGGCGACCGCCCCCAGACCGCGGCTGACGTGATCGAACGACTCGACGCCGTCGAGATGATCGGGGCCTGGACGGAGCGCGACGCGAAGCGCTGGTGGCAGTCGAACGGCGACGCGCTGCGTGCCGGCCAACAGGGCGGCGGACCCACGCACACGGCCGGCCTGACGCTCGACGTCGCCCGTACCTGACCCGCACGCACGGCGCTCCAGCGACACGTTTGGAAAACCGAACGAACCTTGAGAGCGACCTTTGCAACCCCGGGTCCCCCGGCGAGGATCCCCCTCGCAGGGCGGGCCGGACGAAGGTCCCGTCCCCCTGGGTGCGATCCGGCATTCGGATTCGGAGGACCCAGCCCGTGTTGACTCCTCGACCGCAACCCTGGTGGAAGACCGGCTTCGCCTGGGTGTTTCGCTGGTTCGACTCCGAGGCCGGCCGCGATGCGCAGGCCGTCAACGCCCGCTGGGGCTGGCTGAACTCGCTGCCTTACCTCGCGATGCACGCCATGTGCCTCGGCATCATCTGGGTCGGCATCAGCCCCATCGCCGTGATCGTCGCGGTCGCCTTCTTCGCGTTGCGGATGTTCGTCGTCACGGCCTTCTACCACCGCTACTTCTCGCACCGCTCCTACAAGCTCAACCGCTTCTGGCAGTTCGTCGCGGGACTGCTCGGCACGACCTGCGTTCAGCGCGGACCGCTCTGGTGGGCCGCCCATCATCGGCATCACCATCGGTACTCCGACGAGCCCGAGGACACGCACTCGCCGGTGCAGCGCGGGTTCTGGTACAGCCACGTCGGCTGGATCCTGGACCCGAAGAACAACTACACGCACGTCGAGCGCGTCCCCGATCTGGCGAAGTTCCCGGAGCTGCGCTTCCTCGACCGGTTCTGCGTGCTCATCGCGGTCGCGACCGGCGCCGGCATGTACTACCTGGGCAAGGGCCTCGCCGCGGCCTATCCGGAGCTCGGCACCAGCGCGGGCCAGATGCTCATCTGGGGCTTCTTCGTCTCGACCGTGTTCCTGCACCACGCCACGTTCACGATCAACTCGCTCTCCCACGTCTGGGGCAAGCGCAAGTACGAGACGACCGACGACAGCCGCAACAACTGGATGCTCGCCATCCTCACGTTCGGCGAGGGGTGGCACAACAACCACCACCACTACCAGGCCAGCACGCGCCAGGGCTGGCGCTGGTACGAGGTCGACCTGACCTTCTACATCCTGAAGCTGCTCTCCTTCGTCGGGATCGTGAAGGGCATGAAGCGCGTGCCCGACCGCGTCCGTGAGCGCACGGCCAAGGTCGTCCGCGCCGAGCGCATCCGGGCCGAGCGGGCCGGCCAGCTGCGGCCGGAACCGGTCGCGGCCGGGGATTCCGTCACGCCCTAGCGGACGAGTTTCCTACGCTGCCCCTACCTAGACAGGAGGCAGCCCGATGAGCGAACGCGAGATGCGCTACCGGCCCCTCGGCCGATGCGGCACCAAGGTCAGCGCCCTGAGCCTCGGCGGCTGGACGACGTACGGCGGCTCCGTGACGGACGAGGCCCTCGTGCGGGAGATCCTGCACGCGGCATTCGACGCGGGGATCAACTTCTTCGACATCGCCGACGTCTATGCGCGCGGCGCTGCCGAAGAGGTCATGGGACGTGTCCTCGCGGACCTGCCGCGCCGACACCTCGTGATCTCGACCAAGTGCTTCTGGCCGATGAGCGACGACGTCAACGACCGCGGCCTCTCGCGCAAGCACATCATGGAGTCGGTCGAGCAGAGCCTCCGTCGCATCGGGACGGACTACCTCGACATCCTGTTCTGCCATCGCTACGACACCGAGACGCCCCTCGACGAGACCGTGCGCGCGATGGAGGACCTCGTGCGCCAGGGCAAGGTGCTCTACTGGGGCACGAGCGAGTGGACCGGCGAACAGCTGCGCGCGGCCCACGGGCTGGCTGAGCGCTACGGCGGCTACGCGCCGCAGGTCGAGCAGCCGCAGTACAGCCTGATGGCGCGACGCAAGGTCGAGGAGGACGTCCAGCCCACCACGGACGCGCTCGGCATGGGCCTGGTCGTGTGGAGCCCCCTCGCGTCGGGCCTCCTGACGGGGAAGTACGACGCAGGCATCCCCGACGACTCGCGCCTGGGCCGCATCGAGTGGCTGCGCCCGAAGCTCCTGACGGACGAGAACCTGGACCGCGTGCGCTCGATGCAGGCGCTGGCCGAGGAGGCCGGCTGCTCCCGCACGCAGCTGGCCCTCGCATGGGCCGCGGCGCAGCCGGGCATCTCCAGCGTGATCCTGGGCGCGACGAGCGTGGCGCAGCTCGACGAGAACCTGGGCGCGCTCGACGTCGAGCTCACCGCCGACCTGGCGGCGAAGCTCGACGCCCTCTTTCCGCGTTCTGCGTCGCTCGACTAGCTAGCGCCGACGACCCACCACACGCCGACTACCGCCGCGGTGATGACCGCGGTGATACCCACGGTGGTGGTGGTGGCCGCGGTGGTAGCCGCGGTGGTAGTGACGGTGGCCGCCGTAGTGGTAGCCGAAGCCGACGCTCACACGCGGGCCGTAGTAGTAGGACCGCGGGTAGTAGTACGGGCGCGGGTAGTAGTACCCGTGCGCGTAGCCGGGGTACTCGTAGGTGTAGTAGGTGCGGACGGCCGGCCGGTAGTAGCGCCGCCGCACGTAGCACCGCCGGCGATAGGGCCGGTGGGTGTAGCCGAAGCCGACATAGACGTCCGCGGTGGGCATGGCCGCATCCAGGGACGCGAACGGTGAGGCCTCGGCCTCCGGCGCCGCCATGACGGCGATCCCCAGAGCCAGCGCGAGCGCCACGCCCGTTCCCAAAAGCAGGGTACGCATCGAGACGTTCCTTCCCCCGCCCGCCGTCGCGCGGGCGGTCTCGGCGGCGCGCGCTACCGGCTTTGCAGCGCCCCACCAGGCCCGAAGGCACGGTCCCGTTGTACACCGGGCTCGCGCCATCGGGTACTCGCCCTCGCCGCAATCGCGGGGCCCGAGCAGCGCGTCAGACGAGGCACCAGACCGCGCCGAAGAGCACGGTGTGCAGGATGGCCACGAACAGGAGCTGGAAGCCGATCTGTCGAGGCATGAGCCCCTTGGCGGGGCGCAGGCGTCCGCGCAGGGTCTCCAGCGGCTGGACGGCGAAGGCGACGGGCGTGAGGGCGGGCACCCACCCGGCCGCGGACATGCCCGCAGCGAGCACGAAGCCGCCGATGGCCAGCGCCAGGACCCCGCCGCGCGGCGGGGCCGGCCGGTTCTTGGGCGCCCGCTGATGCAGCCGGAGGAACCCATACAGCACAGCCCAAGCCCCGTGAACGGTGACGAGCGCGTACAAGGCCCATCCGTGCGGATCGGCCGTTCCCAGACCGACCCACATGCCCGCGGGTGCGCAGAGGGCGAGGAACGCCGCCCCGAGCACCTCGATGGTCATCTGCCGGCGCTCCAGACGACGCGCGGTCAGGGCGAGGTGCCAGACGAGGACGATCATCCCCGGCACGGCGAGCCACAAGAGGTAGGCAAAGCCGCGCAGACAGAGCCCGAAGATGTGCAGCGCCGCGATGCCTGCGAAGACCAGGGTCCAGAGGACGGCCGGCCGCAGGTACTCGCGCGACCGCCGACCGCTCAGCGCCATGACGCACGTGGTGAGCGGCTGGCGCATGAGGAACCCGGACGTCGTCGCCACGAGCAGGTAGAGCGTGACGAGCGAGAAGTCCTGGCCTGCGGCGATGCCCACGAGGAGCGGCGTGCCGAACAGCGCCCACGAGCCGTGCTCCGTCGGCACGACGATCTGGCGGTGGATGCGGGCCGGACGGTTCACGGGCGCGGGAGCCTACCCGACCAGCCGCGGAAAACGAAAACCGGCGACGACCTTCGAGGTCGTCGCCGGTGAGGGGGTGACTCCAGTGCCCCCCCGAGCGTGGCGAAGAGGAGTGGCGCTCGCTATCCGCCGCGCTGTGCCTGCTTGTAGGCCTTGAGCTCTTCCTTGGTGACGGCGCCGTTGCCGTCGGCGTCGGCCTTCGAGATCTTCTCCCAGACCTCGGGCTTGACCTCGTCGGCCGTCAGGGCGCCGTCGCCGTTCTTGTCGGCGCGATCGAAGCGCTTGCCGCGACGGCCCTTGCGGCCCTTCTTGCCCTTGCGGCCCTTGCCGCGCTGGCCGGTCTCGACCGTGCCGCCGCGCTCCGCGCGCTCGGCGCGCTTCGCCTTGCGGAAGGCCTTGAGCTCGTCCTTGGTCACGGAGGCGCTGCCGTCGGTGTCGGCGGCGCCGATGCGCTCCCACAGCTTGGCGGGCACTTCGTCCTGGGCCAGGGCCCCGTCCTGGTTCGTGTCGAGGCGCTTGAGGATCCGCGCGATGCGGTGCTTGTGCTTGGCCTTGCCGAAGCGCGGGCCGCGGTCGTTGTCGCTTTCCTCGGCGTAGGCCGGCGCTGCGACGAGCAACGCGAGGGTGAAAGCGCCGAGGGTCGAAAGGATGGTTCGCATGGGAAAAGCTCCTGGGGAGTGCCACTCCTCGCGCCTTTCAACCCAGCGGGCCCCCGCGGGTTTCGGCGCTCCATGAGCGGGTCGCTCATCTGCCTCCCAAGCCCCCCGTACAGGCCCTGGCATCCGACCGGCTGGGTCACCGCGTACCATCTGGCGATGTCCAAGACCGCCCAGCTCGTCGCCGTTCTCGCCCTGTTCCTGCTCGCCGCGCCGGCCGCTGCCGGTGAGCTCCCGCGCGCGGAGCCCAAGGCGGTCGGCCTCTCCGCCGACGGCTTGGCGAAGATCGACAAGGCCGTGCTGGCGAGGCTCGACAAGAAGGAGATCGCCGGCGCCGTGACGCTCGTCGCGCGCAACGGCAAGGTCGCCTACTTCAAGTCCTTCGGCGGCTTCAAGAAGGACTCGATCGTCCGGATCTACTCGATGAGCAAGCCCGTCACGGTGGCGGCGGCGCTGATGCTCGTGGACGACGGCAAGCTCTCACTCGACGATCCGGTCGCCAAGCACCTGCCCGGTATCGCCGCCTGCGCGGTGGAAGGCGCGGACAAGAAGCCCGCCACGATGACGATCCGCCACCTCATGCAGCACACGGCCGGGCTCACGTACGGCGTCTTCGGCGACACGCCGGTCGACAAGCAGTACCGCCAGCAGGGCATCCTCGGCCGCAACGACTCGCTCGAGACGATGACGGAGAAGCTGTGCAACATCCCGTTGCTCTTCGAGCCGGGGACGCGCTGGCACTACAGCATCTCGATCGATCTCCTCGGCCGCGTGATCGAGGTCGTCGCGAAGAAGCCGTTCGGCGTCTTCCTCAAGGAGCGGCTCTTCGACCCGCTCGGCATGGCGGACACCGGCTTCCACGTGCCGGCCGACAAGCTCGATCGGCTCGTACCCAACTACGGGCCCATGCAGTTCGTGATCGATCGCCCGGAGAGAAGCGCCTTCGGCAAGGTGCCGGCGTTCGAGTCGGGTGGCGGCGGGCTCGTCTCGACGGCCAGCGACTTCATGACGTTCGCGCTGATGCTCGCCAACGGCGGCACGTGGAACGGCAAGCAGGTGCTGAAGCCGGAGAGCGTGAAGCTGATGACGACCAACCAGCTGCCGGAAGCGCTGGTGCCCATCCGCTTCGGCCGGATGCGCTGGAAGGGCGTGGGGTTCGGCCTCGGCGTGTCCGTGCGCGTGAGCGATCCGGAGCCCGGCTCCGCGGTGGGCGACTGGGGCTGGGGCGGCGCGGCGAGCACGACCTTCTTCGTCTCACCCAGCGAGAACCTGGTCATGGTGAACATGCTGCAGCGCATGCCGATGTGGAACGCCCTGGACCGGGACCTGCGCCCGCTCGTGTACGCGTCCGTCGAGAAGCGCGAGCCCGTCGAAGCCGCCGGCACCAAATAGCCCAGTCAGTCGCAGGCCGCAGGCCGGCGTCCGCTACGACCCCCTGTAGACGCCGACGCAGTCGGGGCAGACGCCGTGGGAGACGGGGCTGCCGCTGAAGTTCCACAGGTACTCGTCGACGCTGTGCCACGTGTTATCGTCGCCGCGCACCTTCTTGCAGCCCGTGCACATCGGCAGGAACTCTTCGAGCACGCGCACGCGCTCGAGCGCATCGGCAAGCGCGGCGTTCGCCTTGCGCATCTCCAGCTGATCGACGACGAGGCGGGCCAATGCGGAGAGCGCCTCGAGCCGCTGCGCGTCGAGCTCACGCGGCTCGCGGTCGATCACGCAGAGCGTGCCGAGCCCATGCCCCTCCGGCGTGACCAGCGGGGCGCCGGCGTAGAACCGGATGTCCGGGGCCTGGGTGACTAGCGGATTGTCCGCGAAGCGGGGGTCGACCGTCGCGTCCCGCACGACGAGCGGACCGACCTCGAGGATCGCGTGGGCGCAGAAAGCGAAGTCGCGCGGCGTCTCCGTGGCGTCGAGCCCCACCCGCGACTTGAACCACTGGCGCTCCTTGTCCACGAGCGAGACCAGGGCGATCGGGGTGTCGCAGAGCTGCGCTGCGCAGGCCGTGATGTCGTCGTAGGAGCGCTCCGGCTCGGTGTCGAGGACGCGATAGGCCTCGAGCGCGGCCAGGCGCTCGGCTTCCTTGAGGGGCTCGGGGGCGGCAGGCATCCCAGGATCTTACGCATCGCGGCGACGACGCGACGGATGCAGGCCCGCCAGGGATTAACACGCTGCTCAAACGGCCGGCCGCCTGGGAGAAGCCTTCGGTATGCTCCTGAGCGTGAGCGGACGCGCGACCCCCGACTCGTCAGCTGGCGAGGGACTGGCCGATCCTGCGTGGACGGAGGCGGTCTGCAAGGCCAGCGAGTTCGTCACCATCATCGACACGAACTTCCGGATCCGCTTCATCAACCGGGTCCAGCCGGGGCTCCACGACGTCGTGGGCACACCGGTCTTCGACTATGTGGACCCGCGCTTCCACGAGACGCTGCGGGAGGCCGTCCGGGCGGCCGGCGAAGACCACCGCCCCCAGCACTTCGAGTCGGAGGCCGTGGGCCCCCACGGCGAGACCTCGATCTACAGCAACTGGGTCACCGCGCTGACCGGGCCCGAGACGGACGCACTGATCTCCATCACGGCGACGGACATCACCCACCTACGCCGCATGGAGGAGGCGCTCGAGGACAGCCGCGAGACCCTGCGCTCGCTCGTCGACAACGCACCCGACTACATCATGCTCGTGGACCGCGAGCACCAGATCGTGTTCGTGAACCGCATCGCGATGGGCTACACGGTCCCCAGCGTGATCGGCAGCACGGTCGAGTCGCACGTACCGGAGTCGGAGCGCGCGATGGTGCACGACGCCATCGAACACGTGTTCGAGACCGGCGAGCACGAGCGGTATCAGATCCGCCTCGAGGCGCCGGACGGCAGCTACTGGTTCTCTACGCGCCTGGGCCCGATCCTGCGCGACGGCGAGGTCGTCCGTGTCACGCTGATCTCCACCGACGTCACCGACCAGGTCGTTGCCGAGCAGGAGCAGCAACGCCTGCGTGCCGACCTCGCCCAGGCGCAGAAGATGGAGGCGCTGGGCCAGCTGACGGGCGGCATCGCGCACGACTTCAACAACCTGCTCACGGTGATCGGCGGCAACCTCGAGCTCCTCGGCCGCCGCAGCAACGACCCGGACAGGGTGAAGCAGAGCACCGAGGCGGCCTTGCGTGGCATCGAGCGCGCGGCCGCGCTCACCGAGCGCCTGCTCGCCTTCTCCCGCAAGCAGCCCCTGCAGCCGCGGGCCACCGAGCTGAACGGGCTGGTGCGCCACATGGAGGACCTGCTGCGGCGCACCCTAGGCGCGACCGTCGAGATCCGCACCTCGCTGTCCCCGGTCCTGCATCCCTGCCTGGTGGACGCGGCCCAGCTGGAGAACGCGCTCCTGAACCTGGCGCTCAACGCGCGTGACGCCATGTCGGGCGGCGGCATCCTCACGATCTCGACCTCGAATGCCCAGACGCGGGACGCCGGCTCCTATCTGGGCGGCATGCTCGCGGCAGGCGACTACGTCCGGCTCGACGTGACGGACCGAGGGTGCGGCATGCAGGCGGAGGACCTGGAGCGCGTCTTCGAGCCCTTCTTCACGACGAAGGACCGGGAGCGCGGTAGCGGCCTGGGCCTGAGCATGGTCTACGGCTTCGTAACGCAGTCCGGCGGCCAGGTACACATCGAGAGCGAGGTCGACACCGGCACGTGCGTCTCGCTCTTCCTGCCCCGCGCCGAGACGCTCGTGATGGAGCTCGAACATCCGACGCCGGGGCCGGACGCGGAGCCGCGCGGCGCCGGTGAGCTCGTGCTCGTGGTCGAAGACGAGCCTCAGGTGCTGGAGACGTCGCTCCGCTTGCTGCGCACCTTCGGGTATCGCACGCGCAAGGCGGGCGATGCCGAGCAGGCCCTGGCGATCCTCGAGAGCACGCCCGACATCCAGCTGCTGCTCACCGACGTGATCCTGCCGGGCGGTACGAACGGCGTGCAGCTCGCGCAACGCGCGCTGGCGCTGCGCCCCGAGCTGCCGGTGCTGTACATCTCGGGCTTCGCCGACCACGCCTTCGCCGACGCGGGCGTCAGCGAGAAGACGATCGACTTCCTGCCCAAGCCGTTCACGCGTGCCGAGCTGGCCGCGCGTGTGCATCGCGCACTCAAGCGCTGACGGCGCTCCGCTTTCTCGTTTCGCGCGCTGGACAACGGAGAGCCTGCGACCGATTCAAAGAAAAGGCGGGTGCGTCGGTCGTCCCCGGCACGGATGATTCGCGGCGAGGAGGTTGGCATGAGGAAGCTCTTCCAGGGGCTCTTGATCGCTCTCGCCGTGCTCGGCGGGCTCGCCGTCGCATCCGGTCACGTGGAGACGACCGCGCGCAGCTGCTGCACCCGGTAGCCAGCGACGCATCGGGCGGGTCGAAGGCCACCCGCCCCTGCGCGCGGGCTCCCGGCATTCCCGGGTCCCGCTCCGCCTCGATCCCCTCCAGCGCGGAGCGGGGCCAGGCGTCTTCTCTCCCCCGTCCACAGGACGCGGGTCCCGCCCCCGAGATTCAGGCCGTCCGGCCGTCTCGCGCGTGCGTTTAGGCTAGGGGGCAGCAGGCTACGCGGTACCGGGAGCCATTCGGATGCAGAGAACGCACGTCATTGCCGGCCTTGCCGTGCTCGCCCTGAGCCTGTTCGCGGCGGACACCGCCTGGGGCTGAGGCTGAGGCAGCGCCGGCGGAGGCGGTCGCCTCAACGTCAAGATGCCCGGATCCCCCACGGCCCCCTCGGCCCCCGGCATGCCGAGCAGCCCGACCAGCGGCGCCAGCGGCCCCGCCGCGGGACGCTCCGGCGCTTCGATGCCGCGACTCACCCACTTCGAGTGGACCGAGGTCGCCATCGGCAAGATCCAGACGATCACGCCCACGGACGGCGAGGCCGTGGAGCCGCTGACCCCCGAGGCCCACATCAGCCAGATCCTCGGCATCGAGGCCGCGGCACGGCGCGGCGACAAGCGTCCCACGCTCGTCTACTTCCACTGGCCCCACGATCACCCGAAGCACGGCAAGCTGACGACGACGCTCTGCACGCGCATCCTCGACGACGAGATGGCGGCGCGCTGGGGCAAGCTCTTCCGCTGCGTGCAGATCGACATGAGCCGCACGGAGTCCGATCTCGCCGAGCGAATCGGCTGCAAGGGCAAGCCCGGCTTCGCGGCGCTCGACCGCGACCTGAAGGTGCGCGCCGCCTTCGTTGGTCCGAAGAGCAGCAGCAAGCTGACGAAGGCGATCGAGAAGGCCTTCGGGAAGTTCAAGGACCAGAAGAAGGAGCTGAAGCGGGAGCTGGGCGAGCAGGCGAAGCTGATCAAGGAAGCGCGCGCGCTCGAGAAGGCGAAGCGCTACGACGAAGCGGTCACGACGATCGACAAGGTCCGCTTCGGTGACGTGCGCGTCGGCCCCCACTGGGAGAAGTCCGTGAAGTACGGTCAGCTCCTGGCGCAGAAGGCCGAGCGAGCCAAGGACGGCAGATAAGACACGTCTTGGAAGCGTCGTTTCGCCCCCGAAATGGGGCACGATGCGGCGGCTCAGGCTGAGGCAACTGTCCCTGCATGGGACACCGAAGCGACCGCAGTCGCCGGAACGGTGACGCTTCGGGAGAGCGACGAATCGTCGACCCGCCGGGGTGAACGCAGAGGGATAGCGTGCGTGCGGAAGGTATCCGCCCATGCCCACTGTGTTCGCTCCCTCCAAAGAACTCCTCCCCCGTCTCCAGGAAGGCCGCCAGGTCGCCGACGCCGGTGAGCTCGGCCGCGCCGCGGCCCACTTCCAGGACCTGCTCACCGCAGGCGCCGGCGAGGGCCCGTTCGATCGGCTGTTCCTGCTGAGCTCGTTGATGACCGTGTTCTCGCGGCTCGGCCGCCAGTTCGAGACGCTCGTGCTCGCGCGCTTCCTCACCGATCGCCTGATCGCGCTCGGCCAGCTCGAGGCGGCCGCCGGCTGCATGGCCACGTACTGTGAAGCGATCAGCGGCGTCGGGGCGCGCGAGATGCGCGAGCGGCGGCTCGAGGATCTCGAGCGCATTATCGCCGCGCTCGATCCCGGGGAAGGCGGGATGCCCCGCGAGGCGTACCACGGGTGTGCATTCGACCTCGCGCTGGAGGCCGGCGACCTCGTGGCCGCGCGACACCACGTGGAGCGCTACCGCTCTTACCTACCCAAGTACGAGGGCCGACGCTGGCGCAAGGCGTCGCAGACCGCGATCTTCGACATCCGCCTCGACCTCGCGTCGGGCATGCCGCATCGCGCCCTGGAGACCCTGGAGCGCCTGGAGCGCTCCGCGTCCGGCTACCGGGAGCCGGCGGCGATCCTGGCCTGGATGCGCGTGCGCTGCCTGGAAGCGGCCGGTGAGCTCCCGCGCGCCGAGGCCGCGGCGCGGCGCTACCTGGCCCTGCTCGAAGAGACCCGCGACGACGCGTCGATGGCGCCGCACCGGATGCGCAACGCCTCCCGCCTGGCAGCCTGGCTGGCCGAACGCCCCGGGCACGAGTCGGCCGCGCGCCGAACGTACGACCTCGCCGCGGGCGCCGTCCTGCAGCGCATCTCCCAGCTCAACACCTCGGTCCACGAGCTCGAGCGCATCGGGGTGGACGTGGCGGGCGCCACGGAGGACCTGGCGGAGCTGCGGCGCGGGTTCGTCGCGGAGCAGGGCGACCTCCTCGCTCGCGTCGCGGAGCTCTTCCGCCGCGACCCGGGCGCCTACGCCCATCTGATGGTGGCGGAAGACGACGACGAAGAGCTCATCCACCTGTGCGCATGGTGTGAGCGCGTGCGCACGCAGGAAGGCCTCTGGCTGCCCATCGGCCACTTCATCCCGCGCGTCGGTCCGCTCCCGATCAGCCACGGCATCTGCAGCGACTGCCTGCAGCGCGAACACATCCGCTGACGCGCGGCGCGCGGGCCCACCCGCTCACTCGAGGTCGCGCGGTCGCCAGAGCCCCTCGAGGCGCGCAGCGGCGGGCGTGACCCCCGGCGCCTCGTGCCATGCGTCGATCGCGAGCACGAGGTGCGCGAGCGCGGCCGTGGGGAACCGCTCGTAGTGCCCGGCCAGGTGCGAGACGAGCATCTCCATGCCGGGGTTGTGCCCCACCACCATCACGCGGTCGAACGCGTCGGTGACGTCCGCGAGCGCCTCCAGATAGTCCTGCGGCTCGGCGTGGTAGAGCTCACGGCGCGCCTCGATGTCCCCCTCGTAGCCGGCCGCCTCGGCGACGCTGCGCGCGGTGTCTAAGGCGCGCCGCGCCGTGGACGAGACGATCAGGTCCGGCACGATCCCCTGCTCGTCGAGCAGGGCGCCCATCAAGGGGGCGCTGCGCTTGCCGCGCTTGTTGAGCGGCCGATCGTGGTCGGCAAGCTCGGGTTGCTTCCAGCTGGACTTCGCGTGGCGCAGGACGAGGAGGGTCTTCACAGGCTGGGTCCAAGCAAGCCGGGCCGAAGGGAAGGGCGGTGGAGGGGGTCAGGAGACGGACGTCCGGTACGGCCGCTCCCACACCGGCGGCCGCGACCCGGCACACCGGTGGGCTGCTCTGAACCCGCTACATGCCCAGGTCGGAGAGGAACTTGGCCACGGCCGCGTTCTTCGCCTCGTGATCCTCGGCGGCGTGGATGCGCTCCATGTGGCCGTCCGCGTCCTTGTCCTTGGCGCAATCGAGACAGAGCCGCACGCGAGTGGGCGTCGTGTCGTAGAACACGGCGTGCTCCCAGTCCGCGTGCTTCTTCTTGCATAGCTTGCAAAGCACGTGTCGGAAACCCTCCTAACGGGCCCATTCTACGGGGGGCCGCGAGTGGCCCACCAACCTACAAATTGGATTCCCTTGCCGGCGCAACCGTCCGTTTCCATCGTGCTGCCCGTTCGAAACGGCGAGGCCTTCCTCGAGGAGGCGCTCGCCTCCTTGGCCGCGCAGACCCACGCCGACTACGAGCTGGTGGTCCAGGACGACGGATCGACGGACCGTACGGCGGAGATCGTCGCGGCACGGGCCCGGAGCGACGACCGCGTGGTCCCGGAGTCCGGTCCCGCACGCGGCGTGGCCGCGGCGGCGAACCGGGCCGCCGCGCGCGCCCGCGGGACGTGGCTCGTGCGGATGGATGCGGACGACGTCGCGCGCCCCGAGCGAATCGCGAAACTGCTCGCACTCGCTGCGGACCATCCCGCAGCCGGCTTCCTGGCCAGCCGCGTCCGCTACTTCCCACGCGAGCATGTAGGCCCGGGCATGGCGCGCTACGAGGCATGGATCAACGCGCTGCTGACGCACGACGAGATCCACCGCGACCGCTTCGTGGAGTACCCGCTGCCGCATCCCTCCACGGCGATCCGGCGTGACGTGTGGGACGCCCTCGGCGGCTATCGAGACGGGCCCTTCCCCGAGGACTACGACCTCTTCCTGCGCGCCGCGGGGGCCGGCGTGACGTTCGCCAAGCATCCGGACGTGCTCCTCGACTGGCGCGAAGGCGAGCACCGCACGACGCGCAACGATGGCCGCTACGGGCTCGATCGCTTCCTCTGGCTCAAGGTGCAGTACCTCGCGCCCCTGCTCGCGACGATGGAGCGCGAGGTCGGCATCGTCGGCGCCGGTGCCGACGGCAAGCGCCTCGCGCGGACCCTCGTCGACGCGGGCACCTCCCCGCGCTGGTTCGTGGATGTCCATCCAGGGCGCATCGGCAACGAGATCCATGGCGCCCACGTGGTCGGCTACGACGACCTGGATCGGTTGGCGGACGCGTTCCTGTTGGTGGCCGTCGGACGCGAGGGCGGGCGCGATGCGGTGCGTAGGACGCTCGCCGCGGCCGGCCGCGTCGAAGAGCGGGACTTCCTCTGCGTGCAGTAGGTGCCCTACCGCTTCCGCTTGGGGACCACCACCGCCGGCAGCTTCGCCTCTTCCACCGCGGCGTTGAACGCGGGCACGAGCTCGCCCAGGGCCAGCGCGAGCTCGACCTCCCACTGCTCGGCCTGCGCCTTCAGGTGGGCGAGCACGTTGCGCATGCCCTGCGTCGGACGCGGATCCCGGTTCGTGAGGTTCAACAGCATCGTGAGCTTGTCGTTCAGTCGCGGCGGGAAGTTGAGCGGGTCCTGGGGCGCCTTGTTGCGCCACTGGATCAATGCGTCCTCGATCTCCCGCAGCGACTCGCGCAGCGGCTTGGCCGCCGGCTCGAGTGCCTTCGCCTTGCCGGCCTTGCGCGCGCGCCGCATGGTGGCAACGAGCTGACGGCGCACGTCGCGGATCTTGTTCACGGACCGGTGCACGCCGTCGAGCGTGGCGTAGACCGCATCCACGTAGGCCCCCGCTGCCGTCCGGTCCGCTTCTGATAGCGGACGGCGGGGATCGGTCTGGACCTCGAGCGGCTTCGACCAGGTCTTGCCGTCGATCACGAGCCGGACCACGTACCTGCCCGGGAGGACGCGGGGGCCCCTCGTGAGCGTGGGCCAGCCCACCGCCCCGGGCACCGTCGTGGGCAGGGCGCGCCGCAGGTCCCAGCGGAAGAGGTTCCAGCCGGGCCGGACGCGCAGCGTCTCGCGGCGGCGACCGCGTCGACGGGTGCGCGCGTCCGCATCGCCCTCCTCCTCGTGCGTCTCCACGTTCTCCCCGGTGCCGCCCTTGTCCTCGTCGCCGTCCTTCGGACCGTCCTCGGTCTCGTACTCGAGGTCGTAGGCCCGCACGACGGTCTCGGCGTCGGCCGTGGTGATCGACAGGCGCGCCTTCCCCTCGATGCGCTCCGGCATCTCGAAGTGCACGCGCGCGCTGCCGTCGAGCGTGCGCCAGGCGGGCGCGGGGGCCAGCAGCGGCTCGCCGGCGCCGTCCGCTTGACGCTGCCGCAGTCGGCTGAGCCCCGGGAGGATCCAGAAGGAGCGCCCCTGGGTCGCGATCACGAGGTCGTCGTCCTTGACCACGAGGCCGGTGATCGGCACGACGGGCAGGTTCAGCTGCAGCGGCTGCCACGCGCCTCCCCCGTCGAAGGACACGTAGACGCCGGTCTCGGTACCCGCGTACAGCAGGTCCTTACGCACGGGGTCCTCGCGCACCGTGCGCACGAACGCATCGGGCGCGATGCCGTCCACGATGCGCGTCCACGTCGCGCCCCGGTCGCGCGTGCGGAACACGTGCGGGGTGAAGTCGTCGCTGCGATAGCGGTTCACGGCGAGCCACGCCGTGTCGGCATCGTGCGGCGAGGCCTCCACGAGGCTCACGAGCGACTCGGCGTCGAGGGCCTTCGGCGTCACGTCGGCCCACGCGCCGCCCGCGTCGTCGGTCACGTGCACGCGGCCGTCGTCCGTGCCGACCCAGATGCGGCCCTGTCGCCGCGGCGACTCGGCGACGGTGAAGATCGTGCAGTGGTACTCGACCGTCGTGTTGTCCTGCGTGATCGGCCCGCCGCTCGACGCCTGCTTCGCCTTGTCGTTGGTCGTCAGGTCGGGGCTGATCGCGGTCCAGCTCCGCCCCTCGTCGGTGGTGCGCCACAGGACCTCGCCGCCGACGTAGAGCACGTTCGGATCATGCGGCGAGAAGACGATCGGGAACGTCCACTGGAACCGATGCTTCAGGACGTCGGCGCCGGACCCGATCGCGCTCTCGGGCCACGGGCTGATCGGCTGCACCATCCCGGTCGCGTGGTCGTAGCGCGTGAGCCAGCCCGCATACGAGCCGCCGTAGACGATGTCGGGATTCTCGGGATGGACGGCGATGTAGCCGCTCTCGCCCCCGCCTACCGGATGGAAGTCGCGGCCGTTCTTCGCGGTGCTCGTGTGCGCGATCGAGAGCGTGGTGTTGTCCTGCTGGGAGCCCAGCACGCGATACGGGAACCGGTTGTCCGTGGTCACGCGGTAGAACTGCGCCGTGGGCTGGTTGTCCTGCCGCGACCACGTGCGGCCCCCGTCCTCGCTGACGTTCGCACCGCCGTCGTTGCCCTCGACCATGCGCTGGTTGTCGTCGGGATCGATCCAGAGCGCGTGGTTGTCCACGTGGGGCGTGGGGATCGCCTTGAAGCTCTTGCCCCCGTCGACCGACTTGTGGAAGCGCACGTTCAAGACGTAGACCGTGTCGGCGTCCTGCGGATCCGCCTCGATGCGCGAGTAGTACCAGGCCCGTTGGCGCAGCTTGCGCTTGTCATTCACGCGGCGCCACGAGTCGCCGCCGTCGTCGGAACGGAACACGCCGCCGTCCTCCGCTTCGACGATGGCGTACACGCGCCCCCGCTTCGCGCCCGAAGCGGAGACGCCGATGCGTCCCTTGACACCCTTGGGCAGCCCCTTGGTCAGCTCGACCCACGTGTCGCCGCCGTCCGTCGAGCGCCAGAGCCCGCTGCCTTCGCCGCCGCTGTCCATACGCCACGGCCGGCGACGCATGCGCCAGAACCCCGCATAGAGCACGCGCGGGTTGAACGGGCACATCGCGAGCTCGACCGCCCCCGCGTCCTCGCTCACGAACTTGACGCAGGTCCAGGTGGCGCCGCCGTCGGTCGAGCGGAACACGCCCCGCTCCTTGTTCGGGCCGTAGACGTGCCCAAGCGCCGCCACGTAGACGAGGTCCGGATTCTCGGGGTGCACGACGATGCGCCCGATCTGGCGCGTCTTCCCGAGGCCCTTGTGGGTCCAGGTCGCGCCGGCGTCCGTCGAGCGATAGACCCCGTCGCCGTGCGAGAAGTTGCCGCGCGGATCGGGCTCGCCCATGCCGACGTAGAGCACGTTCGCGTCGGAGGGCGCGACCGCGACGGCCCCCACCGAGCCGGTCTTCACGAAGCCGTCCGTGACGTTCTTCCACGAGTGCCCCGCGTCGGTCGTCTTCCAGACGCCGCCCCCGCACGCGCCCATGTAGTAGGTGCGCCGGTCGCCGCGCACGCCGGCGACGCTCGAGACGCGGCCGCCACGGGCCGGGCCAATGCAGCGCCACTCGAGCCCGGCGAAGGCAGGATCGGCCTCCGCCGCGGGCGGTTCGGCCGTTGCCGGCCCGCCGAGACACACGAGGGCCAGCGTGGCCACGCCCAAGAACACCGTCCGAATCATGGCCGCTCCTGCTCCGCCCCCCCGGCGGGGCGCCAAGTCTAGCGACGGGGAGCCGGAAGGGCCCCTCGAGGGGGGTGGACGAGCCGGTCGACCGCCTGCAAGCACCCCGTAAGCAGGCGACGCCACATGCCTACAGTCCACACATCGCCGCGGTCGATAGAGACAGCGCCTCGTTCCGTTCGCAGAAGGTTTGGGTGCATGAACGACTTCGAACAGCGTCTGTGTGCACGCGTGCCCTTCCAGGCACCGCTGCACATCCTGACCCACCGGGGGGTGCTCGAGGCCGAGACCTGTGATCTCAGCCGCACGGGCGTCGGCATTCGCGTCGCCCTGCCTGAGTTCGAGCCCTCGTCCTTCCCCGGCCTGGCCGAGACCGCCATGGCGGTCCACGAGCGCCTGGGCCGGGCCTTCCACGTCGACATCAACCCCGAGGTCCTCGGCTCGCTCCTGCGCAAGCGGACCGTCGTGGTCCGCCTGGGCGAGCGCATCGACGCGGACGGCTGCATCGTCCTGGGCTGCCGCTTCAAGGTGCCCCTGGACGAGACGGAGATGGTCTCGCTCGGCGTGCCGCTGCCGCCGGCCCAGGACGACGAGGACGAGTGGGTCCCGCGCGCCGACGTTCCGGCCCCCCACTTCCGCCAGCCGACGCTGAAGGAGCCCATCCCGGCGCCGCGCGACAAGGTCTACGAGATCGAGCCGCCCGACATCGAGGACCCGGAGCTCCAGCAGGAGCTGGCCGACACGGTCATGCCGCACGGCGACGGCGAAAGCGATCCGTTCACGCGTATGCAGGTCGTCGGCGGTGGCGGTGCCGGCTGGCGCGCGCACGTGACCGGGAGCGAGAGCGAGGCGCCGCCGTTGATCGGCCGCGTCGACAAGGTCACCCCCGACGGCATCGTGCTGCGCGTGTTCTGCGACGACGAGCACCTGCGCGAGATCCACGAGGCCCAGGACGTGGTCACGGCGATCCTCGCCTTCACCGGCATCTTCGGCCAGTCGCTCAACCTGAAGGTCCAGGACGGTGCCACCCACGTCTGGAGTGGTCCCACGGTGCTGACCGAGATGGCCCTTGCGGCCGAGGTCGGCGATCCCGTGTACCTGAACCTCAGGTACGGGCGTCACCTGCGCCCCGCAGAGCTGCGCAGCCTCGGTCTCGAGCGCATCGAGACCGCCTAGGCTCAGCCGAAACCGCCGGCGCCACGCCGGGTACGAGCACCCAGGGCACGCCCGTGTCTCCGTGGAGCTCCCCATGCGCGTTCGCCTGCTTGCCGTCCTCCCACTGGCGCTCCTCGCGGTCGTCCTGGGTCCCCTCGCCCCGACGGGGACGGACGTCGCCCACGCTGCGACCACCGAGACGGGCTCGCTCCTGCACCAAGGGCGCATCCGCACCTACCGCGTGATGCTGCCCAAGGGCCACACGAAGACGAAGCCCGCGCCGCTCGTGCTCGCCCTGCACGGAGGCGGCGGGACGGCACAGGCGTTCGATCGCCAGACCAACGGCCAGTTCGGGCGCGAGACCGACAAGCGCGGCTGGGTCGTCGTCTTTCCCCAGGGCATCGCGAAGGGCTGGAACGACGGCCGGAAGGTCAACTCCCGCGCCGCACGACAGCGCCGCGGCGTGAACGACGTCCAGTTCATCGCCAAGCTGATCGATCGCATCCACGCCCGCCACGGCATCGACCGATCACGCGTGTACGCGACCGGCATCTCGAACGGCGGGTTCATGTCCTACCGGCTGGCGCTCGAGCTGTCGGACCGGATCGCCGCCATCGCACCGGTCACGGCGAACCTCCAGAAGGTGCACGAGGCGAAGCGCCCCGCGCATCCGGTCGGGCTGCTCGTGATCAACGGCACCAAGGATCCGCTGGTCCCCTACGACGGAGGCTACGTCACGGCGCTCGGCACGAAGCGCGGCGCGATCCTGTCGACCGACGCCACGATCCAGCGCTGGGTCGCCTTCACCGGCTGCAAGGGCGAGCCCACCACGACGGCGATCGAGGACCGCGCGCCGAACGACCGGACGAAGGCGAAGCTCACGCAATACAGGACGTGCCGCGGGGCCGAAGTGGCGTTGTGCAAGGTCGAGGGCGGCGGCCACACGTGGCCCGGCGGCCGTCAGTACCTCGGCGTCGCCATGATCGGCCGCGTCTCACGCGACTTCGACGCCGTGCCGCTGATGTTCGACTTCTTCGCGCGACACCGACGGGTGCCCTCCAAGGCGTCATCGCCGCCGGCCGCGCCGGCCAAGCCCGAGTCGCCGAAGTCACCGAGCGGCGGGAAGTGAAGCCAGCGCAGCCGCTCGACGACCACGCTCCGACTACGCTTTGGGCGTGGACGCGACGCGCCGCTCTCGAGGGACCTTGGTCGGGTTGATCGCTGCTGTCGCCCTGATCACCGGGGGGATCGTGGCGCTGCTGGATCTGCAGGAGGCCGCGCACGAGGAGCGCCGCCGCGAACGCGCGGCGTCCATGCGGGCCGAAGGGGACGGAGCAACCCTGCGTGGCAGCTCGCCGCACACGGACAGAGCCAAGGACGAACCGACGGGCGTGCGACGCGTCCTCACGGCGCGCGTTGTCTCAAAGGACACCGGGCTGCCCATGGCGAAGGTGCAGGTCGAGCTGCACTGGACGAGAAGCGGAGATCCCGCGGACGGCCGGTTCATCGACTGGACCCGCGAGGACGGCACGGTCACCTTCCGGTCCATTCCTCCGGGAAATCTCGACCTGATCTGCCGCGTCGTGGGTCAGGGCTGGCATGAGCGCCGCGCCAGCGAGAACGAGCTCTATGCGCCCGCAGAGGCGCACGAGTTCACGACCGAGCTGGTCGCCGTGGGCGGCCGCGTACTGACGGGCGTCGTCCGCACGCCTGCGGGGGAGGCCGTGCCGTTTCAGGAGGTGCTGGCGAAGTTCGGAGACCAGCACATCGACACGATCTGGGGCATGACCGACGCCGCCGGTCGCTTCGAGTTTCGCGGACTACCGGAGGCTCATCTGGCCGTCCGGACGGAGAGTCGATGGGACCAGCCTGACGTCCCGCTCGCGTACGCGCTGGTCGAGGCGGATGCACGTCACGTCGAGCTCGTACTCCGGGAGGAGAATGACGAGACCATCGAAATGGTGTTCCACGTGCGGGGCCCCCGTGGGCGCGTGATCCGCAACTGCTTCTGGCGACTCTGGTCTGCCGTCGAGGGCCGCGTGGTGCAGGTCGGCGACGCGTTTCACGTCGAGGCCGCAATGGGCGGCGCTTGGCTCGAGGTCTGGGGCGCGCAGGATGACGAAGAGCAGCGCCTGCCCCTCAAGGCCGGCCTGCTCGGTCCCGTCACCGGACCCGGTCCTCATACGCTGGAACTCGAAGCGGACGTCCCGCTGCCCGGTCGTGTCACGAACGAAGCGGGCGAGCCGGTCGCCGGCGCGACCGTCGTTGCCGCCACGGTCCATGCCGGCGACGGGTGGCCTCCGGACCACCTCCGCTACCACACGGCGGAGTCGGCCGAGGACGGGTCCTTCGTACTCCACCACCTCCCGCACCGGAGGTTTCGTCTGCACGTGAGTGCGCCGCCGGGCCACGCCCATCCGGATCCGCGGACCGTGTCCCCATCGGACGGGTTCGTCAGCATCTCGCTGCGCCCCGCCCCGGATGTAACGATCACCGTCGTCGACGCTGAGGGCGAGCCGCTGCGCGGGATGCACGTCCGCGTGCTGGATCTGCGCATCCCGCTGCCCTTCATGATCGTCGACGGTGCGGATCCGCGAACCGTCGTTGCCGACAGGACCGATGACGATGGCCGGGTCGTGCTCAGCAGCCTGCCGCCGGACCGCCAATTCGAGCTGGTCGTCAATGGCTCTGGGACACGCTTCCGCACGGAGTCGAGCACGCGGTACTGGACGCATACCGCTGCCCATTGGTCACCGGCAGACACCCTGGTACGCCTGGTGCGGGTTCGGACCATTGTGGGCACGGTGAGAGGGGATACGCCTCTCGACAGGGACGGCATCAGCGTTGAGGTGACGACCCACGACGGTCATACCTGGCAGGTCGACGTCGATGAGGATGGCGAGTTCGTGCTGGAAGACGTGCCCGTGGCTCCGCTCACGCTTCGTGTCGGTCCTGGCGACGGACGGTGGTCGGAGCCGCTCTCGGTTGACGCCGCGGCGACGACCGTGGTGCTCGACCTTCCGGACTAGGAGGAAAACGGCGGGCGGGCCGGCCCAGCGCCCGCGGAGCGATCACCCGTCGCCCTTCCAGCGCAAGACGACGTTCTCGGCGCCGGCCGCGACGCCGACGACGCTGTCCACGAGACGGTCCGTCTCGGGGTCGCGAAGCTCCAGGCGGTAGCTGCCTTCGGGCAGGCCCGGCGTCGCGAAGAAGTCTCCGAGCCGGTTCGAGGTCACGACCTCGAGATCGCGCCCGATCACCAGGATCCGACCGGGGCGCGGAAGGCCTCGCCGGGAGGTCGTCTCCTTCGTGCCGCCGCCCTCGACACGCCCCCGGATGATGCGCCCTTCCACGAGCTTCAAAGGGCGTTGTTCCTCCAACGGACTGCGCACATGTCGCATCCCGTAGCGGGGATCACCGGAGGCGCCCAGGTAGAGCGTCCCGGGCTCATCCGGTAGTCCCTGGATCACGATGCGGCTTCGCGTGACCGGCGCTGCGGCACGGTGGCTCGGCCCCACCCACTGCGCGTGGAAGCCGTGATCGGGACGTCCCTCCAGCGGGACCGAGAGGGTGTGGACCCGCGGCAGGGTGATCCGCCATCCGCTGCTGGGTGCTGCCGCGTCTTCGATGACCCGCTCGCCGTGGCCGGGCAGACTGCTGGCGTGGATGCGGTAGCGTCCCGGACGCAGCGCCTCGATGAGGAAGCGCCCATCCGGGCGCACCTTGCCCGGAATGCGTTGGTTCGACACCGCATCGAAGGCCGCGATGCTCACGCTGCGCATGGAATCCGGCTCGGGGCCCTCGATCCGGCCCGTGATCGCGACCCCCTCCGCCAGTCGGACCACGGCACGACCCACGCTCGGAACGACGCGCAGCGGCTCGGGTGCAGCGAAGGGCAGGGCGTACGTGGGCGCCTCCACGCTCACCAGCACGGGCTGGTCGGGGGGCAGGCGCGCGATCCGCGCCCAGCCCTGCTCGTTCACGCGCGTCTCGCGCAGCCCGACGCCGGGGAAGCGCACACTCGGCGATGCGCGGTCTCGGGCCTCGGCCGCTTCCAATCGGAGCCGCACCTTGGCGTGGGCGGCCGGTGTCCCGTCCGGTCGTTCGACATGCACGTCCATGCTCACCTCGGAGGGCAAGCGCAGCTCGACCGTGTCGGTCGTCGCATCGACGCGCCTCGATGCGCTCGCCCAATCGAGGCGGCGCCCCTGGGCTTCGACCATCACGGGCCGGTCCGGCGGAACGAGGAGCCGAAACGCGCCCTGGGCATCCGTCTGCACGGAGCGGATCCGCATCGGCCCCGGCTCGGCGGACGGCGTGTCGACCCACGCCCGAACGTGCGCCTTCACGTAGCCGCCGCCCTCGGCTGTCAACACGTGGCCATCGATGCGGCGGCCTCGGACGAGGCGCACCACACGGGGCATGGCGGCCGGGTCCAGCTCCCGATACTGGCGTTCCAGCAAGTCCGGATCTGCGGCTGCGACCGTGAGCTCGACGGGGCCCACGAGCGCAGAGCGGTGAATGCGGAACTGACCATCCACGAAGCCCCCCGAGGCCCTCCCGTTCCGCGCGCGGTCCGGCCGCCGATCTCCCGGCACGTATCCGGGGTGCCAGGAGAGCAGTCGGAACGAGCCCTCGCGGACCGGCTGGTCTCCGGGTCCCAGCACGCGCACCACCACGTGCTCGGACTCGGTACCCGGTCCTTGCACGCCATCGCCGACGTCGTCGACGCGAACCGGTCCCGGCTCGGAAGTCCCGGCGCGAGCGGCGTCCGCCGGAGACACGGGGTTTCCGCGCTCGCCCTCGCTCACGATCTCCAGGCCGTCGGGCGCAGGCGTCGACAGGAGCCACAGGGCGATCCCCCCTAGCGCGAGGACGACGAGCACCGGGACCAGCGTGCGTGACAAAGGGCTCCCTTCGGGGAGGCCAATCTACTCCGGGACCTGGCACCGGCGTCGAGCCCGGATTCCATCGCAACCGGCCGGCAGCCACCCGTCCCGCGCAGCTCGACGTGCCCAGGCGGTACACGGACTGCCGCTGCGACGTGAGCACGGCCGCCGCGAGCACGTCGTCGTTTTGTAGGATCAGCCCATGCTGAAGCGCATGGCGATCACCTGTGCCCTGGTGCTGCTCTTGGGCGGCCCGGTGCTGGCGGAAGACACCGGCCAACTGGCGGTCAAGATCACGGACCCCGAGGGCAAGCCGCTCGCAGGCGTTCAGGTGATGGCCTGGACCCGCGAGCACGTGCTGAGCGGAACCACGGGGGCCGACGGGATGTGGCGCTCCACTGCATCGCCGGGTGAGTACGCCGTCGGGGTGCGCGCTCATTCGCGCGTCGGCACGGAGCGCTACGAGATCACCGTGGCCGCCGGCGAGACGACCGAGATCGAGTTCGAGCTCGAGCCGGGCGTGACCTTCATCGGCCGCGTCGTCGACGCGGAGGGTGAGCCCGTCGTCGGTGCCGATGTGGTCGTGGAAGCAGGTGGCACGTACGACGGATACATGGAGCACACCTTCGGCGTGCCTCCGTGGGCACGCGACCGCACCAACGCGAAGGGTGAGTTCTTCGTGGGCGGGATCCCGGACACCAAGGTGGCGACGGTCGTCGTATCGGCGGAGGGATACCAAACGACGCGCATGGGAATTCGGGCAATGGACGGGGCCATTCATCCCGATCCCGTCGTGGTCCGTCTACGCGCGGGTGCGTCGGTCAGCGGGCGGGTCACGATGCCCGACCGCAAGCCCGCCGCGGGCGCCACTGTCTACGTGATCCCGACGGACGTCCCCCAGCTCCTCAAGTCGCCGACCAGCTGGGTCAGCGGCGACAACGGCAGCCAGGAGCGTGCCCTCCAAGCGACCACGGAGGATGACGGCAGCTACCGCGTGGAGGGCGCGCAGATCGATCGCGAGTACCTCGTGAA
>JASJAY010000048.1 GCA_030066775.1 Planctomycetota bacterium
CGGCGCGTCGCACGGGGGAGAGGGTGACCATGCAGGCCACGCGCTCGCCGCCCTCGGCGGCGATCTCGACCTCACCGGCCCACTCGCCGCCTACGTGCACGGCGGCGAAGAGGTCGGCCTTCACGCGCGGCTGGTCTTCCAGCGGGAAGACGTCGGCCAGCGCGCCGTAGCGGCCTTCGCGCGGCTTGCGGCCCAGGAGGCGCTCGCCCGCGTCGTTCATGAACTCGATCGTGCCGGAGCGATCCGCGATCATCACCGGCGCGGCGGTCGAGGCGAGGGCGTCGGCCATGCGCGACGTGCGGTCGTGACCGAGCGCGCGCTCGCAGGCGCCTTCGAGGCGGGCACCGAGCGTGGAGAGGTACGCGCCGTCGTCGTCGGTGACCACGAAGTCGAGGGCGCCCAGGCGCGTGCACTCGACCCAGCGCGCGGCGTTCTCGTCGTCGCCCAGCACGACCACCGGCACGGCGGTCGTCATGCGCGCCGCGGCCTGCAGGAAGTCGATGGCCGACATGTCGCCCATGCGCTCCTCGATGAGGACGATCGAGGGCGGCGCGGGACGGGCCAGCGCAGCCAGCGCGGCACCGCCCGAGCTGACGATCTCGGTGCGGTGACCGGCGCCGTCCAAGGCGGACTGGATCGCGCGCCAGCGCTCGGGGTTGTGTTCGACGATCAGGACGTGCAAGGAAGTCGTTCCTCTCAGCCCCCAGTATCGGCCAACGACGGGACCTTGACCAATCGGCCGCCGGTTCGGCCGATGTTCAGCCCATGATCGAGTAGCCGCCGTCCACGATGATCGTGGACCCCACCATCATGTCCGAGAGGGGGCTGGCCAGGAAGAGAACCGCATCGGCTACGTCTTCCGGGTCCAGCAGGCGTCCGGCCGGGGTGCGGCGGGTGGACTCCTCGAGGATCTCGCTGCGGTTGGGGAAATGCGAGAGGGCGTCCGTATCCACCACACCGGCCGAGATGGCGTTCACCCGCACGCCCTGCGGGGCCAGCTCGACCGCGAGATGGCGGATCAGGCTCTCGAGGGCCGCCTTGCTGGCCCCCACGGCCGCGTAGTTGGGAATGGCGCGCTGGGCGCCCAGGCTGGAGACGGCGACGATGCGTCCGCCGCCCTCGGGCATGAGCGCGGTGCCGTGCTGGGCGAGCGGGATCAGGGCGGCCGCGTTGATGTCCATCGTCCACTGCCAGTGCCGGCGCGTGAGCTCGAGCGCAGGCTTGATCACGCCCGAGGCGGCGTTGCTGACGATGATGTCGAGGCTGCCCCAGGCCTCCTTGATCTCCTCGAACAGGCCGCCGAGGTTCTCGGTGTTGGCCACGTTGCACTTGAGCAGGAGCACGTCGCGCCCGCGGGCGCGCACCGCCTCGGCGGTCTCCGCGGCGGGCTTCTTGCTACGTAGGTAGTTGATCGCGATGTCGCAGCCGGCCTCGGCCAGGCGCAGGGCGATCGCGCGGCCGATGCCGCGGCTGCCGCCGGTCACGAGGGCCCGTTTCCCGGTGAGATCGATGTTGATTCCGGACATGTTCCCTCCGCCGTCGCGCGGGGAAAGGTACCCTGGGACGTGGTGGAGCACCTACGCCCGCGGGAGGGCCCATGCGTCGCATCGCGATCCTTGGATGTTCTGTACTTCTCACGGCTCTGACCGCCTGTGGCACCACAGGCACGGCGGAGCCCACGACCCCCGGTGCCGGCGGCACCACGGCCATGACGGCCCCGGACGCCGACACGGGCACGACCGACCAGGGGTCGCGGTTCATGACCACCGCCGACCCGATCGGCGGCATTACGGTCGAGACGGCACCGGTCGAGGACACCGTGCCCGTGGCCGTACCGCCGACGCCCGCACCGCTGCCCCAGCCGCCCGCGCCTGCACCGGAGCAGCCGGCCCCGCAGCCCAAGGCGGAGCCGGACTACGGCCACCCGCCGCTGCCGCCGGCCGAGTGGACCACCCCGAACGGCCGCTGACCGCTGCCGGTGGGCTAGACTTGGCGCCCCGGGGCGGGTGACGAAGGAGAGGGTTCGACCCTCCCGGAGCTCCGTCCCATGAGCGCCCCCATGCCCATTCGTCTTTGCCTGCTGCTCGTCCCCCTCGTAGGCGCGGTGTGCCTGCTGCCCATCGGCTGCGGCGGCGGCGAAGACGCGCTGGTCAGCGTCACGCCGCTCCAGCACGACTTCGGCCGCATCCGCCACGGGGACGTAAAGTTCCAGGCCTTCACGATCCGCAACAACAGCGACCGCGCGATCACGATCTCCAAGGCCGAGCCCAACTGCGGCTGCTTCAAGACGGTGCCGATGCGCAAGCGCCGGCTCGATCCCGGCCAGGAGACCGAGCTCAAGATCAAGTTCGAGAGCGGTGCCGTTCCGGCGCAGCAGCTCAAGGGCAAGTTCGTCCACGTCATGACGGACCACCCCGAGGCGCAGGGGCTGAAGATCCCGCTCGAGGGACACATCTTCGCGCCCGTCGCACTCAGCGTGGAAGGCGGGCTCGACAAGCTCTACTTCGGGCTGATCGGCAACGAGGCGAGCCTCGCGCCGCGCAAGTGCTTCATCCGCTGTGAGCCGCAGTACAAGGCCGAGCTCGACACGTCGATGCAGACGTTCGAGAAGGGCTACGCCATTCGACCGCTCCAGCTCGCGTCGCTCTTCGACGTGGAGATCGAGCCGACGAAGGACGGCTACGCGATCGCCGTCGCCTTGAAGCCCGACGCGGCGAACCCGGGCCAGGGCCACCAGCTGATGGGCTCGATCACCTTCCGCGTGCGCGAGAGCGGGCCGGGGTTGAAGGAACGGGTGATTCCGTACACGGTGAAGCTGCACGGCACGTGGCCGACGCGCTGATGCGAGGAGCTGCCATGGAACGAGGTCGCGCATGAACCGCACGGTGCTGATCGCGTTGATCGGACTCGCTCTCGGCGGGCTGGTCGTGCTCTTCATCGGCGGCGAGCTGCTCGGCAGCGATCCGGTCGAGGACGAGGACCTCTACTCGGGCGTCGACGGCGACGGCGAGTTCATCGATGTGGACGACGGCGGGGGGCTCACCGCGACCGGCGACGGCGGCGCAGCGGAGCGCGCCAAGGCCGAGGCGGAGCAGCGGCGCCGGGAAGAAGAGGCCCGCCGGGGCGCCTTCGACGCCAGCGAGGGCGTCAGCGGGACCGTGACGGACGGCGCCGGCAAGCCGATCGCCCGGGCGACGGTCACGCTCGCCCAGGCCCCGGATCGGTACCGCCAGTGGGCGCCGCTGCCGGCCGCCCTCGCGACCGCCATGACCAACGAGCTCGGCCAGTTCCTGGTCGGGCCCGCCCCGACGGGCAAGCGCCTGATCCTGCGCGCCGAGGCCGCCGGCTACGCCCCCTCGAGCCAGCCGGTCGAGCAGCGCGGCGCGCGCGTCGACCTCATCCTCGATCTCGGCGGCCGCCTCGACGTCCGCGTGCTCGACATGAAGGGCACGCCCGTCGTCGGTGCGAAGGTGATGCACACGGTCGGCTGGTGGTGGCAGTCCGTCGTCAGCGAGGCCCAGACGGACGAGGGTGGCGTCGCCCGCTTCCTCTCGGTGCCGACGGGTACGGGCAACCTCGTCGTCGCGGCCGCGGGGCACGCGGCCGTGCGGCAGAACGACGTCGCCGTCGCGCCGGGCGAGAAGGCCGAGCGCACCGTCATCCTCGACGAGGGCCAGCAGATCAGCGGCGTGGTGAAGGAAGAGTCCTCGGACCTGCCCATCGAGGGCGCCCAGGTCGAGGTGCACTACCCGAACTTCGGCATCGTCGAGCCGTCGAAGGCCAGCATCACCGACGGCCAGGGCGCGTTCCGCGTGATGGTCGACATCGCCGCCGGCGAGCAGTACGAGCTGCGCGTGCGCCACAGCAACTACGCCGAGGCACGCGTGAGCCGCAACCTGAACGCGTCGGACGAGATCGTCGTCAAGCTGAGCGAGGCGAGCGAAGGCCTGCGCGGCACGGTGTTCGGTCCGGACCGGCGCGGCGCGGCCGGCGTGCGCGTCGCGTATTACGGTCTGCAGGGCGACAAGCTGCCCGAGGCCACCACCAACGAGATGGGCGACTTCACCCTGCCAGCACCGCCGTGGAAGGTGAACGGCGCGAGCATCCTCGCCGTCAGCCCGAAGCACGGCATCGCGTCGCGGTACGTGCGCTTCAACACGAAGCAGCCGATGCCGGAGATCCGGCTCACGTTGCCGGGCGCCGGGGACCTCGAGGGCACCGTGCTGGGCAAGAACGGGGAGCCCGTGCAGGGGGCGCTCGTCACGATCGAGCCCGACGTGCGCGCGACGAACGAGATGATGGGCCCGGGCCAGAACGCCTGGCAGATCATGAACCTCATGCGCAGCGGCTCGAACCTGAACTACTCGGGGGTGAGCGATGCCGACGGTCGCTTCCTGATCCGCGGCGTGCCCGCGATGGCGTACCGGGTGAAGGCGCGCTTCGGCAAGGAGCAGGCGCGCACGGAGGAGCCGGTGCTGGTCCAGGCGGGGATCACGGCGAACGCCGAGGTCACGCTGCAGGCCGGCGGCACGATCGAGGGCTACGTCGTGGACTCCGACGAGCGGGCCGTGGCAGGCGCCTACGTCTACGCACGGCCCATGGACCGGCGCGGCCAGGGGTGGGGCATGTCCCAGCCCAACGCCCGCAGCCAGAGCGACGGGCACTTCGTGCTGCACGGCATCGAGGACTACGACTACACGGTCCACGTCAGCGCGTCCGGCTACGGCGCCGCGTCCGACAAGAACATCACCAAGGGCACGACGGACCTCACGCTCCGGCTCGCGAAGCAGGGCTGGATCAAGGGCGTCGTGATGGACGTGCGCGGCGGGCCCTACCGCGGCACGTTCCGCATCCACGTCTCGCGCGTGCGCGAAGGCAGCGGCCCCGAGAACTTCATGTGGGCCAACAACAACACGCAGATCTTCAACACCGACGACGGCGAGTTCGAGATCCGCGGACGCACGGCGGGCAAGTACGAGGTCCGCGCGAGCACGACGGACGGGTTGATCAGCCTCCAGAAGGAGGTCGTCGACGTCGTGGACGGCCGCGGCGCCCGCGAGGTCCGGCTGCAGCTGAGCCGCGGCTCCGTGCTGCGCGGCCGCGTGACCGACGAGTCGAGCGGCAAGCCGATCAAGAACGCCTACGTGTACGTCAACGCGCGCAAGGGCGAGGGCGGTCAGGACCAGTCCGGGGCCACGAGCGGCAACAGCCGCACCAACGCCAAGGGCGAGTACGAGATCAAGGGCCTGGGCGCGGGCGCGTACACGGTCAACGTGTGGGCGGACGGCGCGAACTGGAGCACGACGGCCGATCTCGGACCGGGCGAGACCAAGACGGTCGACCTGACGAAGCGCCAGCCCGGGAGCATCCGCATCACGGTCGTCGACAAGGACGGCAACCCGCTCAAGGGCGCCTACCCCAACGTGCGCTCGACGACGGGCGCGATCGTGCAGCCCAACTGGCAGCAGCTGCGCAAGGACGGGGTGCTCGGCAACAGCCCCAACGCGTGGCAGGAGGCCACCACGACGGGCGACGACGGCGTCAACGTGCGCTATCACGTGCCGCCCGGACGCTACCGGATCACGGCCAACCTGAAGGGGTACGTCGTGGACGGCGAGGGTCCCTGGGTGGAGGTGCTGGCCGGCAACCAGTCCTCGGCCGAGGTCCGGCTGAAGAAGGCCGAGTCTTCGAACTGAGCCCCGGCGCGAGGAGGCAGGCCGTGGAGCTGAGACAGCTCGAGTCGTTTCGCGAAGTGGTGCGTGAGGGCTCCTTCACCGCGGCAGCGCGCAAGCTGCACATGACCCAGCCCGCGGTGAGCCTGCACGTGAAGGCGCTCGAGCAGCATCTGTCGGCGCGCCTCCTGCATCGCGACGCGCGGGGCGTGCGTCTGACGAAGGCCGGCGCCGTGCTGCTCGAGGCGGCCGACGACGTCCTGGCGAGCCTCGAGGAAGCCACACGCCGCATCCGCGAGATCGAGTCCCCGGAGCGCGGCAGCGTCGTGCTGGCGTGCGGCGACACGGTGGCGCTGCACCTCTTGCCGCCCGTGATCACGCAGTTCCGAAAGACGCATCCGAACGCCGAGATCCAGGTCATGAACCACGGCTCGCGCACGATCCTCGAGATGGTGCTCCGGCGCGAGGCCGACCTGGGACTCGTGACGCGGCCGCTCTGGCTGGACCCGGCGCTGCAGGCACGCTCGCTGCACATCGAGCGCATGCGCTTGGCGCTGCCGCGCAAGCACCCCCTGGCGGCGAAGAAGAAGGTCGATCTCGCGGACCTGGAGGGGGCATCGGCCGTGCTCCTCGCCAAGCCGGCCGAGACGCGCCAGCTCATCGATCGCGCGCTCATCAAGAAGGGCGTACGCCTCGACGTGGTGATGGAGTCGGGCAACCTCGAGGTCGTGAAGGCCTACGTGCGCACGGGCCTGGGGCTCTCGATCCTGCCGGATCTGGCGATCACCGGACAGGACGAGCGCCGCCTCGCGATCCGCCCCCTGCCGGACGACTTCCCGCAGCGCAAGATCGCCCTGGTGCGGCGCAAGGACCGCAAGCCGGGGCTGCTCGTGACCTCGCTGCTCTCGATCGTGGCCGAGCACTTCGACGCACTCGACTGAGGGATCCGCTTCGCTCGAAACCTCGACGGCCCCCGGGCGTCAAGGCCGTGAGGTTCCCGTGTCCTGTGCTTCGGTCTATGCTCCTTGCCCTACCCACCTCGCGCCGAGCGAGAGGAAACGCGACGTGTCGACCGACGACGCCCCCATCGACGCCCTCGACCCGGAACGCCTCGTCGACCTGTATGGCGAGCGCATCTACCAGATCGCATACCGCATGACCGGCAAGGTCGCGGACGCGGAAGACGTGGCCCAGAACACGCTGCTCAAGATCCTGCGCAAGCGCGACTCGTTCCGCGGCGACTCCGACCCCATGGGCTGGATCTACCGGATCACGATGAACGAGGCGCGGGAGCTCCACCGGCGTCGCAAGCGCCGCCCGAGCGTGAGTCTCGACCAGATCCCGATCGACTACGACGACACCGCGCATGCGGTCGGCGTCAAGGCGATCCCGGCGAACCCCCTCGCGGGCGCCCAGGCGCGCGAGGTGGAGGAGGTCATCCGCGAGGCGATCCAGGAGCTGCCGGACGGCTACCGCGAAGCGGTCGTGCTGCTCGACCTGGAAGGCCTCACCTACAAGCAGGCCGCCGAGCTCATGGGGCTCACGCTCGGCGGTTTCAAGACCCGACTGCACCGTGCGCGGCTGCACTTGCGCAACCGCCTGCAGGCCCTCTACGCCGCGCAGGCGTCGGGGGACACGCACGCGGAGGGCCAGGGCGGATGATGAACTGCAAGCAAGTCGCCGAGAACCTGCTGCTCTTCCGCGACGGCGAGCTCGGTGAGGAGGAGACGGAGGTCCTGCGCCGCCACCTCCACCTCTGTCCGCCCTGCGTCGATCTGTTCAACGGCTACGACGAGCTGGTGGAGGTGCTGGAACGGCTGCGCCCCTGCCACATGCCCACGGACTTCCTCGCGCGCATGAAGCGCTGCGTCAAGGAAGCCGCCTCGGGTGAGGGCGAGGCGGGCGAGGCCTAACGCGAACCGTCCACACCGTTCCGGCCAGAGATTCCCAAGGCGCGTCTCCCACCCGATCATGGCGCCATGAAGATCTTGCTCACGGGTGCGGGCGGTCAGGTCGGAACCGACCTCCTGCCACTTCTGCTGGGGCGCGGCGACGAGGTCGCCGCGTTCGACATCGCCCCGCGCCCTGCCCATTGCCCGGATGCCGTGCAGTGGGTGCAAGGCGACATCACCCAGGCGCCCGAGGTGAACGACGTCGTGCGCGCGTTCCAGCCGGACCGCATCTTCCACTTCGCCGCGATCCTCTCGGCGAAGGGCGAGCAGATCCCCCACCGCGCGTGGGCGGTGAACATGGACGGCACGCGCAACGTGCTCGAGGCGGCGCGCCAGTTCGGCGTCGCGCAGATCTTCTACACGAGCACGATCGCCGTCTTCGGCGACGGGCTCCCGGACGTGGTCGGCGACGACGTCCCGCTTCAGCCCACGACCATGTACGGTCTGACGAAGGTCGCGGGCGAGCTGCTGGGCGCGTGGTACCAGCAGACGTACGGCATCGACTTCCGGGGCGTGCGCTTCCCGGGTCTGATCAACGCGGGCATCCCCGGCGGCGGCACGAGCGACTACGCGCTGTTCATGTACGTCGACGGCCTGCGCACGGGCGCCTACGAGAGCTTCGTCGAGGCGGACTCGAAGATCCCGTTCATGTACATGCCCGACGCCCTTCGCGCCGTGCTCGAGCTCTCGGACGCGCCGCGCAGCGCGCTCACGCGCAACATCTACAACATCGCGGCCATCAGCCCGACGGCCGAGGAGATCGCCGACGCGGTGCGTTCACGCATCCCCGGCGTCAACTTGACCTTCAAGAGCGATCCCGTGCGCCAGGCGATCCTCGATTCCTGGCCCGAGGTGCTCGACGACGCGAACGCGCGCGCCGACTGGGGCTGGGCGCACGAGTTCGACCTCGAGAAGATGAGCGACGACCTGTTGCCCAAGGTGAAGGCGCTGATCGGAAGCAGCGAGGGCGGCGAGCCCGTTCCGGCCTGACTACTTTCGGAAGACGAGCAGCGCGGCGAGGACGACCAGCACGCCGGCGAACATGCGGCGCAGCAGGGTCGGGTCCATGCGCTTGACGAGCTCCGAGCCGAAGAACGCGCCGGCCACGGCGCCGATCGCCACGAGACCGGCGACACGCCAGTCCACCTGATCATCGACCACGCCGCGGCGCCACAGCGCCATGAGCATGGCCGGCACGATCACGGCGACGGAGGTGGCCGTGGCGATCTTCGCGTCGACGCCGCGCAGGAGGATGAGCGCCGGTACGACGAGGAAGCCGCCGCCCAGACCGAGCATGGCGCCGAGGGTGCCGGCCGCCAGGCCGAGCACGATCAACAGGACGATCTCCATCACGGGTCTCCTCGGTCGGTCGACGCACTGCGCTGCGCCTCGAGCGCGGCGAGATGGCGGGCGAGCCGATCGTGCGCGCGTCCAAGGCGCACGACCTGGACGAGAAACACGATCAACAAGGCGGCGCAGGCCGCGGCGGCGAGGCCCAACAGCAGCCCCGCGCGTCCCGCCTCTTCGGCCTCCCGGCCCATCATCCGGCGCACCGGCCGGATCAGGCCCTCCGCGTCGATGGCGGCCGTGCGCAGGAGCGGCGGCAGCCCTGCGAAGGAGGCCAGGGGCCCGAGCTTCTCGGCGTCCTCGAGTCGCTGCTGGAGCAGCTCGTGGCTCTCGTTGGCTCGCTGGGCCGCGTCCTCGTGGTCCGTGATCACAAGGGGGAACGAGACGGTCATGTCGTAGAGCCGCTGCCCGACTTCATCGGGACGGATCGGGAACGGATCGAGCGTCTCGCCGGCTTCGATCGCCTCGGAGACGGCCACGAGCTGGAGCTGCCAGTCCTGGGTGTCCCCGATCCACTGGCCCGCACTCGCCAGGCGATCGCCGGCGAACAGCTGCCAGCCCGCGAGGCCGACGGTGGCCGCGACGAGGACGCCGACGAGCGGCATGAGCAGCCCGAGGCGGGACGCAGATCGGGGCATGGCCGGGCCTCCTCCGGAATCGGGCGGGGAGTCCCGGTTGTACGGGAAGAGACGGGAGGGCGCGCGCTTCCAACACGCGGAGCGCGGTATGCTCCAGGTGGCGCCCGCCGGTTGCCGGACCGGTCGCGCCGCCTTGCAACGGGGAGCGAGCGATGATGGGACGCGTGCTGATCCTGGCACTGATGGCGACGTTGTGCCTGGTGCCGACGGACGCCGAAGCGGATGACTGGGGCTGCGAGTGCCGGCACGGCCGGGCCCACGTGCACGTGCACCGGGGCTGCGACCCGTGTGAGACGACGCGCGCGTGCCGCACCTATCGGCCGCGGGCGTACGGCGGCTCGTGGGCCGTGCTGCGTCGCTACCTGACGCCGACGGGCTCGGCGCTGCGCTACTTCTATGTGCGCAACTACTTCCTGCGCCGCTACCCCCACCTCTACGCGCACGGGGAGCCGGCGAAGGGCACCGAGATCGAACGCGAGCACTTCCTGCACGCCGACTACGACGTCGTCGCCACGCCGCGCACGCACCTGCAGAACCTGAACTACGGCATGTGGCAGCTCCACCTGGGCGACTACAAGGCCGCGCGCAAGACCTTCCGCGCCGTTCCGCGCACCGCGAAGGTGCACGCCCAGGCGTGCTACGGCGGGCTGATGAGCGCGATCAGCGCAAGCGACTGGGACGCCGCCGCGGCGGATCTCGCGCTCATGGCGGACGTCGGCGTGCTGGACGCGACGGCGCGTCTCGAGGCCGACGGCCTGTTCGGCGAGAAGGGCAAGCTCGACAACATCATGAGCACCATGCGCGAGCACGTGCGCTGGCGGTTCACGGACGGCAACGCGCAGCTCGTCGGCGGCTGGCTCTACGCCGTCCAGGGCAACAAGCGCATGGCGCGCATCTACCTGAAGAAGGCGAAGGCCAACACGGACGGCAACGCCGCGGTCCAGGTCCTGCTCGACGGCCTGGATGGAACCAAGCGGCCGGCGCCGGCACCGGCGGCGACGCCCGAGCGCCCGCCCGTGAAGGCCCCCGGCGCGCACGACGCCGTGGTCGCGGACGCCAAGCCGATCCTCGTCTCCAGCGCGCGTTGACCGTGGTACCGTCGCTCCGTCGGGACCTTCCCGACCAGGAGCACGGCATGCAGCTCGCGAAGAACGGGGACCGCGTCCAGGTCCACTACACCGGCAAGTTCGAAGCCTCCGGCGAGGTCTTCGACTCGTCCGAGGGCGGCGACCCGCTCGAGTTCGTGGTGGGCGGCGGTCAGCTCATCGAGGGCTTCGACGAGGCGATCGTCGGCATGGGCGTCGGCCAGTCCAAGACCGTCACGCTGCCGCCCGAGAAGGCGTACGGCGAGCGCTCGGAAGAGCGCGTCGTCCAGGCACCCCGGTCCGAGCTGCCGGACGACGCCGAGGTGAACGTCGGCGATGTGCTCGAGGTCACGATCGGCGGTCAGACGTTCCCGGCGCCGGTCACCTCCATGGACGCCGAGACGCTCACCTTGGACCTGAACCCGCCGCTCGCGGGGCACACGCTGGTCTTCGACCTCACGCTGGTGGCGATCGCCGAGTAAGCAGCTCGAAGGCCTTGCGGAAGCGCTCGATCGCCCGCAGCCGCGCGCGCTGCGCCGCGGCGTAGGACACGCCCAGCGTCTCGGCGACGGCCTCCACGTCCGCGCCGCCCCGGATGAGATCCACGATCTGGGCGTCACGCGGGGGCAGCGTGGCGATCGCGCGGGCCGCGAGCTCGACCTGCTCGCGCACGCCGGCGAAGGTCGTCGGTCCCCGCTGCTCGGCCGCCGGCGAGACCCCGGCCCCGCCCCCGAGCGTGCTGGGGTTGCCGTAGGTGATTCGCAGCATGGGGCCCGCGTTGCGCTTCTGGGCCTTCCAGTAGGCGTTGCGGTCGGCGATGTGCTGGCGCCCCAGGGTGCAGATCCAGCCGATGAAGGCCTCCTCGCCGCGGTACTCGAAGCGGTCCTTGGCGTTGATCGCCTTCATGTGCACGGCCTGGGCCAGGTCCTCCGCCCCCTCGAACTTGAGGAGGCCCGAGCCCTTCCGCCCGAGGTAGCGAACCAGCACCTCGCGGTGGCGGACGAGCAGCGCCTCCAGGCTGGGAACCTCGTTCACGTCGAGACCTCCACGGACAGGCTCGTGACAGGCCGAGGATACCCGGCAGCGCCAACTCTTGCGGCGTCGCGAGCGGGCGTACCATCTGTTCGATGCCTTCTGCCGGCCCCGCCTCGGAACCCCGCTCGCGCTCCCACGCCGTGCTCGCGCACATCGGCCGGATCGGGGCGTTCCTGCTCGGTGCCATCCTGCTGCTGGGCGCCTACACGAAGGTCATCGATCCGGTCGCGTTCGCCGAGCACATCAGCAAGGAGGGGCTCGACTTCCTCCTGCCGAGCGGTGTGATCGTGTTCGTCGCGCTGGCGCTCGAGCTCGGCCTGGGCGCGGCGCTGATGCTGAACATGCGACGGCTGGAGGTGTTGATCGCCTCGTCCGTGCTGGTGCTCTTCTTCCTCTACCTCACCGGCATGAACTACTACGACTTCGTGAACGGCGAGTCTCCCGCCCACGAGGGCTGCGGCTGCTTCGGCAACCTGATCAGCCGCAATCCCGAAGAGGCGTTCTGGCAGGACCTGATCATGCTCCTGCCGACGTGCATCATGGCCTGGCTCGGCCGGCCGCGGCCCGAGGCGCTGACGCCGATGTGGAAGATCGTCTTCACCGGCGCGTTCACGATCGCCGGGCTGGTCTTCACCTGGATCGCGCCCGAGCTGCCGCTCGACAACCTCGCCACGAAGCTCAAGCCCGGCGTCGACCTGGGCCAGCTGTGTGTGGGCGAGGGCGAGGACAAGGCCTGCTTCGCCGAGGCCGCGCCCCAGCTCATGGACGACCCCGATCTGCCGGACGAGCGCTACATCGCGGTGATCGCCGATCCCAACGACGAGAGCATCCACGAGCCGCTGAACGCCTACGCGAACCGCCTCTTCGAGGAGGAGATCACGCCGCTGGTCGTCCTCACCAGCCTGACCCTCGAGGAGGTCGAGGACCTGCTCGTCAGCGAGCTGGCGCCTTCCTTCGAGCTGATGCCCGTTCCGCGGGTACTCTTGCGTCCGATGTATCGCGCCCTTCCCCGCAGCTTCCTGGTGAAGGACGGGAAAGTGGTCGAGACGGTGTCCGGGCTGCCGCCATTCGAGCGCTGGGCCGGATCGGCCGATGAGTAGTCCAGGGATCTACGAGGAACGCGCAACATGCTGAGCCGCCGTGTCTCGCTGCCGCTGACCGCGGTGCTGTGCCTGCTCCTGTCGAGTGCGGTGCTGTCGCCTGGCGACGCCCAGGCCGATGATGAGATCCACGCACGCTGGCGCGACTTCGCCCCGTCCGGAACCTACGTCCTGGTCCAGAACCGCAAGCCGAACCGGGAGGCGGAGATCCTCCACTCGCGCCGGGCCGCGGCGTTCCTGATCCTGAACTCGGGCTACGAGGGCGTCCTGCTGCTCGAGCCGCGCACGAGCAGCGTCAGCGAGGTCGATCCGGCATCGGTCAAGCGCCGCGCGGACGGACGCGCGGACCTCGTCGCGAACGCGAAGGTGAAGTCCCTCGGGCGGTTCCGCCGCAGTCGGCGCGACATCCAGATCCGTCTGACGGGCTACACGGCCGACCTCCAGCCCAACCCGCCCCTCCTGGGCTGGGCGAGCTACGAGGAGGTGGCGCGCCACAGCCCCGAGTACCTCGTCGACGCGAAGACCTTCCCGCTGGACGAGCGCAGCATGAAGGCCCTCGAGCGCTTCAAGGGGAAGGCCCGCATCCAGGTCTACTACGGCTCCTGGTGCCCGACGTGCACGCGCTACCTGGGGCGCATCATGCGCCTCGAGAAGGCGCTGAAGGAGATGGGCAAGGACGTCGGCGTGTACTACTACGGCCTGCCTCGGACTCCGGCGATGTACCGCGACGCGGAGGTACGCCGCCAACGCATCCGCAAGCTGCCGTCGGGTGTGATCTACCGCGACGGCCGACGCGTCGGGCTCGTGGCCAGCACGCGCTGGAGCAAGCCGGCGGTGGAGCTCGCGCGGTTGCTCGTCGGCGGGTCCTGATGCCGCGCTCGCTCGATCTCGCGCCGCTGCATGCACTGCGCGACCACAAGCATCGACTGCTGGCGGTGTTCCCCCACCCGGACGACGAGTCCTATGGCTGCGCCGGTGCCCTCAAGCGTGCCGCGGCCGACCCCGACGTCGCGACCGTGCTCTTGTGCATGACGGACGGAGAAGGGTCGAGCCAGTTCGACGACGAGAACCTGGACCGCGAGACCATCGCGCTACGGCGCACCGTCCGGATGGAGCGCGTCGCCGAGCTCACCCGCGTGGACGTGCTGCTCATGCCCGGTCTTCCCGACGGCGGGCTCGGGCGCATCCCGCTCTCGGATCTGCTGGAGCCGATCCGGGACGTGATCACCGTCCTCGATCCGACGGTCGTCATCGGCCACGACATCCGCGGGGTCAACGGCCACCCGGACCACATCGCGGCCCACTGGGCCCTGCGCATGGCGCTCGAAGGGCGCCCCACCACGCGGTTTGCCCAGGTCTGCTATTCCCCCGAGGTGGCCGCGTCGGCCCAGCCGCGGCTGCTCTTCCCGACGCCGCTCGATCGGATCGACTGCCGGCTGGCGCTGGAGCAGGTCGAGATCGAGGTCAAGGAGCAGTGCCTGCGCATCCACGATGCGCACATCTCCCTCGTCGACGAGACGGAGACGGGGCGCGTGCTCAGGCCCCCGGTCGAGTGCTTCGAGTTCTGGGGCGAGTCCCACCAGCCGCCGCTCGACGACCTGTTCGCCGGCCTGCCTGAAGCCGACTGAGCCCGTGGGCGAATACGCGGCCTACGAGCCCGGTCTCCCCGCGTCCGACCGGATCCGCGCCGACGTGCGCCTGGCGACGCCGGAGGACGCACGCGCGATCGCGACGCTGTACGCAAGGCGCCACGACAAGGCGCTTCACGAAGTCGAGCCCCAGGTCGCGGGCGAGCTCGAGCGGATCGGGGCGGGCACGCGCGCAGGCTGCGTGTTCGTGGCATGGACACGCGAACGCGTCGTCGGCTACGGGCGCGTACGCCGCGTCGTGCCCGGTGTCGACGGCCAGCCGGACGAGCTCCCGGACGGCTGGTACCTGATGGGCGTCGTGGTGGACCCCGCCTGGCGCCGGCGCGGCGTCGCCTCCGCGCTCGGACGCGCGCGCCTGGCGTGGATCGCGGAGCGCGCCGACGCGGCGTACTGCTTCACGAATCGCGCGAACCGCGCCGCGATCGACCTGCACCGCTCGCTGGGCTTCGAGCCCGTCGAGCTGACCTTCGCCCACGAGCGCGCCGAGCTCGAGGCGGGCGAGGGCCAGCTGTTCCGCTGCACCCTGGGCACGGAATTCCGGGAAAGGCCGTAGCAGGTCGGGCCGGCTTGCGCTGAAGGCAGGGACGCCGGAAGGAGCCCCTCATGATCCGCCCCCTCGCCGCCCTCGCCTTCGCCCTGACCCTCGCCGCCTGCGGCGGCGACTCGTCCGCCGCGAAGGACCCCTTCGCCGGGCGCTTCACGACGAGCTTCCAGGGCAGCCCCGTCACCCTGGTCCTCGAGCGGAGCGGCGACGCGCTGACCATGACCTTCGCGGGCGGCGGGCAGCAGCAGACCATCCAGGCCACGATCGAGGGCTCGACCGCACGCGGGACCTTCCGCGATCCGCAGGTCCAGGGCGAAGGCCGCGCCGTGCTCGAGGTCCAGGACCAGGACCGCCTGAAGCTCACGCTGATCGCGAAGAACGCCTTCGGCGGCGAGCAGTCGATCCCCTTCGAGTTCACCCGCGAGGCGCCCGCGGCCGGCACGGGCGGGGGCAACGCCGCCGCCGGCAGCACCGAGCGCGACCCCGCGCTGATCGGCGTCTGGCGCAAGACCCAGGCCTACAGCAGCGGCCCGGACTTCGGGGCGGTGACCGACACCTTCATGACGATCCGGGCGGACGGCACCTTCCGCCACGGTGACACCAACCTGGCCGCCGGCACCGGCGCCGTGGGCGCGACGAGCCGCGGCAGCGACGCCGTGGAGGGCCAGTGGAAGACCCAGAACCGCCAGCTCTACGCGCGCACGAACAGCCAGGAGCCCTGGCAGCACGTCGCCCGCTACTACATCGAGGGCGCCAAGCTGCTCGCCACCCTGCCGAACGGGGAGCGCGAGGTCTGGACCCGCGTCCGGTAGGCCCGGTCGGCGGCTTCCTTGCCGGAACCCCGCCTGCGGCTACCTTCCTCCGTTCGCCGGTGCTTCGGACACCCAGGTTCGAAGCCCCCGTCGGCCGGCTCCGCGCAAGCGGCCGCGCCCCGACGGTGCCCGTGGAGGGATCCGGTTGTCAGGAGTACAGCACCCATGGGTCGCTACACCGGACCGAAGGTCAAGAAGAGCAAGCGCGTCCGCGCCCCGATCGCCGAGACGACGAAGCACATGAAGGCCGACCTCGATCGAGGTCCCGGCCAGCACGGCATGAGCCGCCGCCGCAAGACGACGCTCTTCGGCGAGCGCCTGCGCGAGAAGCAGAAGCTCTGCTTCTTCTATCACGTCTCGGACAAGCAGTTCCGCCGGCTGATGGCCGAGGCGGCGCGCAGCCCGACGAACACCGCGGACAAGCTGAACGAGCTGCTCGAGCGGCGCCTCGACAACGTCGTCCGTCGCGCCGGCTTCTGCCGCACCATCTGGCAGGCGCGCCAGGTCGTCGTCCACGGCCACATCCGCGTCAACGGCAAGAAGGTCGACCGGCCCTCGTACCAGGTGCGCGCCGGCGACGAGATCTCCGTGCGTGAGAAGAGCAAGAAGTCGCTCACGGCGATGGCGGAGTCGGTGGACGCCGGCAACATCATCCCGCAGTGGCTCACGGCGGATCCCGAGAAGCTCACCTGCAAGGTGGAGCGCGTGCCGCAGCAGGACGAGATCTTCCGTCCCTTCGACACGAACATGCTCCACGTGGTGGAGTTCATCCGCTAGAGCGACGCCTGCCTACAGGTGTCGGTCGAAGTACGCGACGAGGCGTCGATAGACGTCGAGCGTCGCGCCCTGGATCCCGTGGCCGCGCCACGGGTACGTCATCACCTCGAAGCCGGGCTTCTTCGCCTTCAGCAGGGCTTCCATCAGCTGGTACGTGTTCTGGGCGTGGACGTTGTCGTCGCCCAGGCCGTGCATCAGCAGCAGGTGGCCGCGGAAGCGCTTGGCCTGCTCGACCGAGGACGAGATCCGGTAGCCCTCGGGATTGGCCTCGGGCGTGTTCATGTACCGCTCGGTGTAGATCGTGTCGTAGAGCCGCCAGTCGGTGACGGGCGCGACCGCGACCGCGACCTTGAACGTGTCGGGCTGCATCGTGACGGCGTTGCACGCCATCGTGCCGCCGTACGACCAGCCCCACATGCCGACCCGGTCGCCGTCGACGTAGCTGCGCTTCGCCAGGTGCTTCACGGCGCGGGCTTGGTCATCGATCTCCAGGACGCCGAGCTTGCCGTAGACGGTCCGCTGGAACGCAGCGCCCTGTGCGCCCGTCCCCCGCCCGTCGACCTGAAGCACGAGGTAGCCCTGCTGGGTGAGGTAGGTCGCGAAGACCGGCCCCCGCCCGAACCGGTTGCGGATCGTGCGCGAACCCGGCCCGCCGTACACCTGCACGATGACGGGCAGCTTCAGGTCCGGTTCGGCCTGGAGGCGCGCATCGAGGTCCGGCGGCTTCCAGAGCCGCATGCGGATGCGCCCCGCCTCGATGGGAATCGCCAGCTCCTCGGGCACGGCCCACGCAACCCGGTCGTAGCGGTCCGTGCGCGCGTTGCCGAACGCGCGGATCAGCTCCCCCTCGGCGGCCTTCCAGATCGAGCGCTCGGGGGGCGTCTCCGCGTCCGAGTGCGTGACGATCGCATACGCCCCGCTCTCGTCGAGGGACGCCGACGTCCACATGCCGGGCTCGGTCACGAACGGCGCGTGCTTCGGCGCGCGATCGCCCCAGCCGACGTAGACCGAGCTCGTCGACGAGCCATGCGGCGTTGCGTCGAACGTGGCGGCGGACTTCGCCAGGTCGAGGTGCAGGATCGAGCCGGCGGCGAAGCCGGCGGGCGTCACCGCGGTCTGGCGCTCGACCTTCGTGTGGGTCTCGTCGAGCGCGACGAGGTACCAGCGCGTCGTATCGTCGCGGTGGCTGCGCCAGAGGAAGCAGTGCTCGTTGACGAACCGCGGCGCCGGCGGGGTCGAGACCCAGGCCGCGTCCGTTTCCTCGAAGAGCACGGTCGACGTTCCGTCCTTCGGATTGCACGAGAGCAGCCGCAGTCGTTGCTGCGGCCGATCCAGCGTCGCCACCAGGACGCGCGACGCGTTCGGCGTCCAGGCGACGCGCGCTACGTACTCGTACGCGCCGAGGTCGAGCCAGGTGGTTTCGCCGCCCTTCGAGGACACGACGCCGACGCGCGCCTTGGGGTTCGTGTCGCCCGCGCGCGGGTAGCGCATGACGCGGCCTTCGCCGCGCCGGCCCAACACCTTCGGCAGCCGGTGCTTGGGTACGTCGGTCTGGTCGAGCTGGAGGTAGGCGAGCGACTGGCTGTCCGGCGCCCACCAGGCGCCCGTCTTGTAGTGCAGCTCCTCGGGGTAGACCCAGTCGAGCGAGCTGTTACGCAGCACCTCGCTGCCGCCCTGCGTCACCTGCTGCGGTGCGCCCTGCGCCACCGCCACGACCCACAGGTCGTTGTCGCGCGCAAACGACACGAGCGTCGCGTCGGGCGAGATCTGGACGTCCTGGATGGGGGTCTTCGTATCGGTCAGGCGCCGCACCTCCCCGGCGGTCAGGTGGACCCAGACCAGCTGGCCCTTGACGTTCACGACCATCGCCTCGCCGTCCTTCGCGAAGCGGTACGTGAGCGGCCCCGAGCGGCCGATGCCACGCATGCGCACGGGCTTCTCCGGCACCTGGGCGTCCAAGGTCTTCAGATCGAAGAGGACATCGCCCGTGCCCGTGCCCGGATCGAGGCGCCGGAGCACCCGCCCGCGGCCTTGCCGCACGAGCTCGGTATGGCCCGGGCGCCAGGACCAGCGTGGCAGGGCGCGCGTGAACGGACGGCCGCCGAACACCTGCTCGAGCGTGAGGCGCGGGGCGGTCTGCTCCTCCGCGAACGAGGGGCCGCCGACGCCGAGCAGGGCGAGCAGGACGAGCCACGAACGAGATCGGCGCCACATGGCGGTCCTGTATCCACGGGCCCCGGGCCCGCCGCAAGGGGGCGGCTGCGTGGGGTACAGGGTTGTTAGCCTGCCGTCATGGGTGGACGTCGATCCCCGGGCACGGTCCAGCGGGCCACGCAGCCCGACGCCAAGCTTGCGCCGTACGTCGAGGTGCGCCCGGAGGACGAGAGCCGCCCGTTCTCGAACCGCGGCCGGGTGTATCTGGCCACGGTGCACGGCGATGCGCTCACGGCCTTCGACATCCGCGACGGGGACCAGCTCGTCCTGGTGCGCCGGCCGCGCGCGGAGCATGGCGACTTCGCGGTGCTGCCCTTGAGCGCGGTGCGCTTCCCGTACGGCATGCAGAACGCGTACGGCCGCGCGAGCCGCGCGGACGATCCGCTCACGCTGTGGAAGGTCTATCCCGAAGCCAACCGGCTCCGGCTCTCGACGGGGCCGAAGGTGGATGGAACGCCGCGCGCGACGAGCGAGACCTCGGCACCGGTGGACGCCCCCGTGCACGGCGTGCTCATCGGCATCCTGCGCCAGCCGCGGTAACCCCTAGTCGAGGGGTCGCTTGCGGTTCGGCGCCACGCCGCGCAAGGCGGACGCCAGCTTCGACGCCTTGATCTTGCCCTGGAGCACCTTCTTCAGCTTGCCGTCGCGCTTGAGCACGACCACCGCGGGCGTGGCCTTCAGCTTCACCTTCAGCGCGGTGAGCCACTCCGCCGCCGCCGCGCGCTCGAGCTTCACGGCGCGGAGCTGGTTGCCGTAGTGACGCACCGCGAGGTCCATGAAGACCTCGTTCTGCAGGCGCTTGGCGTGCTCGTTCGTCTTGTCCGCCTCCGTATCGAAGACGTAGACGAAGACGCCGCCCTTCTTCTGGTTCTCGAGCGCCTTCACCGCGGCGTCGACGCTGTCGCCCCACTCGAAGTTCATGTCGACGCCCGGCTCGAAGCGCCCTTCCATGGCGCCCATCCACCAGCGCAGATAGGGCATCAGCGCGTCGGTCCACTGGTGGCCGAGGTTCGGCTGCACGCGCACCTCGACGCTGCGCACCTTCTCGTGGAGCTGGCGCACGGTGTCACGCGCGGCGCGCAGGTTCGCGTCCTGGGCACCGGCCAGCGCAATCGCGCCCATCTCCTTGACGGCCCACTTCGGCGGCGACCCGCCCCCGCCGAAGCCGGCGGCGACCCAGGTGGCACTGCAGGGCTTGAGGTCGTCGTCGAAGGCGATCGGCGTGAGGTTCCACCCGCCGTTCGAGTAGCCGACCACGTGCACCTTGCGCGCATCGATCGGCAGCTTCCGCTTGAGCTCGGCGGCGATGCGCAAGACGCGCACGAGGTCGTCGGGCGACCAGGTCTGCCCCTTCGCCTTGGGTGCGCAGACGACGTAGCCGTCGGCGGGCCACGCGCGCAGCGCCCCGGCCATCCCCTCGGCGGTCCCGCCCGCACCGTGGAGGATCACGACGAGCGACACGGCCTGCATCGAGGCGATGCCCTTCGGCAGGTCGAGGATCACTTTGAGGCCGTGCAGCTCCTGCGTGGATTGGCCCTCGGGCCAGGGCATCTCGTCGGAGCCGGCGAAGCGAGCCGGCAGGAGGGCGAGCAGCAGACCGAGTCCGATCCACCGCAGGCGTTGCATCAACGGCCGCGCGTCGTTCGCTTGGGCTCTCCGTTCGCCGCGGCGCCAACCGGCGGGCTGGCGGCACGCTTCGAGCCGCCCACGATACCCGCGGGCGCGGGATCGCCGCGCTTGATGCCCTTGGCTTCCAGCGCCTTCAGGGTCGCCGCGAAGTCGGGCAGGTCGCCCGTGCGCGCGATGAGGGCGGCTTCCATCTCCTGGAAGCGCTTCAGCCAGAGCGTGCCTTTCGCGAGCTCCTTCTTGATCACCGCGAGCGACGCGTCCTGGGTCATCAAGCGCTGACCCTGCTTCTGCTGGCGCAGCTTGAAGGTCTCCTTCCAGTGATCGAAGATCTCCTGGATCTGCTTCTCGATGAACGCCTTCTGCGGGTGGTTCATCTCGAGCGCCCGCACATACGCCCACAGCGCGAGGTTCAGGTTCCACTCGCCGTGGAGGTTGAGCGCCAGCACGAGGTAGCCGTCGGCGAAGTCCGGATGCGAGCGCAAGAGCGTCACCAACGGCTTCAGGTGATCCATGTCCTCGTCGAGTTCGACGCCCTGCGCCTTCGCGCGCTTCACGGCGAGGTTGCGTACCGACGCCTTCCACATGCCGTACTCCGTGCCGAGGAAGGTCGTCTTGGCGGGTGAGCCGGCGAGGCGATACGCAATCAGCTTCTCGAACAGCCAGCCGGAACCGAAGTGCGCGTCGCGCCGCTTCGTGAGCGCCTGCTTGGTGTAGGTCAGGGCGGTCTCGTAGTCGCCCGCGCGCTTGCCGGCTTCGCCCTTGAGGAAGTACGCGACCCCCAGGTTCGAGAGCGTCTTGTAGCGATCCGGCGCGATGCCGTTCGCCTTCTCGAGCGTCTCGATCGCCTTGTCGTGCTCGTCCAGGCGCATGTAGGCGCCGGCCACGTCGTAGAGCACCTCGAGGCTCTCCGGCACGCGCTTCAGCAGGTCGAGCGATCGCTCGAGGCGCTTCTCGTAGTAGGCCCGTCCGTGCTCGGGCACCTGGCCGCTGATCACGTGGAACGTGGACGAACGCCCTTGGAGCTCGTCCAGCAGGGTGTCCGAGTCCCAGATGCAGGCCGAGCCCACGGCGGGCAGGAGCAGCACGAGGGCCAGGGAGAGGGCGATGCGCTTCATGGGAGCCTCCTTGCCCAGCATAGACACGCCGTTCCTCGGGAAGTTCCGCGCAAGATGGAGCGCTGTGGAAGCGCCCCTGCCCTCCTCTGCGATGCGGCCGGTCGCCGGCTGGATCGTGCTCCTGGCGGCCGCCGTCGGCTCGATCCTGCTGGCCGCGCCGCCGGCCCCCAAGCCCGAGGCGGATCCGCCGGAGGGGTTCTCGGCGGGGCGCGCGATGCTCCACGTCGAGCGCATCGCCGTGCGCCCGCATCCGTGGGGCACGGCCGCCAATCGCCTGGTCCGTGACTACGTGCGGGCCGGTCTCGAGCGCCACGGCTTCGAGGTCCGTGTCGAGCGCAGCCACGCCGGATTGCCCGCGCCGGTGGAGAACGTGGTCGCGCTCAAGCGCGGCACGGACAGCACCGGCCTGGTCGTCTTGTGCGCGCACTACGACTCCGTGGCCGCCGGTCCCGGCGCCGGAGACGACGGCGCGGCCGTGGGCGCCCTGCTCGAGACGGCACGCGCACTCAGTGAGGCGCCGTCGCTGCGGAACGACCTGCTCCTCCTCGTTACGGACGGCGAAGAAGCGGGTCTCTTGGGCGCGAAGGCGTTCACGCGCGCCGACCCGCTCGCCGACGCCGTCAGCGTCGTGCTCAACTTCGAGGCGCGCGGCATCTCCGGGCGCTCGCTGATGTTCGAGACCAGCCCCGGCAACCGGGACCTGGTCGCGCACTACGCGGCCGTCATGGGCCGGCCCGCCGCGTGTTCGCTGATGACCGCCTTCTACCGGATCATGCCGCGCACGACGGACTTCGCGATCTTCCGGAAGGCGGACTACGCCGGGCTCAACTTCGCGTTCATCGGCGGCGCCGTGCACTACCACGCGCCGACCGACACGCCGGCGAACCTGTCGCCGGCCAGCGTGCAGCACCACGGCAATGCGATGCTCGGCCTGGCCCGGCGTCTCGGCAATGCGGACCTGCGCACGCTCGAGCACGACGAGGACGCGACCTACTTCGACGTGCTCGGCCTCGCCTTCGTGCAGTACCCCCTCTGGCTCGACTGGCCGCTGACCGGGCTCTGCGTACTGGCCATCCTGCTCGTGCTCTGGCGCGCACGCCGGCGTGGCACGCTCGACGGGCGCGGCTTCGGGTACGGCGCGTGGACGGGCGTGCGCATCCTCGCGTCGTGCGCGATCGTCGCGGGCGCGATGGGCTACGTCCTGCTGCAGGGACTCGCAGCGCACGTGAGCCGCGGGGCGGAAGCGACGACGTCGGATCCCTGGTTCTTCGCCGCCTTTGCGTGCCTCTTCCTCGCTGCCGCAACGGGCTGGACGGCGTGGGCCGCGCGCCGAGGGCATGGACACGGGGTGATCGCCGGCGTGCTGGCCCTCTGGGGCCTGGTGCTGGTGGCGGCGACGGCGTTCCTCCCCGGCGCGTCCTTCCTCTTCCTCTGGCCGCTCGTCTTCGCGCTGCCCGCAATCGACGCCGCCTTGGGTGCGCGTGTGCCGTCTTGGGCGGCCGCCCCCTTCCTTCCGCTCGTGGTGCTCGGCGCGCCCCTGGGGCTGCTCCTGCTCCAGGGGATGGGCCTGACGCTGGCCATGGTCCACGCCCCGATCTTCGGCCTCTTCCTGGGCCTCCCGGCCGCGGTCCTCGACCGCGACGGCGCCGGCGACGCCCGTCTCCTCGTGGGTCTGCCGTTGCTCCTCGCCGCCGCCGGGGTCGCGGTCGGCGTCCTCCAGCTCTGAATTCCAGAAAAGCGCGTCGGCGCTCGTGGGGGTCTGCGCTTCAGGGGACAGAACCAGGAGACCCCCCCGATGAAGCCGATTGCCCTTGCCCTGTGTTTCGCCCTCTCTCTCCCCCTCGTCGCGTGCGGCGGCGGCGGTGGCGGCGACGACGAAGACAACAACAACCAGAACAACCCCGTGGTGGTCCAGCTGCGGAGCACCGCCGACCTCGACGGCAACGTGGCCGCCAACAACACCGGCAACATCGACGTGGGCGGCTCGGCCGCGATCCCGATCGTCGGCGACGCCCCGTTCGTGGTGGGCGACGGCGCGCTCCAGCGCCGCGGGCTCTGGTCCTTCGACCTCACGGGGATTCCGAGCAACGCAACCATCACCAGCGCCACGCTCCGGCTCGTCGTGAGCGGAACGGCGGGCGACCCGGCGGCCGCGATGGCGCAGCTGTTCGTCGACCACGTGAACTACGGCGACACGTTCCCGATCTTCAACCTCGCCAACGCCCTCGACCTGAACTTCGCCCAGATCACCGACCTGACGACGATCGGCGAGCGGCTCGTCACCGTGACGGCCCAGCTGCAGGACGACATCGACAACAACCGGGAGCGGTCCCAGTACCGCGTGCGCGGCGCCATCGGCACGAACAACGATCCCCAGGCGGACTTCATCATCTTCACGGATCGGGAGAACACCGCGATCGTGGCCAACCGCCCGACCCTCAACATCACGTACACGACGCCCTAGCGCCGCAACCAAGACGACCTACGGCCCCGCGGAGCCCCGGCTCCGCGGGGTCGCTTCAATTTCGGGAAACGAGCCGTAACACCCGCGCCGGGCGTGCGCTCCGGAAGACAACCCCATCCAACGGAGAGCACCCATGAAGACCCTGACCCTTGCCCTGACCCTGGCCCTTTCCCTTCCCCTCGCTGCCTGTGGCGGCGGTGGCGGCGACGAGGATCCCGAGAACCAGATCGTCCAGGAGACGATCGAGAGCACCGGCGCCCTCGACGGCCTCATGACCACGAACAACCAGGGCGTCGTGAACGCGTCGCCGCTGGCCGCACCGCTCGTCGGCGACGGCCCCTTCCAGCAGGGCGGCCCCGGCTCGAACGTGCACGTCAGCCTGTGGTCGTTCGACCTGTCGGCGATCCCGAGCGACGCCGTCATCACCAGCGCCACGCTGCGCCTGCGCCTCTCCGGCGGTGCGAATGACCGCCAGATGCCTGCCCTGATCCGCATGGACCACATCCGCTACGGCGCGACGTTCCCGCAGGTGCCGGGGCAGATCAACACGCTCGACTTCGACTTCGCGCAGATCACCGACCTGCTCACGAACGGCTTCCGCGTGATCGACGTGACGGCGCAGGTCCAGGACGACGTCGACGAGGACCGCGGCCGCTCGCAGTTCCGCGCTCGCGGCGCGATCGGGACGAACAACGACGACGTAGCCGACATCCTCGTCTTCACGGACGCGGACAACGAGCCCGATGCGGCGCGCCGTCCCGTGCTCGTGATCGAGTACGAGCTTCCGTAGCACCCATCGGAGCAAGCACGACCCAGGCCCCGCGGAACACCGTTCCGCGGGGTCGCTCCAATTCCGGTCGATCAGTGGACCCGCTGGCCGGGCACGGCGCCGGAGTCCGGTGAGAGCAGGAAGACGTCCTGCCCGCCGGGGCCGGCCGCCACGACCATGCCCTCGCTCACGCCGAACTTCATCTTGCGCGGCGCGAGGTTCGCAACACACACGACAAGCCGGCCCTCGAGCTGTTCGGGCTGGTAGGCGCTCTTGATGCCGGCGAACACCGTGCGCGTCTCGTCGCCGCCCAAAGACAGCGTGAGCTTCAGGAGCTTCTTGGCGCCGTCCACGTGCTCCGCCTTCGCCACGCGCGCGACGCGCAGATCGATCTTCATGAAGTCGTCGTACGTGCACTCGTCGGCGATCGGCTCCGCGGCGAGCGCGGCGCCGTCATCAGCGGCCGCCGTCGGCGCCGCCGTCTCCGACGCGGCCTGGGCCTCGCGGCTGTCCTCGATCATGGCCTTCACCTTCTCGGGGTCCACGCGCTGCATCAGGTGCTTGAACTTCGCGACCGGCGTGCCGACCAAGGGCGTCCGGCTCTCGTCCCAGCGCTCGATGGGCGCTCCTAAGAGCTCACCGACCTGCGCGGCCAGGCGCGGCAGCACCGGGGCCAGGTAGATCACGAGCTGGCGGAACAGGTTCAGCGCGACCGTGCAGACGTCCTGCAGGGCCTCCGCCTTCTCGGGGTCCTTCTTCAGCGCCCAGGGCGCCTCGGCCTCGACGTACTCGTTGGCGCGGTCGGCCAGCGCCATGATGCGGCGCATCGCCTGCGCGTACTCGAACCCTTCGTACGCGTCGCGGATGGCATCGCCCTCCGTTGCCGCCGCCTCGAAGAGGCCGCCGTCGTCGGGATACGCCGCGGAGAGCCCCACGCCCTTGACGAACTTGGCCGTCCGGCTCGCGAGGTTCACCACCTTGCCCACGAGGTCGCTGTTGATCTTGTTGACGAACTCCTCGAGCCCGAGGTCGAAGTCGTCCAGCGTGTTCGTGAGCTTGGAGGCGTAGAAGTAGCGCAGGTACGCGGGGTCGAGGTGCTCGAGGTACGTGCGCGCCAGCACGAAGGTGCCGCGGGACTTGCTCATCTTCGCCCCGTCCACGGTGAGCATGCCGTGGATCTGCACGCGCTCCGGCAAGCGGAAGCCCGCCGTCTTGAGCATCGCGGGCCAGAAGAGGCAGTGGAAGTAGATGATGTCCTTGCCGATCACGTGCACGATGCGCGTGTCGGGCGAGCGCCACCAGGTGTCGAAGTCCTCCCCGGTCTTGTCGCACCACTCCTTCGTGCTGGAGACGTAGCCGATCGGCGCGTCGAACCACACGTACCAGAACTGGCCCGGCGCGTCGGGGATCTCGAAGCCGAAGTACGGCGCCGGCCGGCTGATGTCCCACTCCTTGAGCGGCTCGCCGAGGAAGAAGCCCTTGAGGTAGTTCGCCACCTCGTCCTGCAGGTGGTCGTTCGCGTCGACCCACTCGGTGAGGAAGTCTTGCAGCTGATGGATCTGCACGAAGAGGTGCTTCGACGTGCGCAGCTCGGGCTTGGCCCCCGTGAGCGTCGAGTACGGGTTTACGAGCTCGGAGGGGCTGTACGTCGCGTTGCACTGCTCGCAGTGATCGCCGTACTGATCGGGCTCGCCGCACCGCGGGCACGTGCCCTTGACGAACCGATCGGCGAGGAACATGCCCGCCTCGGGATCGAAGAGCTGCTCGACGTCGCGCTCCGCGACGAGGCCCTGCTCACGAAACGCGGCCCAGAACTCGTGGCAGAGCGCACGGTTCGCCTCGGAGTTGGTGCTGCCGTAGTGGACCTGCTCGACCTGGAAGTCGGCGAGGTCGGCCATGTGGGCGGCCTGCATGTCCGCCAGGATCTCGACCTCGGGGCGGCCTTCCTGGCGCGCGCGGATCATCGTCGCGGTGCCGTGCGTATCGTCGGCGTGGACGAAGATGCAGTTGTGGCCCAGGAGCCGCTGGAAGCGGCACCAGATGTCGGTCTGGATGAACTCGACCATGTGACCGATGTGCAGGTGGCCGTTGGCGTACGGCAGTGCGGCGGTCACGAGGATGCGCTGTGCAGACATGGTTCGGATCGTCCCCTGGTGGGGCGCCCCTGGCGAGGATCGCCCCACGGGAATACTCAGCCGCGGGCCAAGGCGGACAGCAGCCGGCGGATCTCGTCGTCGATCGCCGCCGGATCGTCGACGGTCTCGGCGATCTCGGCCCGCAAGGCGTCGCGGTAGCGCTGGCGCAGCCGATGGACCGCGACCTTGACCGCCGTCTCACTCACGCCGAGGCGCTCCCCGATCTCGGCGTAGGGCTGCGTCGGCCCTCCGACGATCAGCGGACGCAGGGCCTGGAAACGCTCTGCCTGTGCGGCGCCCTTCCGGCGGTAGTCGCCGGCCACGCGATCGAGCGCGCGGTCGAGCAGGGCGTGGGCGAACCGGCGCTCGAAGAGCGCCTCCGGGGTGTCACCCGCGGCGGGCTCGCGCGCGTAGCGCCGCTCGCCGTCCTCGAAGTCGAGCGAGAGGATGCGGCGATCCCCGCCGCGCTTCTGCGCCCCGGCCTTGGCGCGCTCCTTGGATGCGTGGTTGCGGAACGCCGCGATCAGGAACGTGCGAAACCGGCCGCGCTCCTGGTCGGCGTCGCCGACGTAGTCCTTCTCGAGCAGCGCGGCGAAGAAGCCCTGCACGAGGTCCTGCGCGGCATGGCTGTCGTGCCCGGTCCGCCGCGCGAACGCGTAGAGCGGATACCAGTACGCCGCCAGGAGCTCGTCGAGCGCGGCCCGCGACGCGTCGTCGGGCGCCCCGGCGGCCTGCGCCACGAGGCTCCAGCGCGTCGTATGGAACGGGTGGGCCGGCGTGCGGGGCATGCCCGCAGCCTACCCTGGCGGTATGGTCGAGGCGTGAGCTGGCCCGGCTACCTCGCGCTGCATGAGTCTGGTGAGCTGGCGCGGCGCGTCGACGCCGCGCTGGGGACGCTTGCGCCCTGTCGTGTGTGTCCCCGCGACTGCGGCATCGATCGGCTGGCCGACGAGCGCAAGGTCTGCCACGTCGGGCGCCACGCACGGGTGTCGAGCGCGTTCGCGCACTTCGGCGAAGAGGACTGCCTGCGCGGCTGGAACGGCTCCGGCACGATCTTCTTCAGCTGGTGCAACCTCAAGTGCGTCTTCTGCCAGAACTGGGAGACGTCGAACGAAGGGCACGGGCACGAGGTGGACGCGGAGCAGCTGGCTGCACTCATGCTCGATCTGCAGCGCCAGGGCTGCCACAACATCAACTTCGTCACGCCCGAGCACGTCGTGCCCCAGGTGCTCGAGGCCTTGCCGATCGCCATCGAGGCCGGCCTGAACGTCCCGCTCATCTACAACACCAGCGGCTACGACAGCCTCCACAGCCTCGCGCTCCTCGACGGCGTCGTCGACATCTACATGCCCGACTTCAAGTACTGGAGCGCGGAGCGCAGCCACGCCGTGCTCAAGGCGCGCGACTACCCCGAGCACACGCGCGCCGCGCTGCGGGAGATGCACCGCCAGGTCGGCCCGCTCCAGATGGACGCACAGGGTCTCGCTCGACGTGGCGTGCTCGTCCGGCATCTGGTCATGCCCGACGGCCTCGACGAGACGCGCGCCATCTTCACGTGGCTGGCGGAGGCGCTGGGACCGGAGACCTACGTCAACGTGATGGACCAGTACCGCCCGGACGGGCTGGTTGCGCGGCGACCCGACCGCTGGCCGGAGCTCTCGCGGCGCACCACCCGTCGCGAACATCGCGAAGCACTGGCCGTGGCGCACGAGCTCGGGCTTCGCGTCGACCGGCGCTAGCGCGGCTCGCCCTACTTGTCTTCGTCCGGCGTCTCGGGAAAGACCTCCGGCGGCTCGAGCACGAAGACCCAGCGGCTCCCGTCGCGTTTCACCTTGAAGTCGATCCGGTGGATCGGCGAGGGGGCCTTCTGCCAGACGCGCACGGTGGCTTCGCGCTCCCAGCGGTCGACGCGGATCTGGCGGATCTCGAACTCCCACGGCGGTGCCGGCAGATGGCCCTTGCCCATGGCGCCGAGGCCGTACACGCCGTTCTTCGCCCGCTCGTTGGCGATCCAGGCGTCGTCGCTGAAGAACTCCTGCACGTCCTTGTTGGCGTAGTACTTCTGGCGCAGCGCCTCGCCCGGCGAACCACCGCCGTATCGCATGAAGGTGACGTACTCGTTCCAGAGGGTGAGCACGCCGCTCCGGATCGGGCCAGGGTTCGAGCCCGGACTCATGCCGGTGACCTCGATCGAGGCGGTCTGGTTCTTGGCCCGCTCGCGGCGGATCCGCGTGGCCTCTTCCCACTCGCGTTGCTTCTCTTGATAGCGACGCGATCGCTCCAGGTCTTCTACGAAGTACGCCGTGAAGATCGGTACGAGGAACACGCAGATGGTGACGAGCAGGATCGACCGGCCCCGCCCTCGCAGCCGATCGCGGTTGCGACCGGTGCGCACGACGGCCACGATGCCGAGCACGAGCGCGATGAGGCCGAGGCAGAGGCCGACGGTGGCGCCGATCGCCGTGCCGACGTAGGTCCCGTCCTTCATGCCCGAGCTGAACACGATGCCCCAGATCGCGAGGCCGATCGGTGCCGCCATGATCGCGATCCACCAGCCCCACAGCGCCCAGGCGGTCACGGGACGCTCGTCGGCCCGCACACGGGCTCGGGCTGCGTGGCGCTTGCGCATGTGCGACATGAACGCCGGTGGACCGCAGCGCGGTCCGGACCTTGCCGGCTCGCGCAACACGGTCTCGACGTCGTCCTCGACGTCCTTGGCGTTCTGGTAGCGCGCGTCGCGCTCGCGCTCGAGTGCACGCATGACGATCTCGTCGACGCGCGCATCGAGGTCCTTCTCGCTCGAGGGCTTCTTGAAGTTCCCGACGGGCAGCTCGCCGGTGAGCATCTCGTAGAAGACGACGCCGAGGCTGAAGATGTCGGCGCGGTGGTCGACGTCGGCGGGCGTCTTGTACTGCTCGGGCGCCATGTAGTGCAGGGTGCCCATGACCTGATGGGTTCCGGTCAACGTGAAGTCAGCCGGTCCCGGATCAGCGAGCTTGGCGAGGCCGAAGTCGGCGACGCGCACGCGGCCCTTGCGATCGAGCAGGATGTTCTCGGGCTTCACGTCGCGGTGCACCACGCCCTGCTCGTGGGCGTACTGCAGCGCCTCGCAGATCTGCGGCACGATCGTCAGCGCTTCGCGCGGGTTCAGCGAGCCGGTGCGCATCAGCTGACGCAGGGTCACCCCGTCCACGTACTCCATCAGCAGGTAGTAGAGACCGGTGCGCTCGCCGAACTCGTAGACCCCGACGACGTGCGGATGGGAGAGCTTGGCGAGAGCGCGCGCCTCGCGGGTGAACCGCTCCGCGAAGGCGGGGTCGCGCGACAGCGCCTCGGGCAGCACCTTGAGCGCGACGACGCGATCGAGCGTCCGCTGGCGGGCGCGGTAGACGACCCCCATGCCGCCCTGGCCGAGGAGCTCCATGATCTCGAGCTCGGGGAACCGGGCCGCCAGGTCGGAGGCCGAGGGCGCGTCGAAGCCGGCGCCGGGACGCGTGCCCGGCTCGGACAGCCCCATCTCGAGCAGGCCGGCGGCCTCGGCGTCGCTGACGGGCGGGGTCTTGGGGTCGTCGTTCATGAGGGGGGTCCGGAGGGGTCTATCCCTCCATGACGGATCCGGGCGCAGAGGTTACCGGATTGTCTTAGGGCCGCCGCTCGACGACGATCACCGTCATGTCGTCGCTGGGCTGGGCCTCGCCCGTGAAACCGCGCACCGCGTCGAGGACGGCCTCCAGGACGTCGCCCGCCAGGCCGCCGCGCCGGACGGCCCAGCGCACACGCTGGTCGCCGAAGAGCTCGCCGGCCGCGTCCCGGGCCTCCGTCACGCCGTCCGAGTAGAGCACCAGGACATCGCCGGGATCCAGCTGCAGCACGCGCAGCACCGAACGGCAGTCGGGCAGGACGCCCAGCGCCGTGCCCGAGGCAGGGATCTCCTCCACCTCCCCCGTCGCAGCGCGGTAGACGTACGGCGGCTCGTGTCCCGCGTTGGAGAAGCGCAGCTGACCGGTCTGCGTGTCGAGCTCCCCGTAGAAGCACGTCAGGAAGTGTCCCGAGTCGCAGGCCCGGCCCACGCGGTCGTTGACGTAGCGCAGCACGTCCACGGGATCGCCGGGATCCTCGGCAGCGCCACGCAGCGACTCGAGCCCCTGGGCCATGAGCAGCGCGCCGCCGATGCCCTTGCCGGCCGCGTCGCCGATGGCGATGCCGATGCGCCCCGGATCGTCCGACCAGTGCAGGAAGTCGTAGAAGTCGCCACCGATCGGTCGCGCCATCTCCTGCGCGCTACGGAAGCGCCAGCCCGCGACCTGGGGCAGCTCGCCGGGCAGGAGCCCGCCCTGGATGCGCCGTGCGACCGCGAGCTCCTCGTCGATGCGGCGCCGGGCCCGCACACCCTCGCGCAAGAGCGCGGTGTCCAGCGCGACCGCGGCCTGGTTCGCCATCACGTGCAGGAACTGCATCGCGGACCGCTTCCAGCGACGCGGCGTTCGCTTGTGGATGACGAGCACGCCGATGGCGTCGTCGCCGGCAACGAGCGGGACGACGGCCTGGGCGCGGAATCCCTCCCGCGCCACCCACGGCGCAGCCCACGACTCGATCTCGCTGCCCTCGAGGTCCGGGACGGCGAGCGGCTGACGACGCTGCATCGCCTCCCACGGGCTGCAGCGGTCGTCGCATGCGAGC